>JAJKIR010000158.1 GCA_021154325.1 Gemmatimonas sp.
GATCCAAGCCCCGGTCAGTTCGGCACGGCGGCGCAGGTCGACATGCTGTTCCGCGAGCGCGCGTTCTGGATGTACATGACCGCTCACCGCCTCGGTGACATGCGGCGCTTGATTCGCCAGTATGGTCGGACGCAGGCACAGGTCTTCCCGACGGGCAGCTACTTCAAGGGCGGCACGTACGGCGCCGACGTCACGCTCACTCCGTCGCAGACGGAGACGAACAATCCGAATTGGACCGCGTGCACGGATCGCAATCCGTAGCTTGCGGTGGGTGGCTGGTGATTGGTGATTGGTGATTTCGAAGGGCCGGCGCGAAGCGCCGGCCTTTCCTTTTCCTACCAGTCACGAACCACCAATCACCAGCCACAAGCCCTAACCACCAGCCCGGTTCCTTCGGGAAACTTTCTCGATTGACGACGATCAGGCGAGTTCGCACATTGGCGATGCGCTCGGGAGTTCGGTCAATACCCGGACGTGACGGTCTCCGGTGGGACGCCATCCGAAGACAGCTCGGCAGTAGTTCGGCACTGGCCGAGATAGTTGTGAGGTCGCTGGACACAACTGATTCGCTCTCCGTACAAGAGCACCTGCGTCGTGACCGTACGACAAGGGTAAGGGAAGTCGATCAGGCCACGTACGCCGTGGCGCCGAAACAACCGATCGAATCCTGCCAGCGAATAAAGCCCCGCAATGTTCGGCGTGCCGACATTGCGGGGCTTTTGTTGTGTTTGTTGTTCGCAGAGCGAACAACAAACACCGCTCGCGCGCGCTCGCGCTAAGGGTCTATTTGGAGTCGCGCGCGCTGCTCGCGCGCGCTCCTGCTCCTCTCGGCGCTATGAAGATCGTAGCGGCGCACCGCGAAGAAGGCCCCTGATAACACTGACACGGCGCTGATACCACTGACAAGAGAGCGGCAACGGCCTTTCAAGAAGGGGTTGCCGCTCCTTTGTTGTTTCTGCGAAATCTGCGAAATCTGCGTTCCCTCCACTTTCTCGGTCTTGGGATGCCCTTCCGACGCGACTGATATGACAGCTAACCCTGATCGCGAACGGGCTCTCGTCATAATAAATGAGCGGGCGCGTCTCGCTCGGAGTTCCGAGTGGCACGAAACGGCGCTGGCCGAGCTTGGACGTCGATACGAGACCCAGCTCGTGGCACCGCGGGACGCGCGAGACACGACGCGCCACGCGCACGAGGCAGCGGCCGAGGGCTATGCGGTCGTCGTCGCGGCGGGCGGCGATGGGACGATCAATGCCGTGGCACAGGCGCTGGCGCGCACGCGGACCGCGCTCGGCATTCTCCCGTTAGGCAGCGCCAACGATCTCGCGCGCGAGTACGGGGTGCCAGCACGCATCGACGCCGCGGCGCGCCGGATTGCGGAGCGCGAGCCGCGATCGATCGATCTCGTGGAGGTGGAGGGCCGCGTCTTCTGCGGCGTCGGTGGGCTGGCGCTCGTCTCGCGCGCCGCGCTCGCGGTGACGCGACTCAAGCAATGGTCATCGATGTCGCGGCGCGTCGCGAACGTCCTCGGCGGCCACGTTTACAAGCTTTCGGCGACGGCGGCGCTCCTGCGTCCCTGGTCGCTCGACGACCGGCTGCGAATCGACTATAGCGACGCGGAGCGAGGCGAGCGGCATCAATTCGAGACGCTCGCCTCGGCCGCGTTCGTGACCAACCACCGCACGTTAGGCGGCGGGATGGTGCTGCCCGTCGACGCGAGTGCCGCCGACGGTGTCTTCGAGCTGTGCTACGTGCCGGCGCGGCCGCGCCGTTCGTTGATGCTCAACTTCGCGCGGCTCAGCGCAGGCGCCCCGATCCCCGACGGCGTGCTCGTTCGCGTCCGCGCGACCGAAGCGACGATCGAGACTGGCCGCGACGATGCGTTCGTCGCCGACGGCGAGCTCCTGGCGACGGGGCGCCGCTTCAGCGTGCGCATCATTCCCGGCGCCCTGCGGCTGATCGCCTAACGACTACGGATGATGCTCTAGCTCGCGAGCCCAGACATTCCGAAAGCGCACCGGGTCTCCATGATCCTGGAGAATCAGCGGCAGGCGATCGGCGTGCTTCGCATACGGCGGGCGCTGCTTGTGGGCCGTTGGGCCGGTGAGCACGACGTCGTCCTGCACGAGCACGCCGTTGTGCAGGAGCGTCATGCGGGCCTTGCTCGTCACGTCGCCGCTCGCGTCGAATCGCGGACGATGAAAGACGATGTCGTACGTCTGCCATTCGCCTGGCGGGCGACTCGCGTTCACGAGCGGCGGATACTGCCCGTACACGGCCGCGGCGGCTCCATCGGCATACGTCGGATTCTGATACGAATCGAGCACCTGAATCTCGTAGATCCCCATCAGGAACACACCGCTGTTGCCGCGGCCCTGTCCTTCGCCGTGGGCGGGTGCCGGCGCCATGAACTCGACATGCAGCTGAACATCGCCGAAGCTGCGCGCGGTCACGATGTTCCCGGCGCCAGCGACCACCTCCATGTAGCCATCCGCCACCTTCCATTGCGCCGGCTGATCGGTGGAGTCGGCGAGGCGCCAGCCGGAGAGCGACTTCCCGTCGAAGAGCACGATCGCGTCCGAGGGCGGCTGCCGAAGGCCTGGGAGCGGCCCCGGATCGACGACGGGCGGCTGCGGGCGGGTCATCGAATGAATAGGCCAGGATTCCTGCGACTCGGTGTACATCGCGCTATTCCACGTCGCTCTTCTTCACGTCCGGATCGACGACGATGGTCGGAGCTGTCTTCGGCTCGACGCCCGGGGTCTCGACCTTTGCGCCGCTCGTTCCCTCGTCCGCGCGCTTCTCCGTCCCGATCTCGGGAAGCGCGGCCTCGTTTATCCAGCCATGCGCCGCGGCGTGACGGGCGGCGGTGAGCGTATCGTCGGCGAGGAGCAGCGTCGAACCGGCGGCGCTCACACGATCCGCGAGTGCGCGGATCGACGCGAGACGCTCCGGATGCGGTGAGACGTTGCGGATGTAGATCGCGAGGATCCGTCCCGGAAACTCCGTCACGAGCTCGCCATAGATCTCGGGATCTTCCTGGCCGCTGTCACCGACGAGAATGAACGACAGCAAGGGGTACGTGCCCATAATTTCGCGGATCTGCGCGAGCTTGTATTGGCGCGTTCGCATCATCTCGGGGCCGATGTCCCAATCGCGGAGCAGCATCGGGCCGACGGGTATCTCCTGGGCGTCGAGAAAGTCCGCGATGACGTCGTGGAGGTTCCACGGGCTGCTCGAGACGTAGAAGATCGGATTCGCTTCGCTGCCGCCGGCGCCGCGCTCGAGCGCGCGATAGAACGCGGCGACGCCCGGAAAGGGCAGCCGTGTGCGCGCATTCTCGAGCAGCATCAGCCGCGCCGCGCGCACGAAGCTCGTGATCTCCGACTGCAGCACTGTGTCGTCCATGTCGCTGATGACGCCCAGCCTGGCGCCTAACGACGGAATGAGGACGCGGGCCGGTGCATGCGCCTGCGTCGAGACCGGCGTCTCCGGACCCGCGACGACCTCGAGATGCACGGGGTGCCACCCACTGGCGGTGATGGCGCTCCCGGTCGAGATCCACTGCCTGACGAATCCTTCGTCGTCGGCGACCAGCTCGGTTTCGTGGTGGCCGAGGCGAGCGCGAACCTTCGCGAACGGCAGCGGATCGGCGTCGATGCGCTGCACCATCGCCAGCAGATTCCGCCAGCGCGACTGGGACGCGTCGGCGCTCGCGATCCGCGTGTGCTCGAGGACGCGTCCGAGAAGGAGAGCGCGCTGCGCGGTGGCGTAGCCGCGATACCCAACAGCGTGGTACGCGCCAGTCTTGCCGAGCGCGCGGTCGACGGCCCGCCGCGCGTCGCCGGCGAGCTCCGAGGCGATTCCAGCAAGGTCACGCCAGCTCATGCTGGTGGCTGGTAATTGGTCGTTGGTGGCTAGTGGTTGGTGATTGGTTGTTGGTGGTTGGTAGTCACCAGTCACAAGCCACCAGCCACCAACCACCAACCACTAGAGTCACTTCAAAAATCGCGACGCGAGTTGTGCCAGGCGATCGTCGCCCTCGCGCTCGGCACGGGCGAGAATGCGTTTCACATGCGGGTGCAGCCGGGCCTCACCCCAGTAGTAGCCAGTGGCCTCTTCGGCGCTCTGCGTCTCGCCTTCGCGTGCGGCCTCCAGGAGGGCCTCCGCCGCGGCGGCGTCGTAACCCGGGTCATCTCGCGGAGGGAGCGCGAAGTGGCGTTTGGGCCCACCCGCTCCCGCGTCCTCGTTCACGAAGGCACGGCTCATATAACGGAGTATTACCCGGCGTAGAGAGGTGCCGCAACGCCCGCCGCGGGTCACGACTGGCCGGGTCGTCCCACATGCTACCTGCCGGAGGCGCCTCGCCGTAACTTCGTCCGTTCTCGTCCCGAGTTGCGTCTAAGTATTCGTGGAAACCGACTCCTTTAGCGCCGAGCTCCAGCGCGCACTCGCGCCCGCCTACACGATCCAGCGTGAGCTGACGGGGGGCGGGATGAGTCGCGTCTTCGTGGCGCTCGAGCACGCGCTCGGACGCACGGTCGTAGTGAAGGTGCTCAAGCCGGAGCTTGGCGCCGGGATGAATCGCGAGCGCTTTCGACGCGAAATCATGTTGGCGGCACAGCTGCAGCATCCGCACATCGTGCCGGTGCTGAGCGCGGGCGAGCACGGCGAGCTGCTCTGGTACACGATGCCGTTCGTCGAGGGCGTGTCGCTGCGCGATTCGCTGGCACACGCGGGAAAGTTTTCGCCGCGCACGGTGACGCGCGTGCTGCACGACGTCCTCGACGCGCTCGCGTACGCGCACCGGCGCGGCGTGATCCACCGCGACATCAAGCCGGGTAACATCCTGCATCACGGATCGCACTCGCTGGTGACGGACTTCGGCGTTGCGAAGGCGTTGTCGGCGTCGCTGCCGCATTCGGGCACGACGTCTGTGGGCATCGCGATCGGGACGCCAGCGTACATGGCGCCCGAGCAGCTCGCGGCGGATCCGAGCGCCGATCACCGCATGGATCTCTATGCCGTGGGCTTGCTCGCGTACGAGCTGCTCACTGGCGTGCAGCCATTCAGCGGCAGCTCGCCGCAGGCGACGATGGCGGCGCAGCTCACGCGAATGCCGACGCCGCTCGAGGAATGCTGTCCCGGCGTGCCGCCGGAGCTCGCGAACTTGATCATGCGACTCCTGGCGAAGCATCCGGACGACCGTCCCGCAACCGCTGCCGCTGCACTCGCGGATCTCGAGAATTTGCCGACGCCGTCAGGCGTGTCGACGGGCGGCGCGTCGTCGAGTGAGCCGGCGTTCGCCGCGCCGAGCGGCGGCACACCAGCCGTGTTGTCACGGCGGCGCGGATCACGTCGCGTGGTGGCGATCGCTGCCGCCATTGTCGCTCTGGCTGCGGCAGGAATCGCGCTTGCCCTCGTTAGGAACGGTACGAGCGTTCGGGGCGCAGCCGCGCCCCTGATAACACCGGGCGGAGCGCGCACGGACAGCGCGGCGCTCGGCATACCGTCAGTGCGCTTGACGCACGACGATTCGCTCCGCATCGCCGAAGCCGTGCGCACCCAGATGGCGAAGGCGCGGCTGAGCGGAACGCAGGCGCCTAACGGCGGCCGGGCGCTGGACTCGCTCCGGCGCAGCCTGACGCGCGCGTACACGGATTCGGCGCTGCGCGGCGCGACGGTCGCGGCCGGAACGCCTAACGCGGCACCAGACGTCGCAGTCCGCCCGAATGCGAAGCCAACTGCTCAGCCGACACCGGCTGCACCGGCGCACGCGCCGCAGCCGCCGCGTTCGGTCGCCGGCAACCGTACACCGCCGCGTGCCGCGGCACCGACGCCGAAGGCACCCATCTTCGCGCGGCCGCGACGGGTAGCGATTCTGCCCGTGAGAGACGCGACGCTCCGCGCCGAAGTCGCGTCGACCAGCCATATCATCGAGGATTCGCTGCGCAAGGCGATCGTCGGAATGGGATACAGTCTGGCGACCGATTCCGAGCTCCTCCGGCTCCTGTCGCAACCGGACCTGAACGTACAGCGCCGCATCGCCGACAGTCTCGGCATCGGCGCGATCGTGATGACGATCCTCACGACACGCGCGGACGAGATTGTCGCGCAGACGATCGTGCTCGACGTCTGGCGCAACTATCCGTTCTCCGATCGGGCGGCAACGGATCTCGACAAGCCGCAGGAGGCGCTCGGCGCTGTCCGCAACGTGTCGCGCGCCCTCGAGCGCGTGAGCTGGCGTACGCGTGCAGATCCCAAGCTCGTGCTCGTGTTCGACCTCGAGAATCAGACGGGGAACGATTCACTCACCGTGGTGGCGCGCCAACTCTCGGACTCGCTCCGCGCGCTGGTGGCGAAGCGGTTCGGGGCGCAGGTGGTGGCAGATTCAGCGGCGCGCGCGACGCGGGACGTGATGGAGCGCCGCGCCATGGGCGCGCGCGTCGGCGCGGGAGCGATCGTCGCCGGTTCGCTCTATCGCGCCCGGGGTGACTCGGTGACGCTTCGCCTCTCAACGCGCGACATGTCGGAGGAGAAGACATATCCCAACATCGACGTCCGCGCGGCGAAATCGGATCTGCTCGCCGCCGGATTCAAAGCGGTGGCGGAGCGGGTGCTCGCGGATCTGGCGCAGGTAAACTGGGGACCGAAATCTGTGACTGGTGGACGGTGATTGGTGACTGGTGTTCATATCGCTAATCAGCAACCACACCACCAAGCATCACCAATCACCAATCACCAATCACCAACATGAGACGATCATTCCGCCACTCAGTTGTCGTGTTGCTCTTGCTCGCGTCGGCAGCACAAGCACAGGAGCAGCAAGCACGAACCGCGATCACCGTCGGAGGTGTGACGGCCCAAGCGGGGAAGACGGCGATGGGCGTCATCGCAGTTCCGGCCGGTTCCGACTCGGCGCTCGACATTCCGGTGGCGGTGATTCACGGCGCGAAGCCGGGCCCGGTCGTGGCGTTCGTCGCCGGAAGCCACGGCACCGAGTACAGCTCGATCATCGCGATGCAGCGGCTCATCTCGCGGCTGGACGCGAGCAGGATGTCGGGCACCGTGATCGTCGTGCCGATCATCAACATCCCGTCGTGGACGTCGATGACGCCGCACATCAATCCCGTCGATCGCAGGGGCATGAACGCGAGCTATCCCGGCGACGCGAGCGGCACGCAAACGCAGCGTGCCCTCGCCGCGATCACGAACCAGGTGGTCGCGCCTGCGGATGTCGTCGTCGATCTCCATGGCGGCGATCTCGACGAGAATCTGCGTCCATACAGCTACTGGTTCCGGAGCGGGAACGCGGCGCAGGATTCGGCGGCGCTGAAGCTGATCATGGCGTTCGGGCTCGATCACGTCATCGTCACCAACGTCGATCTGAGCGCGCCTAACGCCGGGCGGTCGCTCTCGGGTCAGGCACTCGTGCGGGGGAAGACGGTGCTCGTGGCCGAGGCGGGTCGGAGCGGCATCGTGGCGCCGTCAGACGTGACCGCGCTGGTGGACGGGTCGCTGAACGTGCTCGGCGCGTTGAAGGTGATCGACCGAAAGTACGTGCCCGTCAGACGTCCAATCTGGCTGGACGGTGCCGGCGCGCGCCTGGCCGCGGACAGCGCCGGTGTCTTCATCGCCTCGGTAGATCGCGACGCGCGCGTGACGAAGGGCCAGCTCCTCGGCTACACGACGGATTTTCTCGGCCGTAAGACGGGCGAGGTGCGCTCGCCAATCGACGGCCTGGTGACCTTCATTCGCGGCGTGCC
>JAJKIR010000159.1 GCA_021154325.1 Gemmatimonas sp.
ACGCTCTCCTCAGCAGCGACGCGTCCACTGATCTTGGAAGCATCCTGTGGTTTTGAACAAAGCAAATCATGAGCTGAGCGAGGAGCCCTCCTTTACAAGGAGCCCGTCAGTGGTTTCAGCGTCGTGTCAGTGAGTGTCAGGGGCCATCGCCTTGCTTCGCCACCCCAGAAAGCACGGAAGAAAAACAACGAGGGCGGCCGATTGGCCGCCCTCGTTCGTTCTGACTGCGTGTTCTACTTTTCCGGGCAAGTCGTGCCGGCAGGGATGGCCAGCTTTGTGAGAGTCGTTGTGTACTTCGCGTTGATCGCGTCGATCAGGTAATCGGCGATCAGGATGTGCGCACAGGTGCTCGGGTGCGCTCCATCGAGCGAAATCCACTTGCCGAACGGAGAGGTCGGGGCGGCGAAGTTCGGTCCGAGGGGAGAGATCTCGCCCTTCAGCTTGAGACTGTCGAGCGCCCGGTTCGGATCGAGATAGGCGAAGCCGATCGCCTGCGCCTTCCCACTGATGTAGCTGTTCACGGCCGTGACATAGCCAGTGAGCGTCGTCAGCTCCTGCGAATCGAGCACGAAGACATCGCCCACGGGCGGCTGGGCCGTCTTCTCGCAGAAGATCGTGGACGGATGCGTGCCCGCGCGAATCGCGGCAACGATCTGGAAGCTGATCAGCGAGTTCGTCGTCGCCGTGCAGGTCGTCGGATCCGCTGTGACGGGCTTGCCGGCGGCCTGACTGAGCGCGCCGAGGAAAGCGGGGCTTTGCAGAACTCGGCCGGAGAAGAGAATCGGCGCGTTGGCAACATTGACGATGCCCATCAGCACGCCTTTGAGCGCCGCGTTATTCGCGGTGAGGTCCGTGATGAACTTATCGTAATTCGACTGGAAGGTCGCCTGCGGTGTGACACCCGGGGAGATCCCAGGCGCGGGCGTGAGTATTCCCGAAACAGCCGGCGCGAGAACGTCGTTGTTGCCGATCCAGACCGTCGCGAAGGTCGGATTCGCCTCGCGCGCGCGCTGCACCTGATTCTCGCCGCCGAGAATGAGCTGGGTGAGGAGATTGGCGGACGGCGTCAATGTCGATGACGGTGCGTCGGGATCGAATGTCGTGGCGCCGGGCACCGCGACGTTGTTCAGGATCGCGACCGTGCCGCTCCGCAGGTAGCAGGTCGAGCTCGTGCTCGTCGGAAAGCCCGTCGGCGTGAGGCGTGTTTGCGTGTTGAAATTGTTGATCGGCGGCGGACAGCCGGGGTTCGCGAGGGAGGCGTACGCGAAGCGCGTCCCCATCTGCTTCGCGAGCAGCACCGCGTAGCTCCGCTGCTGGGTGGAGTCGCTGATGCCGGCCGATTGATAGCCGGCGGTAATGCTGTTGCCTAACGCGACGTAGCTCTGAAAGATGCCGTTCGCGTCGGCCGGGCGAGGCCCGAGGACCTTCGCCGTCTTGTCGGTGCACGCACTGGCGGCGACGACGCTGAGCAGAGCCGCGCCGCGGAACAAGATTCTATTCGACATTCGGAAATCTCCCCGAAGCACGGTTCAGAACGAGCTCTTGAGGCCCAGCGCGAAGATGTTCGCGGTGAGCGAGTAGACCCCGGTGTTCAACTGCGCGGCCGTTTGCGTCGTCGTGCTCGACCGCTCGTCGATGCGACCGCGACGACCCGGCGTCGTGACGAGCACCCAACCGCCATCCACGACGAGGCGGCCCATCACCGGCGCCGAGAACCCTAACGAGTAGTTCGCACGATCCTGCTCGGGGAGGAGCGGCGTCACTGTGATGTCGGGCGCGGCGCGCGTGACCCCGGCAAAGCCGCCGCGGACGTGCACGTTGTTCGCGAACTTGTATTCGGCGCCGAGGCGAAGCGCCGATGAGTTGTTGTAATCCTCGACCAGCGTTCGGCTCGGCGTCGCGAGGTTGGAGAAGTTGATCGGCAGCTCCTTGAACGACTTGTAGCCCACGAAGGCGTAATCCGCCTCGAACTCCCAGTTCGGAATGCCGGTGTACGCGAACCCGGCCTGGAACTGCGACGGATGCGAGATCTTCGTGCTCACCTTCTGCGCCGACAGCGGAGCGCCGGCGGCAAAGAAGGGAGCGACGATCGCGTCGATAGACGTTCCCGCTGGTATGACGACCTGCGTCGGGTTCGACGGATTCGGGATCGCCGCGGGAACGACGAGCCCAGTCGCCACCTGCGTGAACGTCGCATCCGCATCGTCGTACTTGAAGTTGATCTGGGTGAGATAGCGGAGACCGAGCGTCCAGTTAGGCGAGAGCTTCCCCTGAATGCCGACATGCGCGCCGTAGCCCCACGCGTCGCCTTTGAGCCGCGCCCGCGCGAACTCGGTGCGTTGTGGGATTCCGAGCTGCGCCAGCGTGACGGAGGTCCCACCGATCGTCTCGACCTGCTGCGACAGATCCACGGACTGGATCAGCTCGACGCTCGAGTGGCCGATGATCGGGCCCGCCCCGATGCTCCAGTTCTTGTTGATCTGCCAGCCGACATTCGGCTGCACATAGATCGTCTGCAGCGACGCCTTCTTCGCCGAGAAGCGGCCCGGGAAGTCGTCGTGCCATTGCGACGTGAGGCCGTACGGGACGTACGCGCCAATGCCGTACGATAGACGGCTCGACGGATTGTGATAATTCACGAACGCGTTCGGGATGATCGCGGTCGGCACGTCACCCTTGTATGTCCGAAAGGTCGTGTCCTGGACGAACTTGCCATCGATGACGATGGCGGCGGCGCCGACGGCCCACGTCCATCCATTCAGATTCGTGACGGCCGCGGGGTTCCAGTAGATCGACGACGCGTCATGGCAGCCATTGGCGACGGCGGCGTAGCCGCGCCCGAGACCACAGGTGCTGATCTCGTTCAGACCGAAGCCCTGGGCCCGAACAGCGCTTCCAGTGACTGTGAGTGCAGTAAGTGCTAACCAATACCGTGAACCACGGCGAAGCTGCATGATCGTCCTCCGGTGAGTGGCACGAGCGTGGTGGGACGCCTGGGCGGCGCGTAATATAGGAAAGCGGCCTCGCGCTGTCTGTAGCGATCTTCGGCGCGTGTGACACCAACCTACGGGCGCAGTGTTGCCGAGAGATAGCCTCGCGTCTGATGGCGCACCGGCTCGTCGAGCGAGTAGCCGACACCGGCAATGAGACGCACGCCCGGAAGTCCCAGCACGGGAACCGGGCTCTGATCCATAGTCAGCTCGATACCGAGCACACGGTGCCAATCGTCGAAGCGATTCGTCGCGAATCCGGCGCTCGCGGCCACGAAGTATGGTGACAGCCCCGCGAGCGATGTGGCGCCCCGATAGGTGACCACTCGATCGCCGCCAACGATGCCACTCGGAAGAGCAGGCACGCTGACGCGCTGCGTCAGCAGCGACGCGTCGACGAGATTCGACGGGAGCCCGCCGATGACGAACTGCTCGAAAGATGGCGCTCCCGTCGAAACGCGACCGTAGCTCGCGCCAGCATCGAGCGAGGGGAAGCCGCGCACGACGAGCCGCACCGCCGTCGACGCGACGAACCTCTCGTACTCGGCAGCGCCGGTCTCGCCGCCGGTGAGGTGCACAGAGATGCCCTCGGATCCGAAGGCCGCGGCGCCGCTCTGGCGCAGGGTCGCGGCGAGCTCGCCGAAGCCGAGATCGCGACTCATATCTATCGTGCGAGTCTCTCTGGAACTCAGTCCGCCGAGACTACCGCCGACACCGAGACGAATGTCGGCGCGATCGAGCGAGTGGGTGTAGTCGATGCGCGCACGAGCGCCGGTAAGTCGATCGAGGTTGTCTGCGCGCAACGTGGCGCTGAATGGATCGAAGAGCGGAGTCGTCGTTGCGGCGGTGAAACCGCCGATTCGGATGACGGGGCGCCAACCGCGCCAGACCAGGTCGACCGCGCCGCCGCGCCAAGCGTCGCCGCTCCCGATTGCGACCTGACCAAGCACCGTGAGCCGACCCACGGCGTCCGCATTCACGATCGCGAGCGTTGCCTCGCGCCCATTGGATGTGGCGGCGACAGCGGGCACCCAGCGCGTAATGCGGTCTCCGAGTCCATAGCGACGCTCCACCGTCGCGCCCGTTGGAGAAAAGCTCCGCACCCCCGACGAGGGCATCACGACGACTGGATATAAGTGCGTATCGAGCAGAATGGACGGCGATTCAGGAAGCGACAGCGGTTTGGCCAGTCGCCGCGCATCGTATCCCCGAGAGTGCAGCGAGAGAAACCAGATCGAGCTGTCGGCTGGATTCACGTCCGGCGCGATCGCCGCGCCGGTAACTCGCGTCAGTGCCCGAGCCGTCGGGCCGGAAGGACCGAGATCGATACGCTCGAGATTCGGTGCTCCGGCGCGGTCACTCACCACGACGAGCGAGATGCGGTCGATCCAGTCCGGGTCGAAGCGATTGGCGCCATCGTCCGGATCGATGAACCGCGGCGGGGCGCCGGACGTATCCACGAACGCGATGCGCCAACGATTTTCACGTTGCACGGCGACGGCAATCCCGCCGCCATCGGGCTGCCATCGCGGGCGCGCGAACGACGTTGCAACGTCGCCGGTGGCAACGGTGCGCATGCGACGCGACGCCACATCGATGATGACGACGTCGCAATGTCCGCCGGCGCAGCGGAGCGCCGCGATGTGTGACCCGTCGGGGGACGGGTCCGCATTGCGCACGCCGGCTTGGCTCGTTAGGCGTCGGAGGTCGTGGCGCGCGTAGTCCCAGATGTACAGCTCGGGGCGCAGCGATCCGTCGGGCCGTCGGGTCGAGCGCCAGAGCAGCAGCCGCCTGCCGTCTGGAAACCAGCGCGGATCCTCGTAGGAGCGTCCGTCGCTTGCGACCAGCGTCGCGATCGCCCGTTTGGGAACGGGATAAATCCGGCGGGCGGGAACGTCTTCCGGGTCGCGCTGCAGCAGACGCGCGCGAGCGCGACGCTCGCTCGAGTCCGATTCCGGCGTCGTGTTCCAGACGACCACGCGCGATGGCCGCGTCGCCGAGCGGAGCACCACCGCGATGTGCCGACCGTCGCGCGAGATGGCGGGATCACCAGTCGCTCGGGCAAGGTGCTGCACGAGATCGCCCTCCACGAGCCCCGCGCGCGTGAGCGCGCTGTCGATCTGCACGGCGTCGGCCGTGACCTCGGCGCGGAAGCGGTCGTAGACGAGCGCCGGCGGATCACCATAGACGCCGGCGAAGGCTTCGTCGAAGGTGCGGTTGGTGCGCGCGCTGAGCCGCCGCCAGACGTCGACGAGGCTGGAGTCGCCATGTCGCCGAGCGAGCCACTCAAGGAACGCGGAGCCCGCGAGATAGGCGAACTCGCCGCCCTCGAAGTCGCCCCAGCTGCTCAACTGGGCGTAGTTAGGCAGCCGGCCCTCGATTGCCCACTGACGCAGCGTCGCCGGACGCCAGATGCCGTGCGGCCGCCCGGTTCCGGTGACGATGCCCTCGATGTATGTCGCATAGCCCTCGAGCACCCAGCGCGGGGCGCGCAGGGGGATAGGCCCAAGGTCGACGGGCGCCGCGCGCCAGAGGAGTCGCGTCCAGGGATTCCGGGAGGGTCTCGTTAGGTGCGCGACGTGCCCGAACTCGTGCACGGCGAGCATCTCGCCCCACGTCCGAAATTGACCGATGCTCTCGCGCGGATCGGGTGGCGACGCCCAGAAGACGATGACAGGATGATCGATCGCCGTGAACGCGAATCCGTTCGAGACGTCGAATGGATCGTCGATCACGATCTGCACGCGACCGGGAGGCGAGTATCCGACGAGCCGTCCAACGGCCGAATCTACCGCGGGGAGTCGTTCAGCGACGAACCGCGACCATTGCGCTAGCTCGTCGGGGTAATGAACGTCGAAGCGGCCAACCGTTAGCGTGTGCCAGCGGAGCCACGGTCGCGCGAAGAGTTGAGCGTGGGCTCGGCTGGGCTGCAGGGTCGAGAGAGCGCTGACGATCGCAAGCGCGGCACGCATCGCACGTAGACAAGAAAGGGACGGGCGATGTCGCCCGTCCCGTCGAATACATTCGCTCCGCACCGTGCTCAGACGCGCGATACGTCGCGCTCCGTCTCCACTTCGTTCCGTCTGGCTCGGCGACGGGCAATGGCATCCATCAGCCACGTCTGCGGGATGAGAAAGAGCGGCGTGAGAAAGAAGCCCAGGAGCGTGTTCAGCCAGATGAGCGCGATGTAGAATGCGCCAAGCGCCACACCAACCCACAGAACTCCGAGCGGACCATGCGATTCCACGAGCATCTCCGGTTGCGGCGGTGCGAATGAAGATAGATGTGAGACGGCGCGTGGCAAAGAGGCAGCGAGCGCTTCCGGTGAGCACGACTCACGAGCTCGTGACGATCGTGAGCCGCTGCCTGCCACAGAAGGGCAGTGCCGTTCTCGCGATCTCGGGCGGAGTCGATTCGATGTGTCTCCTCGACGCGGCAGCGCGCGCGAGAGAGGCACTGGCGTGCCAGCTCGTCGTCGCGACGTTCGATCATGCCTCGGGCGCGCACAGCGGCCGCGCGGCGGCCTTCGTGGCACGTGCGGCGTCGCGCTACGCCCTTCCGGTGGTGATCGGGCGCGCGCGTGAGGTCGGTCGGAGTGAGTCGGCGTGGCGCGATGCCCGGTGGGAGTTCCTACGGTCGGTTTCCGAGCGCGAGAAGGGACCGATTCTCACCGCGCACAACCGCGACGACCAGGTCGAGACGGTACTCATGCGAGCCCTTCGCGGCGCGGGCGCACGTGGCCTCGCTGGCCTGCGAGCGTCGTCGCCCGTGCGCCGTCCATTCCTGGATGTTTCGCGGGCCAAGTTGCACGCGTATGCCGAGGAGCGCGGGATTCGGTGGATCGAGGATCCCACGAATTGCTCACTCGCGTACCTGCGCAATCGCGTGCGTCGCGATCTCCTCCCGGCTCTAATGCGCGCGCGGCCCGCACTCGGCACGGAATTGATCGAGCTGGCCGAACGCGCGGCGACATGGCGCGGAGACCTGGCGAAGATGGTAGACACCGCGATCGAGCATCGGGTGCTACGCGACGCGCGCGGAGTCGGGAGCCTGTACGCTCTCATTACGGATCTTCGCGAGCTCTCGCCGGAAGCGCTACGCGTTCTGTGGCCGGAGCTGGCCGCGCGAATTGGCGTGAGACTCGATAGGCCGGGAACGGTCCGCGCGTCGGAACTGACGCTCGGGGGCGAGACTGGCGATCGCGTGCAATTGTCCGGGGGGTGGGAGCTCAGCCGGTCGCGGGAGTGGATCGAGCTCCACGCCGCAACCCAGTCATCGGCGGAGTCGCTGCTTCCACGGAGGCTGGTGCCACCGATGACGTGGGGTTCCTGGCGGTTCACCCTGGCCGAGCCGTCCTCGGGAATTGATCGGGCGGGGGAAACCGCGGGCAGCGAATGGGTATCGGATCGCTGGCGGGCAGCCTTTCCGCTCGACATCGCGCTTCAGATTCGGCCGTGGCGACCCGGCGATCGGCTCTGCATTCGGCGAGGAAATCAACTCGCAAGGCGGAAGGTGAAGTACCTTTTATCGGATGCTCGAATCTCGGGACACATCCGCGCGGGCTGGCCCGTAGTGCTCGCCGGTGATGAGATCGTCTGGATTCCAGGTGTTCGCCGCAGCGACGCGGCAGCCGCACGGTCCGGTGGGCCGGTTGTGACCTATGTCTGTGACTATCTCGATCGCCGATCCTAGACTATCCGGCCGTGCCGTACGCCGGATCGTCTATACGCAGCAACAGATCGCGGGGCGCGTTCGTGAAATCGGAGAAGAAATCGCGAAAGCGTATCCGGATGGGGATCTACTCGTCCTCGGCCTATTGAAGGGGAGCTTTATATTTCTCAGCGATCTGGTGCGGGAGATCCGGCGGCCGCTACAGATCGATTTCCTCGTAGCAGCGAGTTACGGCGACGCGACGGTGTCCAGCGGTACCGTAAAGCTCGTTTATGATCCGGAAACCGAATTGGGGGGTAAGCATATTCTCCTGGTGGAGGATATCGTCGACACCGGGCGTACCCTGAACCGACTGATGGACCTTCTACAGGCACGGAAACCGCGTTCGCTGGAGATCTGCGCGTTGCTGCACAAGCATGTGGCCGCCGAGCTCCGGTATCCAACGCGATTTGTTGGGTTTGACGCGCCGAACGAGTTCCTGGTCGGATACGGGTTGGATCACGCGGAAAATTTCCGTCACCTTCCGTACATCGCGAGCTTGCAGTAAATGCCAGTAACTAGCCCTCCGAAGTCGCCAAAGAAGGATGTCAACTGGGGCCGTCTCTCGAAGACGCTCTCATTCTGGCTCCTCATCCTGCTCATTCCCGTCGCGCTGATTCAGCTCTCGAACGGGCGATCCGAGCAGGCACCGCTCATCAGCTACACCCAGTACAAGTCCGAGCTCGACAACAACAACATCCGCAAGGTCAAGATCCAGGCGGGCAAGTACGTCACGGGTGAATTCAAGACGCCGGTGCCGTACGACGGACGCAACGTTCCGAAGTTCAACGTGCGGCTGCCGATGGAGAACGCGCAGCCCGAGGTCGACAGCCTGGCCAAGCGCGGCGTCGTCATCGAGGCCGAAGACGCTCGCCCGTCGATCGGGGCGTACGTCCTCAACTTCCTGCCGTGGCTGTTGTTGATCGGGTTCTACCTCTTTCTCTTCCGGCAGATGCAGGCTGGCGGGGCGAAGGCGTTCTCGTTCGGGAAGTCGAAAGCCAAGCTTCTCACCGGCGACACGCCCAAGGTGACCTTCGCCGACGTGGCGGGGGCCGACGAAGCGAAGCAGGAGCTGCAGGAGATCATCGAGTTCCTGCGCGATCCGCAGAAGTTCACCAAGCTAGGCGGCCGTTTGCCGAAAGGTGCGCTGCTCGTGGGTCCGCCAGGGACGGGCAAGACGCTGCTGGCGCGCGCGGTCGCAGGCGAGGCAGGGCGTCCCTTCTTCTCGATGTCGGGCTCTGATTTCGTCGAGATGTTCGTCGGCGTCGGCGCATCGCGAGTACGCGACCTGTTCGAGCAGGGCAAGGCCCACGCTCCGTGCATCATCTTCATCGACGAGATCGACGCGGTCGGGCGTCACCGTGGCGCCGGACTCGGCGGCGGCCACGACGAGCGTGAGCAAACGCTCAACCAGCTGCTGGTCGAGATGGACGGCTTCGAGTCGAACGACGGCGTCATTCTCATCGCGGCGACGAACCGTCCTGACGTGCTCGATCCGGCGTTGCTGCGACCGGGAAGATTCGACCGGCAAATCGTCGTCGACTCGCCCGATCTCAGGGGTCGGGAAGGCATTCTCAAGGTTCACCTCCGGAACAAGCCGATCGCCGACGACGTCGACATCACGATGCTGGCGCGCGGGACGCCCGGCATGGCCGGCGCCGACCTTGCCAATCTCGTGAACGAGGCCGCGCTGCTCGCCGTCCGTCGCAACCACGATCGCATCTACATGATGGATCTCGAGGACGCGAAGGACAAAGTGATGCTCGGCGTTGAGCGGAAGTCGATGGTGATGAAGGAGGACGAGCGTCGCCTAACGGCGTACCACGAGGCCGGTCACGCGATCTGCGCGATCAAGATCCAGGGCAACGATCCGCTGCATAAAGTCACAATTGTGCCGCGCGGCCGTGCGCTCGGTCTGGCGTTCACCCTTCCCGAGGACGATCGCGTCTCCATCACGCGCCAGCAGCTCGAGGCGCGGCTGGTGATGAGCTACGGCGGACGCACCGCCGAGGAGATCGTGTTCGGCCGCGATCGCGTTACGACTGGCGCGGCGAGCGACATCCAGCAGGCAACCGCGATCGCGCGACGCTATGTCACGCAGTGGGGTTTGTCGGAGGCAATCGGTCCCGTGCTCGTCGGCGACAACGAGCAGGAGCTCTTCCTCGGCCGCGAGATTCAGCACCGGCGCGAAGTCTCGGAGCAGACGGCGCAGGTGGTGGACAGCGAAGTGAAGCGCGTGATCGAGGAGGCCTACGCGCGGGCCAAGAAGACCCTGCAGGACAACATCGACCTGTTGCACGCCGTCGCGGCGGCGCTGCTCGAGCGCGAAACGCTCACGCGTGAGGATTTCGCGATTCTGACAAAGGGTGGTCTGCTGCCTCCCCGCGTGAGCGGGGCGACAACGCCTGGCGGCTCGCCGCAGCCCGCGCCAACTCCGGCCCTGGAGCCGAGGCGTACCCCACCGTTCCTCGGTGGGCCGGAGCCGTCGCCGGCGTAGTGGGCGGAGAGCAGAGGGCAGAGAGTAGAGGGTAACTGCTCAGCAGTTCACTCTCGGCCCTCGCCCTCTGCCTAGCGAGAGAGAAAATGCCTTCGGCGACCTCGTGGCGTGTGAAGGGCCGGCTGCTGACGATGCACCGGCCCTTGATCATGGGCATACTGAACGTGACCCCCGACAGCTTTAGCGACGGGGGTCAGTTTTTTTCACCGGACGCGGCTATCGAGCATGCCAGGCGCATGCGAGCCGAGGGGGCTGACATCATCGACGTGGGTGGGGAGTCGACGCGGCCGCAGGGCGCGCTGCCGGTGGACTCGGCCGAAGAGCTGCGACGGATCATTCCCGTGATCGAAGCGATCGCCGAGTCGGTTCCCGAAGTCGTCCTCTCCATCGACACCGTGAAGTCCGAGGTCGCGCGACGGGCCCTCGAGGCGGGGGCGCGGATCGTCAACGACGTCTCGGGCTTTCGCCTCGACCCTCGAATGGGCGAGATTTGCGCAGACACCGACGCTGGAGTGGTCCTGATGCATTCTCGAGGCGGCGTGAGTGAGATGGGCACATATGCTCACGCCGAGTACGGCGACGTCGTGGACGATGTGCTCGCGGAGCTCGGGCAACGCGTGGAGGTGGCGCGGCGCTCGGGGGTCGCGACCGATCGCATCGCCGTCGATCCTGGCATCGGCTTCGCGAAGCGTGGTGAGCACTCACTCAACATGTTGGCGGCGCTGCCGGAGCTGGCGAAATGGGGCTACCCCATCGTCGTCGGGGTGTCGCGCAAGCGGTTTCTCGGCGAGATCGCCGGCGTGAACGAACCAGCGGCACGCGTTCACGCGACGGTGGGCGCCAACGTGGCCGCGCTCCATCGCGGCGCGCGCGTCTTTCGCGTGCACGACGTCGCGGCAAATCGCCAGGCGCTCGACGTCGCGTGGGCGATCATGCAGCGCGAGACCGAGGCGAGCGGACGAACGTGAGCTTTCTCGAGCAGCTCCGGCTTCTCACCGTCGGCTGGCGCGACGTTCTCGAGATCGCGGTCGTCGCGTACGCGATCTACCGCGTGCTGCTCCTGCTGCATCGCTCGCGCGCCGTGCCGGTGCTGATCGGCATCGTCGTGCTGCTTCTCACGTACGCCATGGCGGCCGTGCTGAAGCTGACGATGATCACGTACCTGCTGACGCTTCTCTACACGTACGGGGCGATCGCGCTATTGATCATCTTCGCGCCGGAGCTGCGGATCGCGCTGTCGGTGATCGGCCGATCACCGATGCTGCGCTTCATCCGACACATGGGTGACTCTGACGTGGCGGACGAGACGGCCAACGCCGTCGAGCGGCTGAGCCGATCGGGGATCGGAGCGATCGTGGTCATCGAGCGCGAGGTGCCGCTCGACGACTACGTGCGCTCGGGGTCGGAGATGCAGGCGAAGGTTTCGGCCGATCTCCTGACGACGATCTTTACGCCCTACTCGCCGCTTCACGACGGTGCCGTGATCATTCGGGGTGACACCATCGTCGGCGCCGGCTGCATTCTCCCGCTGTCGCAGGCCGCGCTGCTCGATCGCTCGTTAGGCACGCGGCACCGGGCGGCGCTCGGGCTCAGCGAGGAGACCGACGCGCTCGTGCTCGTCGTATCGGAGGAGACGTCGGCCATCTCGGCGGCGGTGCAGGGACGACTCTGGCGCAACCTGACCTCGGCGCAGCTTCGGGACATGCTCGCTGGCGTCCCGCCGCGATCGAGTGCGGAACAGCCTCGCCTCGAGGCGCGCGCGTAGCGGCGCGGCGAGGCTGGGCGCCGAGCACGGAGCCTGGATCGCGGGCGCCGTGCTGCTCGTCGTCTACCTCGTGACCCTCGCGCCCGACGTCACCTTCTGGGACGCGGGAGAATTCATCGCGAGCGCACGCTCGTTAGGCATCCCACATCCCCCCGGCACGCCGCTCTTCATCCTCCTGCTCGCGGCGTGGGCGCGGCTGTTCGCCTTCCTGCCGTACGGCGTCGCCTGCAACCTTTTCTCGGCGGTGTGCACCGTGACGGCGGCGGTGCTCGCCGCGGCGCTCGTTCGTAGCGGGCCCCGACTGGAGCGGGGCCGCAACGACGGGTGGTACGTCATGGGAGCGATCCTCTGCGCTGGCGGCATGAGCACGGTGCGGCTCAACGCCACGGAGACCGAGGTCTATGCCGCCTCGATGGCGCTCGTGGGTATCACTCTCGCTGTCGCGGATCGAGCGGGTCGCTCGGCAAGCGCGCGCTGGCGTGTCCTCACCGCGTACCTGATCGTGCTCGCGGCGCCTCTGCATCTGAGCGCGCTCGTCGCCGCGCCCGTAGCCGTGTACCTCGCGGCAAGCAGCGAAGACGGACTGGTCGATTGGCAGACCGCGCTGGCGCTGACCGGCGTCACCATCGCGGCAATCGGGGGCGGTAGGGCGTCGCTCGTTCTCGGGCTGGTTGGCGTCGTGATCGTCATCGCGTCGGCACCGCTCGCGGGTCAGATGTGGCGCTCGATTCCGAGGCAGACGCCGGGCGCCATGCGACTGGTGTTCGTCTCGCTGGTGGCTGCTTCGGCGGTGCTCGTTCTGCTCGTTCGTGCCCGGCACGATCCGGCGATCAATCAGGGAAACCCGTCGACGGCGGCGTCACTTCTGGAGGTGATAGGGCGACGGCAGTACGACGTTCCAGGCCTCTGGCCGCGCAGCGCACCGCTCTGGCTGCAGCTCGCGAACTGGTTCGAGTACGCCGACTGGCAGGCGGCGCTCTCGTTAGGTCCGACGCCCGTCGCGACGTTGGGCCGCACGGCGTTCACGATCGTCTTCGTCGGTCTCGGCCTCATCGGGGCGTCTGCCCAACGCGGCGCCGATCCTCGCAGGTGGCGCGCTTTGCTCCTTCTCTTCGCGTGCGGAAGCATCGGCGTGGTGCTCTACCTCAACATGCGCGCGAGCCCCTCGTTCGGCTGGGGGATTCTCCCCGCGAACGCGACTCGTGAGGCGCGAGAGCGGGACTACTTTTTCGTGCTCGGTTTCTGGGCCTGGGGACTCTGGGCCGGCTATGGTGCCGTTATCCTTGCGCAGCGCCTGCGCGTCCGACCCGTTTTCGGCGTGCTCGTTGCCGCGCTGCCGCTCGCGCTGAACTGGACGGCCGTCACGCGCCGCCATCAGCCCGAGGCATCGCTGCCGCGCTGGCTGGGCGAAGCGCTGCTTCAAGCGTCGCCACGGAACGCCGTCCTCTTCGTGGAGGGTGACAACGACACCTATCCTCTCTGGTTTCTGCAACAAGTCGACTCGCTACGACGCGACGTGACGGTCGTGACGGTGCCACTCCTCGGCGCGCGTTGGTACAACGCCGAGCTCGCCCGACGTCACCACCTGCTTCCGGATCGTGAAGCGGACATCGGGGCTGGCATACCCGTTACCGCGGCGATCGCGGGTCGTGCGCGGGATCTCGGTCGGCCGGTGGCGGCATCGGTGTCGCTCGATGAGCAAACGCGCAACCACCTTGGGCATGATTGGCGGCTGTGGGGGCTGGTCTACGTCGAGGACCGCTCCTCCGATTCCGGGCAGACGAGCGCTCATGGGATAGCGATCGATACGGCGACGACCCGGGCGTGGGCCCGACGGATCGACGGATGGATCGGTGAACGGCGAGTGCGTGGGTCGATCGATTCGATGGACGATTATGCGCTGGGACTTCTCGAATGCCCCCGTTTATCGCTGCTGCCACAACGCACTTCAGCGCAGAGTGATTCACTTGCCTCGCTCTGTAACCACCGATAACTTGGTGCGTTATGCGATTTTCTGACCTGCCGGAGCGCCTGCGGGAGGTCAGTGGACGGATCGATGCCGCAGTTCGGCGGGGCGGTCATGGTCAGCGGGTCACGATCATTGGTGTGACGAAGACCCACGGCCCCGATGCCGTGGAGGCGGCGTTCGAGGCAGGGCTCCGGGACGTCGGTGAGAACCGGGTTCAGGAGGCGCTGAAGAAGATGGACTCGGTTCGTGCGGCAGTCCGGTGGCATCTCATAGGCCACCTGCAGCGGAACAAGGCCAAGCACGTGGCCCAGTTCGACCTCGTGCATTCCATCGACAGCTCGCGACTGGCTGACGCGGTAAACGAGATCGGCGGGGAACGCCACCGGCCGATCGAGGTCTTGTTGCAGGTAAACGTCGTCGGCGAGGAATCGAAGGGAGGCTACCCGTTGGAGACGCTGCAAGCGGAGGGAGAGCGACTGCGCGAATTCAGTGGACTCCGTGTACGCGGCGTGATGGCGATGGCGCCACTGGACGCGGACGAGCAGACGCTGCGGCGCGTCTTCTCCGCGGCGCGCGCCGGACGAGATACGCTCGCCGCGGTTGGCCATCCGGCAACGGAGCTCTCGATGGGGATGTCGAACGATTTCGAAGTCGCGGCGGAGGAAGGCGCCACGCTCGTCCGCCTCGGAACGATCCTCTTCGGCGCGAGGGAAGGAGGGACGCCATGAAGGACGAGATCTTTCGACTGACGCCGCTCGACGTGCGCCGGATGGAGTTCCCGAAGTCGATGCGCGGGTATGACGCCGCGCGCGTCGACGACTTTCGCGAGCAGATCGCGGACGAGCTCGAGCGCCTAACGAGAGCAAACCAGGACCTCGAGGCGAACGTGCGTTCACTCACCGAGCAGCTCCGCGGCTTCCGCGACCGAGACAAGGCGTTGAACGATGCGCTGGTCTCCGCGCAGCAGCTGCGGGCCGAGGTGCGGGAGCAGTCGGAGCGCGAGGCGCAACTCATCCTCCGCGAAGCGCGCTCCGAGGCCGACCGGATCGTGCAGGGCGCGCAGATGGACGCCATGCGCTTTTCCGATCAGATCACTCTCCTCGCGCGCATGCGACGGGGTTATCTGAAGCAGTTCCGCGTGATGCTCGAGCGCCAGCTCGCCGAGATCGCCGTCGAGGAGGACGTACCCGATCCCGATCCAGCGGCGATCATTGGCGAGGAGCAGGAGCCTGAACCGCCTGCGTCCAATCCGCGCTCCGGAGCGCTCTTCCGCGGATGACGACGCACGTGCAGATGACAGCTGACATGGAGAGCGCCAACGGTGAGCCCGTGTCGCCGCTTCACACGCTGGAACGCGTGGAGCAAGCGGCGGCCGCGGTGCGAGAGCGATTCGATGCCGTTCCGGACGTTGGCGTGATCCTCGGAACGGGGTTGGGGCGACTCGGTGCCGAGATCGAGACGGCCGTCGCGATCGATTACGCAGACATCCCGCACTTTCCGCTGTCGACGGTGGAATCGCACGCGGGCCGGCTGCTTTGTGGACGGTTGGCGGGGAAAACGGTGATCGCGATGCAGGGCCGCTTTCATCGCTACGAGGGCTACACGCTGCAACAGGTCACCTTTCCCGTGCGCGTGCTGCGCGCGTTAGGCGCGCACACCCTGGTGGTGTCGAACGCCTGCGGGGGGATGCATCCGTTCTGGCGTGCGGGCGACCTGATGTTGATTGCGGACCACATCAACCTGCTCGGCGACAATCCTCTCACCGGACCTAACGACGACCGACTCGGGCCGCGCTTTCCGGACATGTCCGACGCGTACGATGCCAGGCTCCGGGCGCTCGCACGCGAGGTCGCGCTGGCGCGCGGGATCGAGTTGCGTGAAGGCGTGTACGTCGCCGTCAGCGGGCCGAATCTCGAGACGCGCGCCGAGTATCGGTTCCTGCGCGCAATCGGTGCCGACGTCGTCGGAATGTCGACGGTGCCGGAGGTGATCGTTGCCGTGCACGGCGGGATGCGCGTGCTCGGCGTCTCGATTATCACCGACATGTGCCTGCCCGACGCACTCGAGCCGGCAACGGTGGAGAAGATCATCGCGGTTGCGAATGGCGCCGAGCCGAAGCTCACGCGTCTGGTCTCGGGCGTCCTCGAGCGGTTGTAAGCGATGACCGCCACCAACACCGACATGGCGCAATCGGCGCAATTCGAGCCCCTGCCGCCCGACCGTCCCGCCGACGCGATCGAGCAGGAGCTCCTTGCGCAGTGGGAGCGGGAGCGCCTGTTCGAGCAGCAGCTGGCGGCGAACGCGGAGTCGCCGTCGTTCGTGTTCTTCGAGGGACCGCCCACGGCAAACGGGCGGCCCGGCATCCATCACGTCTTCGCCAGAACGATCAAGGATCTCTTCTGCCGCTATCGCGCGATGAAGGGCTTCCGCGTGGAACGAAAGGCCGGGTGGGACACGCACGGTCTCCCGGTCGAGATCGAGGTGGAGAAGCAGTTAGGGATCAGTGGCAAGCAGCAGATCGAAGCGATCGGCGTCGCCGAGTTCAATCGGCTGTGCCGCGAGAGCGTCTTCCGGTATCGCGCGGACTGGGAGCGGCTGAGCGCCCGTATTGGCTTCTGGCTCGACTACGCGCATCCGTACATCACCTACACGAACGACTACGTCGAGAGTGTCTGGTGGGCACTGAAGACGCTGTATGATCGCGAGCTTCTGTACCGGGGGCACAAGATCCTGCCTTACTGCCCGCGGTGCGGCACGGCGCTGTCGAGCCACGAAGTCGCGCAGGGCTATGAGGAGGTGGAGGACCCGAGCGTCTACATCGCTCTCGAGATTGATAGCGCGGCCGCGGCTAACGCCGCGACCAGTACCGACCGCGCCTCGGCCGGCCGACGAGCCGTGCGGCGCATCCTCGTCTGGACCACGACACCCTGGACTCTCGTGTCGAACGCGGCGCTGGCCGTGAATCCGGAGTTCGAGTATCTGGAGGTCGTGCGTCGAGAAGGTGAGGATCATCGAACGCTCATCCTGGCCGCCGACCGGGTGCGCGCCGTTCTCGGCGAGGACTACGAGAAGCGGTGGGAGATCGTCCGACGGCTGCGCGGTGCCGAGATGGTGGGTTGGCGCTATCAGCGCCCGATCGATTGGCTGGAGTACCCTGAGGGCAGCGCCCACGAGGTGATCGTCGGCGAATCATTCGTGTCGGCGGAGGACGGGAGCGGCGTGGTGCACATGTCGCCGGCGTTCGGCGCGGACGACTACGCCGCGGGGCGCCGCCATAACCTCGCCTTCCTGCAGCCGGTGGACGCGCGCGGCCAGTTCCCTCGAGAGCTGCCGGTCGTGGGCGGACTGTTCGTGAAGGATGCCGACGCTTTGCTGATCGCGGAGCTGAAGCACCGGGGCGTGCTGTGGAAGGAAGGGCGGATCATGCACTCGTATCCGCACTGCTGGCGGTGTGGGACGCCGCTGCTCTACTACGCGCGCACGTCGTGGTTCGTGCGGACGACTGACTATCGAGATTCGATGCTCGTACGCAACGCCGCCGTCGACTGGCATCCGCCGGAGGCCGGGGAAGGACGCTTTGGCGAGTGGCTGAAGAACAACATCGATTGGGCGATCTCGCGCGACCGGTATTGGGGAACGCCGCTGCCCGTCTGGGTCTGCGACGCCGAGGAGACGCACGTCGACGTCGTGGGGAGCTACGCGGAGCTCGGCGAGCGCGTCGGACACTCGCTGCCTAACGATTTCGATCCCCACAAGCCATATGTCGACGCGCATCACTGGCGCTGTCGACAGCCCGGGTGCGCCGGCCAGATGCGGCGCGTCCCGGAAGTCATCGACACCTGGTTCGACTCCGGCTCGATGCCGTTCGCGCAATGGCACTACCCGTTCGAGAATCGAGATCGGTTTGCCGCGCAGTATCCCGCCGACTTCATCGCCGAAGGGATCGATCAGACGCGTGGATGGTTCTACTCGCTGCTTGCGATCGCGTCGGGTCTGGAGCTGGAGAAGGTGAGCGCGCGCACGGGGCTGGAAGCGCCCGCGAGCGACGGGACGCACCAGCCGCCGTATCGCGCCGTGGTCGTCAACGACACGGTGTTGGACCAGGAAGGGCTCAAGATGTCGAAGAGCCGCGGCAACATCGTCGATCCGTGGACGGTGATCGAGCGGTACGGAGTGGACGCGGTGCGTCTCTTCTTCGTGGCAACGAGCAACGTGTGGGTGCCTCGACGCTTCGACGAACGCGCGATCCGGGAGCAGGCGGGGCGCTTTCTCCTCACGTTCAAAAACATCTACAGCGGGATCTTCGCGCAGTACGCGAACTTTGGCTGGACGCGATCCGAGATCGATCCCCCGGTCGAGCGCCGGCCACCGCTCGATCGATGGGTCCTAGGTCGGCTGGCGGCGCTGGAGCGCGCGGTCGACGATTCGCTGTATCACTATCAGGCGACGGATGCGGCGCGGGCGATCATCGAATTCGTCGACGACGATCTCGCGAACTGGTACGTGCGGCTGAGCCGAGCGCGATTCTACGATGTCGATGGCGAGGACAACCGCGCGGCGTTTGCGACGCTCTTCGAGGTGCTGGTGTCAGTGTGCCGGTTGCTCGCTCCCATCGCTCCATTCATGAGCGACTGGATTCACCGACAGCTCGTCGGGAGCTCGGTGCATCTGGCGCCGTTCGTTGGCGAGCGGCCGGCGGCGAGCGCGAGCGATGCCGGGTTGCAGGGCGCGATGTCGGCGGTGCGAACGCTGGCTCGGCTGGGACGAGCGGCGCGGGAGGAGGCCGGGATCAAGGTTCGTCAGCCTTTGACGCGGCTCGTTTGCGTGGCGCCCAATGTTCCGGAGTCGGCTCTCGAGCCTCTCGTGGACCTGCTCAAGACGGAGCTGAACGTGAAGGCGGTCGATTTCGCGACGTCAGCCGATGCGCTCGTGACACTCGAGTCGAAACCGAATTTCCGTTCGCTGGGTAAGAAGTTTGGAAAAAAGACGCCGCTCGCGGCTGAGGCCATCAAGGCTTTCTCGGGCGACCAGCTGCGTTTGTTCCTTCGCGGCGAGCCGCTCGTCGTGACGGTCGACGGTGAGACGCACGCGTTGGATCAGGAGGACGTGACCATTGTTCGGCGAGCGTCGGGCGCGCTGGTGGTGGAGGAGGACGGTGGATTCTTCGCGGCAATTGACCCGAGTGTTACTCTCGAGTTGAAGCGCGAAGGGCTCGCCCGGGAGTTGATTAGCCGGGTACAACGTATGCGAAAGGAGGCGGGACTGGCGGTCAGCGATCGAATCGTGCTGACCGTCGTGGGAGGCGATGAGGTCCGTGCGGTGATCGATGCCCACGGGGACTGGATCGCATCGGAAGTGTTGGCAACCGAGCTCGTCATGAGTGGGGAGCTCACCGGTCGGTATGACGCCATGCAGGAGCTCGACCTCGATGGGTCCGTAGCTCGTGTGGCCTTCACCAGGATACAGTAGCAATGCCCACAACGAACAGTGCCGCCAAGAAGCCGAAGGCGATGACCAAGAAGAATCTCCAGCATTTCGAGAAGCGGCTGCTGGAGGAGCGTCGCCGGGTGTTGAAGGAGCTCGGCCGGGCCGACGAAGCATTCGGCAATACGCCGCAGTCCGCGGATGGCGATCTGAGCAGCTATTCCTTTCACATGGCGGACCAAGGTACCGATGCCATGGAGCGCGAGAAGGCGTTTCTTTTCGCGAGTCAGGAAGGGCGCTTCCTCTGGCACATCGACGAGGCGCTGCGGCGGCTCTATCGGTCACCAGATACCTTCGGCAAGTGTCATAATTGTGGGCAGGAGATTGCGTTCGAGCGGCTGGACGCTCTCCCGCACGCCCGGTACTGCATCGACTGCAAGCAACGCGAGGAAGATGCGAAGAAGTAGTAACGCGGCGCTGTTCTGGCCGGTGATGATTCTGGTGACGGTGAGCGATTTCATCACGAAATGGCTCGCCGTGAAGTGGCTCGTGCTGAAGGCCATGCCGCACCCGGTATTCGGCGACTGGTTCCGCCTCGCGCTCGTGCGAAACCCCGGGGCCGCGTTCGGGCTGAACGTCGGCATCTACTCGCGGTACATCTTCATGGGCCTAACGATCGTCGCGCTCGTGATCCTGGCGCGGCTGTATCGCAGCACGCGGCCGGGGGACGCGTCGCGGGTGATGGCGCTCGCGCTCGTCTGTGGCGGCGCCATCGGCAACCTTATCGACCGCGTGACCTCCGTCGACGGCGTGATCGATTTCATCGACGTCGGCATCAGCGAGATCACCCGCTGGCCGACATTCAACGTCGCTGACATGGCCGTGAGCTTCGGCGCGTTTCTCCTCGCGTGGGTGCTCTGGGAGGAGGACCGCGACCTCTCCACCGAGGTCAGTCCGGTGTCGGCCGCCTCCGTGGCTCGCGAGTCGGGAGAAGCTTAACAGCAGCTATCAGCTATCGGCTCGCAGTTATCAGGGAGTTCGGAACGAATCGCTCGTTTTGTGTGGCGATTTCGAGCATTTCCCACCAAGATCAAAAGCGTCGTTCCATCCTCTGACTGCCGCGATGTCTCGCTCTTCGAACGCCAGAATATTCTGGACGGCTGCCCTCGTCGTCGTCGCCCTCGACCTCGCGACGAAGCTCATCGTTCAGAAAACGCTCACTTTTCTCGAGCCGCTTCGGCTCCTCGGCGACGTGGTTCGGTTCACCCTCGTGTACAACAAGGGCGCCGCGTTCAGCATGTCGCTCGGTGCGCAGTCGCGCTGGATCTTCGGCACGTTCGCCCTCATCGCGCTCGTCATCCTCTGGCGGCTCTACCGTCAGGGCCCGCCGCAGGACCACATGCGCGCGCTCGCGCTGGGTCTGGCGTGGGGTGGTGCGGCGGGCAATCTCATCGATCGGATTCGTGAGCCGCTGGGCGTCGTCGACTTCATCGACATCGGCGTGGGGACGGTGCGGTTCTGGACGTTCAACGTCGCCGATTCGGCCGTCACGATCGGCGCGGTGCTTCTCGCCTGGGTACTCTGGCACGAGGACCGGCGCACCGCGGCCGCCGCGCCAGCCGCGCCCAAGCCCGATCGCGCCGAGGAGCAGATCGGCACGTGACCGCCCAGCCGGGCGGCCAACCCGCGTCAGCGACGCACGAGCTCATCGCGCCTAACGACGCACCACGCCTCGACGTGCTCGTCGCCGGGCACCTCGACATCTCCCGCAACCAGGCCGCGACGCTGATCGCGAACGGCCGGGTCGCCGTCGATGGCCGGCGGGAGCGAGCCAGCTATCGCGCTCGCGCTGGCGAACGGATTACCGTGACCGTACCGCCGCCGCCGTCGCGGGCTGTGGTCGCGGAGAGCATCCCGCTGAACATCGCCTACGAGGACGAGGACGTCCTCGTCGTCGACAAGCCGGCTGGGATGGTCGTGCATCCCGCACCCGGCAACTGGTCGGGGACGCTCGTGAACGCGCTCAAGGGGCGCGGGGCACCGCTCTCCGAAGTCGCCGAAGAGGGTCGGGAGGGAATCGTCCATCGGTTGGACAAGGAGACTTCCGGTCTCCTCCTGGTCGCCAAGACGGATCGGGCGCACCGCGTGCTCGGCGCCGAGCTGCAGGCTCGGCGCATCGTGCGCCGGTATGCCGCGATGGCCTGGGGTCATCTGAGCGAGGATCGCCTCACGGTCGAGAAGCCGATCGCCCGTGACCCGCGAGACCGAAAGCGGATGGCGATCGTCAGTACAGGACGGCCGGCGCGGACGGACTTCACCCGGCTGGCGCGCTTCGATTCCGCCGATTTGCTGCGGGCGCACCTCTATACCGGGCGCACGCATCAGATTCGCGTGCATCTCGCGGCGATCGGACACCCGGTCGTCGGCGACGATACATACGGCGGGGGAGGAGGGCGCCGGCTCATGCAGCTTCCCCCGCGTCGACACTTCCTGCACGCCGCGTGGTTGCAGTTTCGTCATCCGGTGAGCGGGCAGGAGATCGACATTCGCTCACCGCTGCCGGAGGATCTCCGCCGAGCGCTGGCCGCCACTGCACAGGGAAGTCTTCCCGACGACGCATTCGCTGGCGACCTCGATCCGCTGGAGTACTTTGGCTTCTACAGCCTCCACCTTTGAGCCTAACGTCGCGCCGGTCACCGGGGCGCGCCGCACGCTGCTCTTTCGCGTCGGCAGCACGGTTTACGGGTGCGACATCGACGACATCCGCGAGATCGTTCCCTTCCGCCGCGCGACGCGTCTGCCGGGGGCACCCAATTACGTCCAGGGACTGATCAACCTCCGCGGAACGATCGTGACCGTGCTCGATCTCGGCGCCCGCCTCGACCCCAGCCACCCACCGGTCGGGGACGGGTCGATCATGCTCGTCGCCATGCCCGGCAACAACCGGCTGGTGGGCGTGGCGGTCCAGGAAGTCATGGACGTGCGCGTCGTCGGCGATTCGAGCGATGACGTCATCGCCGATAGCGCCGGCAACGACGCGGTGCGTGGGCTCGCGTACGTGGACGGCGGGACGGTCATCCTCCTCGACATCCACTCACTCGTCAGGCAGGTCCTGCTCTCCTAGGAGGTTCCTTGAGTCACACTGTTCTTATCTGCGACGACGCGATCTTCATGCGAACCATGGTCGGCGACATTCTCAGCCAGGCTGGATTTGAGGTTGTCGGCGAGGCGGAGACGGGCGTGCAGGCGGTCGAGAAGTACAAGCAGCTCAAGCCCGATCTCGTGACGATGGATATCGTGATGCCCGACATGGGCGGCATCGACGCGGTCCGCGAAATCTGCAAGCACGATCCGCAGGCGAGGATCCTCATGTGCTCGGCGATGGGGCAGCAGGCGCTCGTCGTCGAAGCGATCCAGGCGGGGGCGAAGGATTTTGTCGTGAAGCCGTTCCAGCCTTCGAGAGTTCTCGAAGCGGTGCAGCGAGTTCTGGGGTGATCGGTGGTTGGTGGTCGGTGATTGGTGACGGCGGCGTGCAACGTCGTCACGAGTAACCAACCACCAGTCACCAATCACCAGCCACCGCCTATGGATCCCTCCCAGTACGCCGATCTCTTCCTCACGGAGAGTCGCGAGCACGTCTCGGCGATGAACCAGTGGCTCCTGCAGCTCGAGCGGGAGGGAGCCGCTGGGAGCGCCGAGCCGGTGAGCGCGATTTTTCGCGCCGTACACACGGTGAAGGGGATGAGCGCGACGATGGGATACGCCGCCGTCGCGGAGCTGTCGCACGAGCTGGAGACGCTGCTCGACCGGGTGCGTCGCGGAGAGCTCGCGGTCAATGCGGAGCTGATGGATCTGCTCTTCCGCTCCGCGGATGTTCTCGAGACATCGATCGAGGGCGCCGTCGCGGGCCGCGCCGTGCCGATGGACGATGTGATGCGGCGACTGCGCGCGTTCGGCGAATCGCGACCCAGCCCTGCCGCGCCGTTGCCGGAGCGCTCCGACGAGCCTAACGAGTGGACAGCGCCGCTGCCGGTGGGGTCGGGGATGCTGGTGCGCGTGCGACTCCAGCCGGAGACGCCGCTCAAGGGTGTCCGCGCCTTTCTCGTCGTGCAGGCGCTGCGTCGGCTCGGGGACGTCATCGTCGTGAGCCCGCCCGTGAGCTCACTCCAGGCGGAGCAGTTCGGCCACGACTTCGCGCTGCGACTCGTGACGACAGTGGGCGAAGCCGAGATCGACCGCGTGGCGCGCGGGGCGGGTGACGTCGTCGCGGTGCAGATCGGAGAGCCTGGTGGAGCGCCGCGATCCGCCGCCGCACCGGAGCCTCGGCTGAGCCGGGCCGAGCCCGTTGTCTCGCCAGCCACTGCCGCGGACAGCCTCGCCCTTGGCGTGGCGCGTCTCGCGCAAAAGGAACCACCATCGGTCACCGTGCCTAACGCTGCGGCGGAGGCGGCCGAGGCGACGGGAGTGCGCCAGTCGCGACATGTCCGAATCGACCTTCGCCGGCTCGACTCGCTCATGAACCTCATCGGCGAGCTCGTGATCACGCGCGGGCGGCTCCTGCAGATTTCGACGGGCCTCGAGGATCCGGCGCTGGCCGACAGCGTGACGCAAGCCTCGCGGCTGATCGGCGATCTGCGCGACGAGATCATGACGAGTCGGATGGTGCCGGTGTGGCAGATCTTCGACCGGTTTCCACGGCTCGTTCGCGACGCGTCGCGCGCGTTAGGCAAGCGGATCGAGTTCACGATCGACGGGAAGGACATCGAGCTCGATCGATCGATGCTGGACGAGATCGGCGATCCGATCGTGCATCTCCTGCGGAACGCCATCGATCATGGTATCGAGTCACCGGAGGAACGCGTCGCGGCGGGCAAGCCGGCGGCGGGGAAGCTCCGCTTGAGCGCGGCGCGAGACCGGTCCGCGGTCATGATCCGCGTGAGCGATGACGGCAAGGGAATCGACCGCGATCGCGTGCTGGCCAAGGCCAAGGCGACAGGTCTTATCGACCCCAACAAGACGTCGCTCAACGATGACGAGCTGCTGCGCATCATCGGGCGGCCGGGCTTCTCGACGGCAGAGCGCGTGACCGACCTGTCAGGACGCGGCGTCGGCATCGACGCGGTCTACACGCGCGTGCGCGCGCTCGGCGGCGCGGTCGACATTCGCTCGGCGCCCGGGCAGGGGACGACGGCAACGCTGCGACTGCCGCTCACGCTCGCGATTGTCCGCGCGCTGCTGGCGCGCGTCGCGGACGAGGTGTACGCGATTCCGCTGACCCACGTGTCGGAAACGGTGGAGCTCCAGGACGCGGCATTGCGCACACTGCAGGGACGCGAGGTGCTGGTGCTGCGCTCCGACGTGCTGCCGGTGCTACGGCTGCGGGCGTTGGTGGGGCTGGGACAGCGCGCGGCAGTGGCGGGCCAGCCTAACGAGCAAGTCATCATCATCGATCTACCCGATCGCCGCGTCGGTCTCGTCGTCGACGAGCTCGGGGGGCAGCAGGAAATCGTCGTCAAGCAGTTCGACGGCGTGAAGGACGGACTCACATTCTTCGGCGGCGCGACGATCCTCGGGAACGGCTCGCCGGCACTCATCGTCGACGTCAGCAGCTTCCCATGACCATACCCATGGACGACATCCGCTCGCTCAAGGCGATCCAGCTCGATGCGCTGAAGGAAGTAGCGAACATCGGCGCCGGGCACGCCGCGACCGCGCTCTCGCAGATGATTGGAGGGACGATCATGATCAGCGTCCCGACAATCAATATCTCGCGTCTCGAGGAGATCCCGCCACAGGTGGCCGAGCCCGACGAGCCTGTCGCGGCGGTGCTGATGCACATGCTCGGCGATCTCACCGGACGCACCATGCTCGTCTTTCCCCGGCCATCCGCGCTGCGCCTCGCTGAGCTGATGCTCCACCGCGATGCGGGGGCGTCGCAGGAGCTCGGCGAGATGGAGCAGTCCGCGCTCAAGGAGGCGGGGAACATCCTCAGCTCGGCGTACATGAACGCGCTGAGCGAATTCATGCACATCATGCTCCTGCCATCGCCGCCGAGCCTCGCGGTGGACATGTCGACGGCGGTGCTGACGACGGCCTATCTGCAATTCAGCTCGCAGAAGGATTACGTCTTCTGCGTCGAGAGCGAGTTCATGATGGTGCAGATGGCGGAGAAGCTGCGCGGCTTCTTTCTGCTGTTGCCCGATCCGGCGTCGCTTCAGGCGCTGCTGCGCGCCGTCCGCGTCGCATAACGATTGTCGGCTGATGAGCACCACGATGCCGCCGGCGCGACTACCGTCGCTCACGTCCCACCGCGATCGGGACGTGCTGCGGTCGTTCGCCCAGCGCATCGATCCCGCCGACGCGGGTGCTCACAACAATCTCGGCGTCCTCTATTACAACAAGGGTCTGCACGAGGAGGCCGTTGCGGCGTTCATGCGCGCGCTCGAGCTCGACCAGAAGATGCAGGTCGCGCAGCGCAATCTCGAGATCGCGTACTTCAACACCGGCTACTACGACAAGCGGATTCCCGAGCTGCGCGAGCGTCTGCGCCAGCATCCCGAGGATCGTGACGCACGCTGGGAGCTCGGCCGCACTTACGCCTTGGTAGGCCAGCAGCCGCAGGCCATCGAGGAGTTCACATCGCTGCTTCAGTACCATCCGAACGACGTGGGGGCGCTGCTTCAGCTCGCGCTTGCCGAGAAGCAGGCTGGCGACATCGGCCGCGCGCAGGAGTGGCTCCAGCGCGCGCTCGCGCTCGACAAGGACAGCTCGATTCTGCACTTCTACCTCGGCGAGGTGCTGTACAACCGCGGTCTCAACGACGAGGCGCTGAGCGCGCTGAAGCGCGCGATGGAGCTGAACCCGGAGAATCACGACGCCCTCTACCTCATGGGCTTCGTGCTCGGCGACATGGGGCGCCACGAGCAGGCGCGCGACATCACGAAGCGGGCGATCAAGCTCAATCCGACGCTGTCGCGCGCGCAGCCGAATCTCTCGCTCGAGAATGGCAAGCCGCAGCGGTACGAGGAGGCCGTTGCCGCGCGGGAGGAGCGCCGCGGGCGCGAGATGCAGGTGACGGGCGAGGGCCGTCTCGCGCGCTACAATCTCGGTCTCGCGTTCCGGCAGAAAGGATACTTCGTCGAGGCGCTGCGCGAGTATAGCCTCGCGCTGGAACAAGGCGAGGATCGCGACCTCGTGCTGCAGGCCATGGCGGAGGTGCACATCCTCCGCAAAGATCCCAAGGCGGCCATCGAGCTCTATGAGCAGCTGCTCAACTCGCAGCCGAACAGCCCCAAGCTGTGGAACGAGCACGGTGTTACGCTCCACCAGGATGGCCGCTTCGACGAGGCGGAGGCGAGCTACCGGAAGGCGATCGCCGCCGATTTGCACTACGCCCTTGCCCACAATAACCTCGGGATCGCCCTTTACCACCGAGGCGATGTCGAGGGCGCGCTCAAGTCGTTAGGCAGCGCCGTCGACTCGCAGCCGTCGTTCGTGAAGGCGCGGCTCAACCTCGCGCTGCTCCTCTACAAGGGGAAGCGGCTGCAGAAGGCGCTCGAGGCATATCGTCAGGCGCTGACCACCGAGACCGAACATCCCGTGGCATGGAACGGAATCGGCCTCGTCCTCGCCGACCTCAAGAAGCATGACGACGCGAAGAACGCGTTCGCTCGCGCGATTCAGGCTCGTCCCCGCTACGCCGAAGCGCATTACAATCTGAGCTTCACGCTCTCGAGCCTTGGCGACTTCGAGGGTGCGCTGCGCGAGACGAAGCTCGCGCTCGAGATCGATCCGTATTACGTCGGGCAGAAGTTCGAGCTTGCGATCGACCTGCAGCACGAGGATCCGGACCTCTCGATCCAGCCGGATCTCGGGTCGGAGAAGCGCGCCGACGAGCCGATCGAGGAATTCAGCTTTGACGCAAAGCTGCTCGACACGCTGTTCACGGAGCTGGCGCCGGCGCCACCTCCGGCGGGGACGGCGGTAGCAAGCGGCAATGAGCGGGCCGCCTATAAAATGGCTGCCGACTACCTCACGAAGGGGATGCACGACCGCGCCGCGGCGGAGATACGCCGGGCGATGGCGCGTGGCGCCGATCGCGCCGAGGGTCAGGCATTGCTCGGCAGCATCTTCGCGAAGCAGGGGCTGCACGGCGAGGCATTGGAGCGGTATCGAGAGGCGAGGCGCGAAGCCACAGGTACGACCGCGCCGCGGCTGGCGCTTATCGGCGAGGCGTGGTCACTCGTCAGACTCGGCCGGGCCGGCGAAGCGCGGCCCGTTGCCGAGGAGCTTCTCGCACGCGAAGCGGAGGACATCGAGATCCTCATGCTCGTGGCGACAGCGCGCGGCGACGCGGGCGATCCGGCGGGCGCGCTCGCAGCGCTCGAAACTGCCCGGCGTGTCGCGCCGATGCGCGCCGACGTGCAGCAGAAGGTCGGCGACATCGCGCGCTCCCTCGGGGATATCGAGGGAGCGATTGCCGCGTATCGACACGCGCTCACGCTCGATCCTGATTTCGCCGTGGTGCGCTTTCAGTTGGCGCGGCTGCTTGCTTCCAAGGGCGCGGTGAAGGAAGCGGAGCAGGAGCTCGTCGCCGCGCTCGACGCCGTGCCGACGTATGCGGAGGCGACGCTCGAGCTCGCGGCGCTGCGCCGGCAGGTCGGACGGGCGGGAGATGGCCTGCCGCTGCTGATCGACCTTCTCCAGCGCGACCCCTATCACTTCGACGCCCTCATCGCGTTAGGCGAGACGCTCCTCTCGCTCGGCCGGCAGCGCGACGCGGTGACCGCGTTCGCGCGCGTTCTGCGATTCGATCCGTCGCACGTGGGAGCGCTCTACCACGAGGGCGCGCTGCTCGCGGAGCAGAAGCGGTATCGCGAGGCCATCTCGCGCTGGGAGAAGGTGATCGCGCAGGCACCGGCGAGCGACTACGCCAAGCGCGCCAAGCGTGAGATGCGCACTGCCGCCGACCTCGCCCGCATCTTCGGCGACAAGCCGTCGGCAGATGCCAAACCGCGCCGCACGAGCGGTCCGACCACTTCTCACTCGCGGAGCTGACGCATGGCGATCGAAGGCCCGCTTCGCGAACTGGGAATCCACGACGTCTTCCAGCTGCTCGACCTCAGCCGGAAGACGGGTGTGCTGCGCGTGGCGTCGGAGCTGCGCGACGACGAGGGCGTCGTGTACTTCGATTCGGGCCGCGTCGTGCACGCGCACGTGCGCTCGAAGGCAGTGCCGCTCGAGCTCACGCTGCTGCAATCGGGAAAGATCAGCAAGGACGATCTCGAGTCTGCACGCGCCAGGCGCACCAACGGCCGCGCCGAGGCAGACCTCGTCGACCTGCTGGTAGAAGGGGGCGCGGTGACGTCGAAAGAGATCGAGCGCCAGCTGCGCATGCAAATCGAGAGCGTCGTCTTCGAGCTGATGTCGTGGCGCGAGGGATTCTTCTCCTTCGAGGAGCGCGCGGCCAACGAGCTGGTGCACACCCGGGAGGCGCGGATCCGCGTGTCCACGGAATCCCTGCTCATGGAGGGCGCGCGCCGGATCGACGAATGGTCGCGGATCGCGGACAAGGTGCCGAGTCTCGCTGTCGTACCGGTGCTCGCGCCCGTGCGCGACGATGGCGAAGCGTCGCAGCTCGACCTCCTGCCGCCCGAGTGGGAGGTGCTCTCGATGATCGACGGCTCGCGCGACCTGCGCGCAATCGCGGGGTCGTTAGGCAGACCGGAGTTCGACATCGCGCGGGTGGTGTACGGTCTCGTCACCACGGGCGTCGTCGAAGTGAGGACGCCGGACCACGCGACCCCGCTGGCCGAGGATCACGGGACGGAGTCGGCGCTGGCGCAGGCGCGCGCGGCGCTGGCCCGGGGGGCTGTCGACGAGGCGCTCACGGCGGCGCGTGGCGTCCTGGCCAAAGAGCCGGGGAACGCTCGGGCGCACCTGCTCGCCGCAAGCATCCTCGGAACGTTGAACCGACGCGATGAAGTCGTGGACGAGCTCCGCCGCGCGGTGCGCGCGGATCCGCTCACGCCGGAGATACATCTCGAGCTCGGCTTTGCCGCCGTGTACGTCGGCGACTTCGTGACGGCGCGGTCGAGCTGGGAGCACTTCCTCCGCCTCGCTCCGACGGGGCCCGAAGTGGGCCGGGTGCGCGCGGCGATCGAAGCCTTGACGCGGCTGATGCACGTTCTGGAAGCGCACGCCGAGGCGGTGGCCAATGGCTGATGACGTCCGCCGCTGGAGCGACGAGCTTGCGCGAGATCCCGCCAGTCTCGTGTTCTTGCCGTTAGGCGAGACCCTGCGGCGGCAGGGCCAGCTCGATCTCGCGCTCAAGATTGCGATGCGCGGCCTCGAGCGGCACTCGCATAACACCGACGCGCACGATCTGCTCGCACGGATCGCGGTGGATCGGGGCGAGCTGCAGCGCGCGTTCGACGAGTGGGACATGGTGCTCCGCCTAACGCCTGGCCATCTCGGCGCGCTGAAGGGGATGGCGTTCGTGCGATTCCAGCAGGGGAACGCGGCGGAGGCCGAGGAATATCTGCGGCAAGCGGCAGAGCAGGGTGGCGACGCGGAAGTGGTAGCCGCGCTCACGAATCTGCGATCGCGCGGGACCAGGGACGCGGGACGAGGGACGCGGGACGACAGGAGCGACAATCATGCGCGCCCCGCGGCCCACGTCCCTCGTCCCGCGGATGTCCCCCACCCCGCGGCCAATGATCCCCGCGCGCTCTTCGCGGACATCCTCGGTCAGGAGGAGCAGACCGCCCTCTTGCTCGACGATCAGGGGCTGGTGCTCGCGGGGATCTACATGGGCGAGGATGGTCAGGACGTCGCGGCCGAAGTTGGCGCGGAGCTGAGCGGCGTCACTGATGCGGCGCGCCGCGCCACGAAGCATCTCGACATCGGCGAGTGGCGCGCGATCGTGCTCGAGACGGAGGTCGCGGTCGTGACGATGGCGCCATCCGCGGGGGACGGCCTGCTCGTCGTCGCCGCGTCCAAGGCGACGCCGCTGGGACTCGTGCGGCGAGTACTCGACCGGTGCCTCGATCGCGCGCGCCAGTGGCTGGAGGGCTCGCAATGAGCGCTTCGCCATTTGCCACAATCCTCTCGACGTTGACGCGCCAGCGCGGCGTGCGCGCGAGTCTCGTCGTGGACGAGAGCGACGGGATCGTGATCGAATCGAACCTGCAAATCGGGCAGGACGGCGACCGAGTGGCTGCCCTCGCGGCGTCCCTTTATCGCAAGGCGCGGCTCTCCGCGGGTGCCGCCCGGCTTGGTACAGCGACGTTCATGCAGCTCGAGGCCGAGCGCGGCCGAATCTGTGCCGCGGGCCACAATGACCTCGTCCTCGTAGTGGTCGCCGATCCCGCGGCGAACATCGGCATGATCCGCGTCGAAATGATCAAAGCTGCGGGGGCTCTCCCATGACCATTACCGCCGTCGAGACATGGGTGGAGGCCCCGCTGCGCAAGTTTGTGGAGGAAGCACGAACGGTGCTGGGGCTGCTGCTGCATCCGAGCGGACAGGTCGTGGCGCAATTCGGATTCGCGCGTGCGGTGGACGTCATGTCCGCGTGCGCGCTCGCGGCCGCGATCCACGCATCGTCAGGCGAGCTGGGAAAGCAGCTCGAGGGCAAGGCGTTTCGCGGACTCCACCACCCGGGCCGCGATCGTCAGCTGTATCTCGCCGAAGCGGCGACGTCGCGCGGCGCGTTCATCTTCCTCACCGTCTTCGATCAGGAGAGCTCGTTCGGACTCGTTAGGATGTACTTCGACACCTTCTGCAAGGATCTCGCGGCGGCCGCTCCGCCGATGAGCCATCAGCCCGAGGTGGTGCTCGAGGATCGGTTCGAGCATGAGCTGAACAGGAACCTTGCGGCACTGTTTGGAAGAGGATAGGCACCTCTCCCCATGTCTCTCGTCAACTACGCCACCCGCGAGATCACCTGCAAGATCGTCTACTACGGACCTGGTCGGTCCGGAAAGACGACGAACTTGCATTACATCTACGGGCAGGTGCCGGAGGACCGAAAGGGGAAGATGGTGTCGCTCGCGACGCAGACAGACCGCACGCTCTTCTTCGATTTTCTGCCGCTCGATCTCGGCACGATCTCCGGCTTCACGACGAAGTTCCAGCTCTACACGGTGCCGGGACAGGTCTATTACCAGACGACGCGCAAGCTCGTGCTCCAGGGCGCGGACGGCGTCGTCTTCGTCGCCGATTCGCAGGCGCGGCAACTCCAGGAAAACATCGAGAGCCTCCAGGACCTTCACTCGAATCTCGCCGAGCAGGGGATCGAGGCGCGCTCGGTGCCGCTCGTGCTGCAATACAACAAACAGGATCTGCCGCGGGACCTCGTTCTCACCCCGGCCGAGCTGAATGACGCGCTGAACTTTCGCGGCGTTCCCGAGTTCGGTGCCGACGCGCTGCACGGCCCGGGCGTGTTCGAGACGCTGCGCAGCATCTCCGAGCTCGTGCTCAAGCGATTGAGCGCGCCGGTGCGATAGGCCATCCGATGCAAGTCGATCCCCGCCACCGCTTCGACAACTTCATCGTCGGCTCCGCCAACCGGCTCGCCGTCGCCGCGGCGCGCGCCGTCGCGGAGTCGCCGGGTGCGGTCTACAATCCGCTGTTCATCTACAGCGGCTCCGGCCTCGGCAAGACACACCTGATGGGCGCGATCGGCAATCACGCGAGCGGGCGGGGTGGGGGCGCGAACCTCGACATCGAGTACGTCTCGCTGGACGATTTCGTCGAGCAGCTGCACGCGGCGATCGCGAGCGGCGAGGGTGAACGGTTCAAGCAACGTTACCAGCGCGTCGACGTGCTCCTCATCGACGACATGCAATTTCTCACCGGCCGGCGCGAGACGCAGACCGAACTTCTGCGTTTGCTCAACGCGATGCAGGGAAGCGGACGTCAGATTGTCATGTCGAGCGACCGGCCGCCGGCGGAGATCGCCGATGTCGACGAACGGCTCATCACGCGTTTGTCCGGCGGTCTCATCGTCGACATCGGGCCACCGGACTTCGAGACGCGGATCGCGATCATGCGAGCGAAATGCGAGGAGCGCGGCGTGCGCTTCTGGCCGGGTGTCGTCGAGGAGCTGGGACGGCTCGAGTTCCGGAACGTCCGCGAGCTCCAGGGCGCGCTCAACCGGCTGATTGCCTTCCAGACGTTAGGCGGCGAGCAGATCAAGCCCGAGGACGTCCTGACGGTTCTCGGTGACCTGCCCGAAGCGAAGCGCGCCGCCGAACACGGTACGCGAGGCGTTCCCGCGCCTAACGAATTCCAGAGCTTCGTCTCCGACATCGCCACCGCCGTCGCACAACACGTCGAATCGTGGAAAGCGCGCGTCGCCGAGGCGATCGCCTACTGGACCGGCGAGGGCTATCGCACGGGCCAGCTCGAGCGGCTCCTCGACGAGACGGCGCCGCCCCCGAACTGGGAGTCGCTCCTCCGCGGCTTCGGCGCCACCGTCGAGCGGCTCAAGGCGCTCGAGCAGCAAGCCACTGAGGTCGATGCCGCGTTAGGCGGCAACGAGGTCTTCCGCGATCCGGAGCGGCTCCGCGAGGCCGAGATCCTCCTCGACCGTGCGCTCGCCGGTGCGACGCCACCTCCCGGCCCGTCGGCCGCGTTCACCAGGCAGGGCTTCGAGGTGTCCTCGAGCAATCAGCTCGCCGTGCGCGCCGCCGATGACATCGTCGCCGAGCCGGGGAAGCGATACAGCCCGCTCTTCATCCACGGGCCGAGCGGCGTCGGCAAGACGCACCTGCTGAACGCGATCGGGAACGAGCTCGTCGACGGCAGCGGCGGCGCGACGGCGGTCGCGTGCATCAGCGCGCAGGTCTTCATGGACGAGTTGATCGAAGCCCTCCAGGACGGCACCGTCGAGCGCTGGCGCGCGCGCTACCGTTCGGCGGACGCGCTGCTCATCGACGACGTGCAATTCGTCGCCGGCAAGGAGCGCACGCAGGACGAGCTCTTTCACGTCTTCAACGCGCTGCACGCCGAAGGGAAGCAGCTCGTCTTCTGCAGCGACCGCCCGCCGCGCGATCTGGACGGCCTCGAGGATCGGCTACGCTCGCGCTTCGAGGGCGGGCTCGTCGTCGAGATGCAATCGCCCGATCGTGCGCTGCGCGAGAAGCTTTACGCACGCTATCTCGCCGCGACGGAACACGAGCCCGGGCCCGATCTTCTCGCCTATCTCGCCGAGCGTCCTATGGCGAGCGTGCGCGAGATCATAGGAACGGTCAACCGACTGGTCGCGGCCGCGGACGTCGCGGGCGCGCCGCTCACGCTCGCAGTCGCCCGCGCCGAGCTCGATCCTGAGTCATCCGCGTCCGCCAGACCGGCGACGCCCGCGGCGGTGCGCGCGGCGGCCGACACTTTCTTCCTCGACGACGAGAAGGTGGTGTGGGAATGGACGGATGCGTCGACGCGGATGCTGGAGGAGCTGAAATGAGGGGGAGCCACAGATGGCGATAAAAGGCTCGCTGAAGGAGGCATCCCTCCCCGACGTTCTCCAGCTTCTTGCGATGGGGAAGAAGACCGGATGCCTCGCGGTGACTCACCGGAGCAACTTCGGGTACATCTTCTTCGAGAAGGGGCGCATTTGTTATGCGTCGATCGTGAATCGTCGCGATCGGCTCGGCGACATGCTGGTGAAGAACAGCGTCATCTCGCAGGAACAGCTGGAGAGCGCCGTCGCCGCGCAATCGAAGACGCGCGACAAGCGCATCGGCGAGCTGCTCGTGGAGCAGAGCGCGCTCACGCGCGAGGAGCTTCATCAGTACGTCCGGCGCCAGATCGAGGAGGCGGTGTATTTCCTCTTCACCTGGATGCAGGGGACGTTCAACTTCGAGGCCGACGTCCATCCCGAGGAGCAGGACCTCCTCGTCTCGATCAATCCGGAGTCGCTCCTCCTCGAGGGCGCGCGCCGGATGGACGAGTGGAATCTCGTGGAGAAGAAGATCCCGAGCTTCGATCTCGTCTTCGAGGTGGACCAGAGCCGTCTCAGCGCGACCGACGCGTCGCTGACCGAGGAGCAGCGAACCGTGCTCGACCTCATTGACGGCCAGCGCGACGTGCAGAGCATCATCGACGAGTCTGGTCTCGTCGAGTTCGAGGTCGGCAAGGCAATTTATGGTTTGCTCACGGCCGGCTTCGTGCAGCGCGTCGGCCGCACCAAGGCAAACCTCGATCCGCAAGTCTCCGAGACGCGGATTGAGGAGCATCGGAATCTCGGTATCGCGTTCTACAAGACTGGCATGCTCGATGAGGCGCTGCGCGAGTTGCGCCGCGTCGTCGAACTGCGGCCCGCGGACGGCTCCGCGCGCTTCTTCATCGGCGTCGTGCTCGCGCGCCAGGGTAAGTGGGCCGAGTCAATGACCGTGCTGAAGGAGGCGTCGGCGCAGCCCGGCGTGCGTTACGGCGTTCTGCACAACCTCGCGTACGTGCTGGAGCGCCAGGGACGTTACGCGGAAGCGCAGAGCGCGCTCGAGGAGGCGGCGCGCCGCGGCGGCGCGACCGACCCACGCGTCCAGACCTCGATTGGCATCGTCGCGCTGCTCGCGGGCGACGTCGTCAGCGCCGATGCGGCGTTAGGCGCGGCGCGTCCGCTCTTCGCCAATCGCCCGCCGACCGCCGCGTGGTTCCACTATGCGGCGCTCACCGCGGCGCTGCTTGGCGATCATCAGCGCGCGGCAGCGCTCCTCACCGATGGGATCGCCGCGCATCCGCACGCGGCGGCGCTCCACAACAATCTCGCCGTGGTGCACGAGCGACAGGGTCGCTTCGACGAGGCGCTCGCGATCGTGGAGCACGGGATGCAGGAAGATCCCGGACTCGCGCAGCTGCAGAAGAATTTCGGCGACCTGCTCTACCGACTCGGGCGCTACGACGATGCCTTCGAGGCGTATCAGCGCGCGGTGAAGGCGAACCCTGACATCGGCAGCGATGTCTATCTCAAGCTCGGCAACATCCGCTTCCGGCGTCGCGATCGCGACGAGGCGGTGCGGTGCTGGGAGCGTGCCCTCGAGCTGGATCCGGAGAACGCGATCGTCCGGACGAATCTCGAGTCCGTGCGCCAAGTGCTCGGATGATCAGTCGCCGCGAGGAAGCCGGGGGGCAGACGCCGGCCTCGTCGGAGCTCGATCGTGAGTTCGAGGAGCTGACGCGGAAGATCTCGCGCGACCGCGGCTTCGCCTGCGCCAGCTACAAGGAGAAGTGCCTGCGGCGCCGCATCGCCGTGCGGATGCGCGCGCGCGGTGTCCACAGCTACGCGGACTACGCGCGCGTCCTTGACAGCGACTCCGGCGAATACGATCGGCTGCTCGACGCGCTGACGATCAACGTCACGAAGCTCTTCCGCAACTGGCCGGTCTACGAGGCGATTGCCGAACGAGTGATCCCGCCGCTGTGGGATGCCGAGACTCGGCCCATTCATGTGTGGTCCGCCGGCTGCTCGAGCGGCGAGGAGCCGTACTCGCTCGCGATCCTCTTCCATCGTTATGCAGCGCTGCGGCGCCAGTTGCGCGACGTCGGCCGCGTCCACGTGGATGGAACGGACATCGATCGGGCGAGTCTCGCTTCGGCGGAACGCGGCCAGTTCAACGAGGGCGCGTTCGACGAGACGCCTGCCGATCTGCGGTCGCAGTACTTCTCGGCGACGGCGCCGTTCACCGTCGCGCCGGCGGTACGCGCGAGTGTGCGCTTCCGACGTATGGATCTGCTCGATCAGTGGCCGACGCAGCCTGGCGGATACCAATTGATCGCGTGTCGGAACGTGCTGATCTACTTCGATCGGGACACCCAGGAGCGTCTTCTCGCCCGATTCCACGACGTGCTCGCTCCCACCGGGTTCCTCGTGCTCGGCAAGGTCGAGACGCTGCTTGGGTCCGTGCGATCCCAGTTCGCGGCCGTGGATGCCCGCGAGCGCATCTTCCGCCGCGTATGATCGAGGCGGACCAGACGACGGAGATCCGCGTGAAGGTGGCGGAGTGCGCCGTCGGCCGCAATGAGCAAACACTCATCACGATCGGGCTCGGCTCGTGCGTGGCGATCGTGCTCTACGACAGCCGGGCGCGGATTGGGGGACTCGCCCACACACTCCTGCCAGACGAGTCGATGGCGCGCGACCGCTCCAACCCGGCGAAGTTCGCGGCGTCGGCGGTCACCGTCCTCCTCGCCGAGATGGCCCGTCTCGGAGCCGACGCCCGCCGTGTAAGGGCGAAGCTCGTCGGGGGCGCGAGCATGTTCGCGAATCTCCTGCCCAGCGGCGGGATCAACATCGGAGAGCGCAACGTTGCCGCCGCGCGACAGGCACTGGAGCGGAGCGGCATCCACATCGTCGCCGAGGACGTCGGCAGCGATCATGGCCGGAGCGTGTACTTCCATCTCGACGATGGGCGTGTCGAGGTCCGTTCTCTGAAGAAAGGCAACCGTGTCATCTGACGCCGCGCCCGCGAGCGCGCTGCGCGAGACGCCAAAGCGCGGCGTTCTCGTCGTGGACGACAGCGCGTTCATGCGCCGCCTGATCTCGCAGATTCTCGAGGCGTCGGGCGAGTTTCAGGTCGTCGGCACCGCCCGCAATGGCGTTGACGCGCTGCAGAAGGTGCACGCACTCGACCCCGATCTCGTGACGATGGACGTCGACATGCCCGAGCTCGACGGTCTCCAGGCGTTAGGCTACATCATGAGCGAGTCGCCGCGGCCCGTCGTCATGCTGAGCGCGGCGACGACCCGCTCGGGGCACGATGCGACACTGCGGGCGCTCGAGCTCGGGGCGGTGGACTTCGTGCGCAAACCGTCAGGGCCGATCAGCCTCGATCTCGAGAGGGTGAGTGAGCGACTGCTCGGCGCTCTGCGCGCGGCGGCACAGGCCAACGTGCGCGGCGTACGGATGCTCGCGATCAATCGCCTCCCGGAGCGAGACACGCCCGCGCGCCCTGCCGTGGCGATTCCTGCGCCGTCCGTCTCGCCGGCGACGAGGCCGCGTGTCGCGGCGCCGGGAACGGCAGCCACGCGCGTGGTCGTCATCGCGTCATCGACCGGGGGGCCGCGCGCACTGGCCGAGGTCGTACCCAATCTGCCGCGTGGATTGGGCGCGGCGGTGCTCGTCGTGCAGCACATGCCGGCGGGATTCACGAAGAGTCTGGCCCAGCGACTCCACGCGCTGAGCAAGTTGCCGGTCAGCGAAGCGGAAGCGGGCGAGCCGCTCCTCACCGATCGCGTGTATCTGGCGCCGGGCGGACGCCACATGTCCGTGACCGGTGCCGTTGGCGCGGCGACAATCGTGCTCGACGATTCTGCGCCGATCTGGGGAGTGAGGCCGTCGGCGGACCCGCTGTTCCGCTCCGTCGCCGACCGCTTCGGCGGCGATGCCGTGGCGGTCGTGCTCACCGGCATGGGGCGCGATGGTGCGGAGGGCACTCGCGCCATTCGCGCGGCGGGTGGACGCGCGGTGCTGCAGGATCGCGCGACCTCGACGATCTTCGGCATGCCTAACGCGGCGCTGCAGATCGCGGGCGCGGACCGGGTCGCGGCGCTCGGTGAGATCGGTCCAGCAATCGTGCAGATGCTGGCCGTGAACGGTGAACGGTGAACGGTGGACCGTGCACGGTGAACCGTGCACGGTCCACGGTCCACGGCATTTGTGACCCCCGACAGCCCTGACTGTCATTCTCAGGAAGTGGCTCGTCCCGTTCCATCTGCTCTCACCTGCTGCCATGGCCCAGGACACCGGCGACGACGAAGGATCAGCGCTGTCGATCGAGGACTTTGCGGCCTCGATCGCGGCCTCGCTCGCGGCCAACGCACAGCCGGCGGCCGCGGAGCAGCCTGTGTCCGAACCCGGAGCAGCGCTGAGCTTTCGCGAGCGGGTGCGGCAGCGCGTCGGCATCGCGCAGCTCCTCATCTTTCGAGTCGCGCGGGAGCTGTTCGCGGTGGAGCTGGTGACGGCGGAAGAAGCGCTCGACATACCGGTGTTGCATCGGCTCCCCGAGATGCCGCCCTCGATGCTCGGAGTCTTCACGCTGCGCGGGGCGCTCGTCTCGGTCTTCGAGCCGCAGGTGGCGCTCGGGATTCGATGCGAGAAGGCCGCGACGGTAGTGGTCTTCTGTGGCGGCGATCGTCGTGTTGCCATCGCTGCCGACGACGTGGACGATGTCGCGACCGTGGATCTCGCGACCGTGCGCGACGCACCCGGTGCGCGCGCGAAGGATGGGGCGCTGCTGGGCATTGTCCATCGCGGCGCCGATCTGATCGCGGTGCTCGACGCGCAGGAAATCGTGGCGACGCATAGTGCCGCAACGGCGGTGCTCGACGAGCCCGCGGAGGAGAGAGTATGAACGCCGAAGCAACGAAGCTCGTCACCTTTCGTCTCGCCGACGATCTTTTCGCGGCGGACATCTTCGCCGTCGAGCGCGTGCTGCGATATCAGGCGCCCCGCGTGCTGCCGGACGTGCCGCACTGGATCGAAGGCGTCATCGAATACCAGCAGCGCGTGATTCCGGTCGTGAATCTGCGGCGGCGGTTCGAGCTGGCGGAGCGACCGCCGGCGCCGGACACGCGGATTGTCGTCCTCACTGCGCGCGGCGAATGGATCGGGATCGTCGTCGACTCGGTGGTGGAGGTCTCGGCGGTGGAGGCCGGAATGATAGCTGCCGCGCCGTCCTTCTTCCGCGGGCTTGCCGGGGACTACCTCAAGGGCATCGTCCGGCGCGGCGAAGGGGAGCGGCTCGTGATCGTGCTCGACGTGGAACAGTTGTTGTCGGCGACGGAGCGGATCGCGCTGCAGCTGGGGAGCGAGCGCGGAACGCCGATCGCCGGTGGCGCCGTCGTCGATGCCTAACGACGCGAACACGACGTGGCGGGAGCGTTACGGCGCGCTCCAGCGGCGTCTCGCCGGTGAGGGGGCGCCGCGCGAGCTGGACGCGCTGAAGACGGAGATCGGCGTGCTCTTCAAGCAGCTCGAGCAGGAGATCGGCGACCTAACGGCGCTGCGCGACGATGTCAAACAGCTCGTCGACCAGTGGAAGACGCTTCGCGCCCGCAATGGCGGCGCCAACGGCGGCAGCTCCGGCGCGCACCCGGTGCCGCCGTCGAATGCGCCCCAGTTCAGCGGTGAGCGCCCGGTGGTGCGCGCCGACCACATCGGTGCCTCGACCTTCATCGAGAAAGGGTGGAGCAAGTTGTCGCTCGGCGACCACGAAGGTGCGGAGGTCGCGCTCCGGAAGGCGCTGGAGCTGTCGCCTAACGATCCGCAGACCGAGGCGCTGCTCGGGTGGGCGTTGATGCTGCAGGAGAAGTACGACGACGCACTGCTCATGTTCCAGAAGGTGTTGATGCGCCAGCCGCAAAACGCGCTCGCCCGCATCAACGTCGGCTACATTTGCCTGAAGAAGCGCATCTTCGGCGAAGCCATCGAGCATCTGTCGCGAGCGATCCGGCTCGACAACGACAAGAAGGCGTCGCTGTACGCGCATTTCTATCTCGGCCTGGTGTATCTCGAGCGCGACATGTTCGAGGACGCGCAGACCTTCTTCCGGAAGACGATCGCGCTCGGCCCCGGCCTGATCGAAGCGTACTTCGAGCTGGGGCGAGCGCTCTGGTTCAACGGGCAGCGCGACGAGGCGATCGAGACGTGGAAGAACGGCTTCGCGGCGAACAAGTTCAATCCATGGGGAAAGCGCTGCGCCGATGTGCTCACGACAGTCGAGCGTGGGGGAGAGCCCTAACGCGGGACGTGGGGCGCGGGACGCGGGTTGCGGGGTGCGGTATTCGGGACGCGGGACGCGGGACGCGGGGCATGTCCTGGATCGCGCGAATCCGCGCGATCTTATGCGGACTCGTTCTGCTTCCGGCGTCTGCGTCTATGCGCCCTTCCCGCGTCCCGCCTCCCGCGTCCCGCGCCCCGCAAGACGCTCCCGTCCGGCTCGATCGGGGCCGCTTCACCGCGGTTTGCTATCCGGCCGACGAGAAGTTGGCGACTGCTTTGCTCGCGCGCGCCGTGAGCAACGATTCGTTTCCCGGGCTGCCGCGGCCCGCACAGCGTGTCCTGATCGCGATCGCGCCCGATCAGCGGCGCTTCCGCGAGTGGGCCGGCGCCGGCGCGCCGGAGTGGGGCGCCGCGCTCGCGTTCCCGGATTCGCGCCGTATCGTGATGCAGGGGAAGAGCGCGGGCTCCGACGCCGGCGATCCACTCGCCGTCCTTCGGCACGAGCTCGCGCATCTCGCGCTGCACGAGTACCTCGGCGATCTGCCCCCCCGCTGGTTCGACGAGGGATACGCGAGCTACGCGGCCCGGGAGCTGACGCGAAACGAGGTGCTGGCGACGAACTTCGCGCTTGCGCTGCGCGGCATGCCGTCCTTCGACGAGCTCGACGACCGATTCACGGAGGGCGCCACCAGCGCACAGGCCGCCTATGCGCTCGCCTATCGGGCGGTGGACGACATGGCGTCTATTGATACATCCCACGGGCTGACGCTGCTCTTCGAGCACTGGAAGGCGAGCGGCTCACTCGACCGGGCGGTGCGCTCCGCCTACGGCATGACGCTCCTGACCCTCGAGCGTGACTGGCAGCAGCGAACGCGGCGCCGCTATGGCGGGCTGGCGCTCTTCAGCGACCTGACGCTCGCGAGTGTCATCATGCTGCTCATCATCACGCCGCTCTATCTGGCGCGCCGCCGGCGCGACCGGCGGCGCATGGCCGCGCTAGTCGCGGCGGACGTTGCGGCCGAGCGGCTGGCCCTCGATCCGATCGAGCAGCTGCTCGGCGAAGTGGTGGAGGCGCCGGACGCGACACCACCGGCGCGGGGTGACGAGCCGGAGTGAGGAAGTCGTGCTCGCTGAGCACGCGTTCATCAAACCTTAACGTGGAATTCACGTAACTTCGCTTCGTCACGTCGCTTGACAGCGATTTCCGGCCGACCTACACTACGGCCCTATGGCAACTCGCGAGACCAGTACGCGAACCCGCAGTGTGATCTGGTGGGGTGCGGCGGCGGTGACTCTCCTCGCAGGCTACGCGGACCTCGCGCGCGGCGGCGAAACGATCGCTCCGCTGCTGCTCGTCGCCGGCTATTGCGTGCTCGTCCCGCTTGCCATCCTCAAGTCCTGATCTTGCGCCAAGCACAGGTGGGCGACGGCCCACGCATACACATTTCGAGCGACGAAAACCAGCCGCGGCACGCGCGTCGCACGGACGATTGGACGCGCGCTCGAGAGGGCGAATAGCTCAGTTGGTTAGAGCACCCGCCTTACACGCGGGATGTCGGGGGTTCGAGTCCCTCTTCGCCCATCCCTTGCGGTTGCACACGCGGAAAAAGCGAAGCGTAGTTATGCAGTTAGGCTGTGGGGAAGGGTAAGAGGGACCTTTGCTGGGCGATCTCGGGTAATTCTCGTCAACGTTTTGGAGGAGCTCCAACTGTGATGGCATCTCGACGCCGTGTGCTCACGGCGGCCGGCGCAATCGCGATGACGGCAGTCAGCGCACCACACATCGTTCGGGCGCAGACTCGTGGTCAGCAGCCGGGCGCCGACACCCCGCGGATTCTGATCGCCACGTGCCATACGGCCACCCCGAGCAGTCTCGGGATGGACGTCGCCGAGGCGCTGCGCGGCCGCGTTCAGTCAGAGAATTCCGTCCGGCAGCTGTACGTGCTGTCGCGCAACGACATCAACAACTACCTCACGTCGTCCGGCTACAAGGCGGATTCGGCGCTGAGCGTCTCGGATCTCAAGGAGTTGGCGAAGCTGATGCGCGCCGACGAGATCCTCGATTGCACCGGCGCGAAGACGCCTAACGGCCTTCACGTCGACGCGCGGCTGCTGCTGGCGCGCGACGTCTCGCTCGCGCAACCCCTGCCGGGCGTCGACGCTCGCGATGCGGGCGACGCGGCGAAGCGGATCGAGCACGAGCTCGCCGATGCGCGCAAGGCACTTCCCGAGTATCGGAAGTGCGAGTCGGCGCTCCGCGATCAGAAGTGGACCGAGGCTGCCACCGCGGCGCGGGCTGGTCTCGCGAAGGACGCGAACAGCACGCTCTCGCAGCTCTGCCTCATGTCGGCGTTCCAGTACGGCAAGGCAGGGCCGGACTCCGTGCTCCGCATCGCCGAAGCGATCATGCGCTCGGATTCCCTGAACGCGCTCGCCATGCGCAACGCGGTCGACGCGTACATGACGAAGGCCGATACGGCGAAGGCGGTGCAGACGATGGTGCGCCTCTCCCGCGTCGATCCCAGCGTCCGTCCGACGCTGCTCACGATGCTCGGTGCGCTGAACAAGCCCGAGGTGGCGCTGCCGATCGCCAACGAGATGCTGCAGGACAATCCGGGCGACCCGGCGGTGCTCCGCATGCGCTTCCTGCTCCTCGCCAGCGCCAAGGACTACAAGAAGGCGCTCACCGCAGGCGAAGAGTGGATGAAGGCCGATACGGCCGCCGCCACGGCGGACCTCTACACCCGACTCATCGCGATCGCGTCGGCCGACAGTCAGCCGCAGGTCGCGTCGCAGTATGCCGCGCGCGCCGTGCAGAAGTTCGGCAACAGGCCCGACCTCTACATGATGTATGCGCAGACGCTGCGTAAGTCGGGTCAGCTGCAGCAGTCGCTGGACGCGGCAAAGCGCGCCGTCGAGCTCGATCCCAAGGTCGAGAATGGCATTCCGCTCGTGATCATCACGTACGGAGAGCTCAAGCAGACGGACAGCGCGTTCGCATGGGCGCGAAAGGTCGTTGCCGCCGGCGCCGACAAGAACGCAGTCGGAAACGCGCTGCTCTCGAGCGTGGGTGTGGCGGTGAAGGCCGCGCAGGACACCACGGGCAAGGATGCTCTGCAGATGCGTCAGGCGTGGATGAATGCCTACCAGCTCGCGAGCGTGGTCGACAGCATCGCGCCTACGCCGCAGGTGAAGCTCTTCGTCGGCCTCTCCTCGTTCCAGGTCGGCCTCAACGCACTCCAGAACCTCAACAAGTCGCGGAGTTGCGCGGATGCTCAACTCGCGGACGATATGTGGTCGGCCTCGCAGATCGCGCTGCCCCAGGCCGCGGCATACGACAAGAACACCGCGGGTCAGCTGATGGGAGCGATCCAGCAGTATTACCCGAACATCGCGCCGGCCAAGAAGGCGTTGTGCAAGACGACGACGCGATCGGGCACGAAGCACTAGCGAACGTCGTTCACGATCAAAGAGAAGCCCGCCGCAGTTGCGGCGGGCTTCTGCTTTAGTCGCTATCGCTTTCGGTGCCCGGAGTGTGCACCAGGTGCACGCAGAGGTCGTGCGCCCGCGCCATGTAGTCCAACTTCCGCGCGTCCGACGTCTCGCCGTCGACGTTCACGCTCAACTGCTGCGACGATTCGATCGTCACCCAGGGCAGCTGCGCGTAATGGACGCCCGGTTCGCCGAGGTGCTCGCCGCGCTTCACCTTGAGCAGGAGCCGGGCAAAATCGCCGCGGCCCATCGCTTCCACGATGCAGAGATCGATGAGGCCGTCGGTGACCGAGGCGCGTGGCGTCACGAGCGTACCGCCCCCGGAGGCTCTCGTTAGGCCGACCGCGAACATCAGGAACTCGCCGTCGAAGGCGAGGTCGGGGCCGCGGAAGCTGGCCTGGTAGGGCTCGAACTCCGCGAACTTGCGCACGCCGGTGATCGCGTACGCCATCGGCCCGAGCGTCTCCTTCGCCTCGGGCGGCGTCTCGGCCGTTGCTTCCGCTCCGACGCCGCCCGTCGACACGTTCAGAAAGCGCCGTCCGTTGAGCGACGCCGTATCGATTCGCGTCGGCTTGCGACGCAGAATAACATCCATCGCATGATCGACATCGGCGGGGATACCGGCCTGCGTGGCGAAATCGTTCGCGGTGCCGAGGGGGATGATGCCGAGCGGCGTGTCGAACCCGTCGAGGCCGTTGACCACCTCGTTCACCGTTCCGTCGCCGCCGACCGCGATCACGGTGTCCGCGCCGGCCTTCGCCGCCGCGGCGGCCATCGCGGTCGCATCGCCGGCTTCGAGCGTGACGTGCGGCTCCACGAGATGGCCCTTGCCCCGCACCCAATCGATGAGGTGGCGCACGTCCTCGCGCTCGGCGCGCGCTCCGTGGATGATCATCGCGTAGTGCTTGCGCCTGCTGCGAGGCATCGAGACTCGAGCTCGGTCAGTGGACGAAGGCTTTCTGGTCGTACGTGGCAAGGGATGCAGGGGTTGGCACGTCGGGGAAGGGTCAGTTAGTATGTCCGCCCCGTCACCCGGCGTCGACGGTTCCATCCTCCATAGCGCATATCACGCGCCTGTGCTCGCCAGAGAGGTTATCGAACTTCTTGGCGGCCGCGCGAGCGTATTGGATGGCACCCTAGGCGGCGGAGGACATGCCCTCGCCCTCCTCCAGGCAGGCGTGCATCAGGTCACCGGTATCGACCGGGACCCCGATGCCCTCGACGCCGTGCGTGAACGACTCGCTTCCTACACACCCAATGGCCGTTTTCGAGCCCTTCTCGGCAACTTCGCGGAGATCGACGAGATACCCGAGCTGGCCGGCGAGAAGTTCGTGGGCATCCTGCTCGATCTCGGCATCTCGTCGCACCAGATCGACGATCCCCGGCGCGGCTTCACGTTCCGCGAAGATGCTCCGCTCGACATGCGAATGGATCGTGGCCGGGGCAGTGGAATCACGGCAGCCGATCTCCTCAACAGCTTCGACGAGCAGGCGCTGGCGTCGATCTTCCGCGAATACGGCGACGAGCGGCGCGCACACCGGCTCGCGCGCGAGGTCGTGCGCCGCCGCGGCAACAAGGCGTTCGCGGTGAGCGACGATTTCGTCGGCGCGATTCGCGGGGCCTTGGGGCCACGGACTGGGCCGCCCGATTTCGCGCGGCTCTTCCAGTCGCTCCGAATAGCCGTGAACGACGAGCTCACCGGTCTCGAGCGCGCACTTCCGGCGCTGCGCGATCGACTGCAACCGGGCGGTACGATGGCGATCATCGCCTATCACTCGGGCGAGGATCGCCTCGTGAAGCACGCCTTTCGGGAGTGGAGCAGCGACTGCATCTGCCCGCCGAAGCAGCCGATGTGTACCTGCCGGGGGCACGCGCTGGGTGACCTCATCGGCCGCAAGGCGACGACACCTGGGCCAGACGAGCTCGCGAGCAATCCGCGCTCGCGCAGTGCACGCCTGCGCGCCTTTCGCCTGGCGGACGCGACGTGAGCCGCCGGCGGCCGTCGCGGCGCTCGGTGATTGCGCTCGCGCTCTTTGGTTTCGTCCTCGTGGCCACAGGCGTCATTGCACGCAGAACATACGGCATCGGCGAGGCGCGCGGGTTGCGCGAGCTCGACCGGAAGCGACAGGCGCTCGAGGCTGAGCGCGTGAAGCTCGAAGGAGAGATTCGCGACGCGTCGAGTCGAGCGAGACTGGCACCGATCGCCGAGCAGAGATTGAACATGCACGTCCCATCGCCCGACCAAGTGATCATGCTCGCCCCCGGACGATCCAGTCCGCGCGGGACACGTACCGACTCCACACCGCGTCGATGATCCGCTCTCGACGGATCAAGATCGTTCACGCGCTGCTCGCCACGTTCGCTCTGGCGGTCATCGCTCAGGCGGCGCACGTGCAGCTGCTGCAAGGTCACACGTGGCGGGCGCGCGCCGCGCGGCAGCAGCTCTCGCCTCGCGAGATGCCCGCGCCGCGGGGCGACATTCTCGACGCCGCCGGGCTCGTACTCGCGCAGAGCCGGGAGATGGTGCAGCTCGAGGTCGCGCCGCGGGAAGTGCGCGCCGAGGATCGCGCGACGCTGCGTCGCGTGCTCACTCGCGCCAAGCTCAAGCCGGAGTGGATTCGGCGCGCGCTCGATGTGCATCACGCGTGGGTGACGCTGCCGGGCAGATACCTCACGACAGATGTCGCCGCAGCGACGCGGCTCCGCGGCGTGTATGCGAGCGCGGCCAGCGTGCGCGCATACGCGATGTCAGAGGGGACACGTCGGCTCGTCGGCCGCGTCGACGCGCAGAATCACGCGGTGGATGGCATCGAGCTGGCGCTTGATACGGTGCTCCGTGGCACGGCGGGAACGGCGACGCTGGTTCGCGACATTCGCGGGCGGAGCTTCGAGTCGCCTAACGCGCCGCGAGTCGCGCCGCGGCCCGGCAACACCATCGTCCTGACGCTCAACCACGAGCTGCAGGAGATTGCCGAGCACGCGCTAGCGGAAGCGGTGACGAAGATGGGCGCGGACGGGGGTGACATCGTCGTGCTCGACCCTCGCGAGGGCGACGTCTTGGCGATGGCGAGCCGCCGTCAGGACGTCCGATCGACCGCGGCCACGGCGCTCACGGAGCCGTTCGAACCCGGGTCGACGCTCAAGCCGTTCATTGCCGCCGGACTGCTTGCGCGCGGCAAGGCGCGCGAGACGGACATGATCAACACGGGCGACGGGACGCTCGAGCTCGAGGGACGCGTCATTCACGATGACCATCTCGTAGGGCGCGCGTCGCTAGCGACCGTGCTCCAGTGGTCGAGCAACATCGGCATCGTGAAGTTCGCGCAGCGGCTCACGCGCCGCGAGGAGTTCGAGGTGCTGCGCGACTTCGGCTTCGGTACGGCGACGGGAGTGCCCTATCCCTCGGAGGCGAATGGTGTCCTTCGCGAGCCGGCGCGGTGGTCGCCGCAATCGCCGGCGTCGCTCGCAATGGGCTACGAGATCTCGGTGACGCCGCTGCAGCTCGCGGTCGCGTACGCGACCTTCGCGAACGGCGGCGAGCTGCTCGAGCCGGCTCTGGTGCGGGAGATCCGCGCGCCTGACGGAAGCGTGATCTACCGCCACCAGCGGCGCGTCGTGCGTCGCGTGATGACGCCCGATGTCGCGACGCGCATGCGTAAGATGTTGCTCAACGTCGTCGAGAATGGCACGGCGCTCCAGGCCGATCTGGCGAGCTTTCTCCTCGCGGGAAAGACGGGCACGCCGCGTCGCACCGTGAACGGGCGCTACGCGGCGCAGCAGTACAACCCGAATTTCGTCGGGCTCTTTCCGGGCGACGAGCCGCAGTACGTCATCGTCGTGAAGCTCACCAATCCACGGGACGAAAAGGGGAGCTTTTACAGTGCGGCGACGGCCGCCCCGCTCACGAAGACGGTGCTGCAGGCCGCGCTCGCCGCGCGCGACGCCGCGCTCGACCGCCACAAGCTCGCGTCGAGCGCCGACGCGGCGCTCGCGCTCCGGCCGGATTCCGCGCTCGTGGGCGACACGAGCCCGCGCGGGCAGCTCTCGCTCGCGGGGTCGGCTGCCGCTCGTCCGGAGACGGCGCGGGCCGACAGTGCGCGGCGCGCGGCGCGTGAAGTCGTGAGCGCCGGGAGCGTTCCGTTCGTCGTCTCCCTCGCGCAGCACCGGGCTCCGGCGCGCATCGCCGAGGCGCCGCGCGCTGTGCCGGACGTGCGCGGGCTGTCGCTCCGCGACGCGGTTCGCTCGCTCCACGGCGCCGGCTTCCACGTGCGGCTCGTCCGGGGCACGGATGGTGCCACGGAGCCCGCGGCCGGGAGCGTTGCTCCCGCGGGCGCGGTCGTTCGTCTATTTCACGACTTCTAAACTGTGACGGAGTTCTCGCTCCACGACATCGTCGCCGCGCTCGAGTCCGCGCAGCTGCTGCAGGAACGCCGCGGTACGCTGCCGGCGACGGCCACCGGCATCACCGACGACAGTCGGCTCGTCAAACCCGGAACTCTTTTCGTCGCTGTTCGTGGGACGGAGCGCGACGGCCACGACTTTCTCGAGATGGCGCAGCGCGCCGGCGCAGTCGCGGCCGTCGCGGAGCAGGCGAGCCGCATTCCCGCGGGTATGCCGGCTTTCATCGTGCGCGATGGACGCCGGGCGGCGCCGCTTACGGCCGGGGCGGCGTACGGGTGGCCCGCTCGGGGGCTGCAGCTCGTGGGCGTCACGGGAACGAACGGCAAGACAACTACCGTCAACATGCTCCGCCACGTTCTCGACACGCCGAGCGGACGCAGTGCGTCGATCGGCACGCTCGGCGTGCTCGTGGGCAGTGCCGGTGATGCAGTGGAGGGTGGTGGAGGTCTGACGACGCCGGGGCCCGTCGAGCTGCAGCGCGTGCTGCGTGTGCTGGCCGACGCTGGCGTCGCGCGCGTCGCAATGGAAGTCTCGTCTCACTCTCTCCACCAGCGTCGCGTCGAGGGCGTGCTGTTCGACGTCGTCGTCTTCACCAACCTCACGCGCGATCACCTCGATTACCACGGCACGATGGAGGAGTACTTTCGCGCGAAGTCGCGCCTCCTCGAGTACCTGTTGCCGCACGGCACCGTCGTCTACAACCTGGACGACACGGCGTGGACGGCGCTGCGCACGGACCGGCGGCGCGTCGGCTTCAGCGAGCGGGTGATGACGGCGGAGGTGCACTCGGAGCAGGTCCGCTTCGGGCCGCGCGGTAGCGAGTGGACGCTCGCTCTCGCGGGAGAGCGACAGCCGTTGCAGTTGCCGCTCATCGGTGACTTCAACGTCATGAACGCGCTCGGCGCGGCCGCCGCGGCGTACGCGTTAGGCACGTCCACGGAGCAGATCGCGGCGCGGCTCTCGTCGCTGCCGCAGGTGCCGGGCCGGCTCGAGCTGCTCAACGAGTCGCCGGCGGTGCTGCGCGACTATGCCCACACCCCGGACGCGCTCGAGCGCGCTCTCACTGCCGTGCGGCCGTTCGCGCGCGGACGGCTCATCGTGGTGTTCGGCTGCGGCGGCGACCGCGATCGCGGCAAGCGGCCGGTGATGGGCGAGATCGCCGAGCGACTTTCGGAAGTCGCCATCGTGACGAGCGACAATCCGCGCACCGAAGATCCCGAGGCGATCCTCGACGATATCGAGCGCGGCATGGGCGGCACGAATCACGAGCGGATCACCGACCGCCTGGAGGCGATCCAGCGCGCGCTCGCCATCGCCGCGGCCGAAGACGTCATTCTCCTCGCCGGGAAGGGTCACGAGACGTACCAGGTGCGGGGAACGACGAAATATCCCTTCGACGAGAAGGAGATCGTCCGATCGTTGATGGCGAATGCCCATTAGAATCGCTGCATGACATTCTGGACTCTCGATCGCGTCGCGGACGCGCTGCAACCATTCGCCCGCGGCAATCTGCCGCGTGGCGCCGGCTCATTCGCGCGGGTGTGGACCGACACCCGCACCATCGGCAAGGGTGATCTCTTCGTCGCCCTCGTCGGCGAGCGCTTCGACGCGCACGAGTTCCTGCGCCAGGCGGTGGCGAGCGGTGCCGCCGGCGTCGTCGTGTCGCGAATCGACAACGCGCGCGACCTCGGCGTGCCGGTGTTCGAGGTTGAGGATACGCTCATCGCGCTCGGCGCGCTCGGTCGTTACCGGCGACGCGCCTGGGGGAAGCCCGTCGTCGGGGTCGTGGGCACGAATGGGAAGACGAGCACCAAGGAGCTGCTCAAAGCGGCGTTAGGCGCCGCCCTCGAGACGCACGCGACGCAGGGCAACCTCAACAACCTCGTCGGCGTTCCGCTCACCCTTCTCGCGATCCCGGACACCGCTGATGTCGCCGTCATCGAGATGGGCACGAATCAGCCCGGCGAGGTCGCCCGCCTTCGCGCGATCGTCGAGCCCGACATCGCGGTCGTCACCTCCATCGCGGAGGAGCATCTCGAGGGGCTCGGCGACCTCGCGGGTGTGATGCGCGAAGAGCTCGCCGCGTGCGACGGCGTTGCGACCGCCATCGTTCCGGCCGCACAACCTGAGGTCGTCGCGGAGGCGAGGAAGCGCGCCCGCGTGGTGATCGCGGCCGGGCTCGACGAGGGTGACGTCCATGCGGACCGCTGGGAGCTTGGCGCGGATGGCCGCGGGCGCCTGGAGATCGTCGGCGTGCCGTTCGAGGTGCCGCTTCGCGGCGTTCACAACTTGCGAAACACCATGCTTGCGCTCGCCGCCGCGCGCGGGCTCGGCGTCTCCTGGGAGCAGGCGGCGCGTGGTATCCAGGCGATGCCGGTGCCGCCGATGCGCTCGAACGTGGAAGCGATCGGACGCGTAACGCTCGTGAATGATGCCTACAACTCGAACCCGGGCTCGGCACGCGCTGCCCTCGAGCTGCTCCAACATGCCGGACGCGGGCGTCAGCGTGTCGCCATCCTCGGCACGATGCTCGAGCTTGGACCGAGCGGGCCGTCTCTCCACGAGTCGCTGGCGCGCGAAGCGCTTGCGTCGCCAATCGAGATCGTCGCTGGGCTCGGGGAGTTCGCCGCGGCGCTGGAGCGCGCGTCCAACGGCTCGATGAACGAGCGGCTTGTTACGGGCAGCGATGTCGACAGTCTCTGGAGTCGGCTCGTGTCGCGCCTGGAGCCGGACGCGGTTATCCTGCTCAAAGCATCGCGCGGGGTTCGACTCGAGCAATTAGTGCCGAAGATCAAACAGTGGGCGGAATCACAAGGGTGAACGGTGAGCGGTGAACCGTGAACGGACGGATCGACCACCGTTCACCGTTCACGGTCCACCGATGACCAAGCACCAACCACCAAGCACCAGTCACCAATTTTGCTCTACTACCTCCTCTATCCGCTCACCCCGAAGTTCCGAATCTTCAACCTCCTCAACTACATCTCCTTCCGCGCGGTGATGGCGGCGGTGACGGGGTTGATCTTGTCGTTCATCATCGGCCCCATCATCCTGCGGGCCCTCCGGCGGCAGGCGGTGAATCAGGTCGTGCGCGAGGGGACACCTGACAGCCACGCGTCGAAGGGAACCACGCCGACCATGGGCGGACTGATCATCATCGCGTGCTCGATGATCCCCATCCTGCTCTGGTCGAAGTTCAGCCTGCGACGGCCGTATGTACTCGTCGCGCTGTTCGTGATGCTGTGGATGGGCGCGATCGGCCTGCTCGACGATTACCTGAAGCTCAAGCAGAAGCGGGAAGGGAAGAAGAATCGCGGACTCGTCGAGCGGTACAAGCTGGTTGGTCAGGTCATCGTCGGCGTGGTCCTCGGCTGGTATCTCTGGCAGCATCCGCTGGTGCCGTATCTCCCCGGTGCTTCGACTTCGGTTCCATTCTTCAAGTACGTCGTGGTCGTGCCGGCGGCCGGATTCGCCTGGCTTTACGTCGTGTTTACGACGTTCATCCTCACCGGCACGAGCAACGCCGTGAACATCACCGATGGCCTCGACGGTCTCGTTTCCGGGCTTGGGGCGATCGCGTTCGGCACCTTCGCGATCTTCAGCTACATCATGGGCCGCGTCGACGCGAGCCAGTATCTCGGGATCTTTTACCTGCCGGACGCGGGCGAGCTCACTGTCTTCTGTCTGTCGATTGTCGGCGCGCTCATCGGCTTCCTCTGGTTCAACACGCACCCGGCGGACGTCTTCATGGGAGACACGGGCTCGCTCGCGCTCGGCGGCGCGTTAGGCGCCGTGGCCATTCTCCTCAAGTCGGAGTTCCTGCTCGCATTCGTCGGCGCCGTGTTCGCGGCCGAGACGGTGTCGGTGATTCTGCAGCGGTACACCTTCAAGTACCGGCGCAGACGGTATGGCCTCGAGTACGCGCAGGCGCACAAGGTTTTTCGAAAGGCGCCACTCCATCATCACTTCGAGATGCTGGGATGGCACGAATCGAAGGTGGTCGTGCGGTTCTGGATCATCGGGATCCTCTGCGCGTTCTTCGCGCTGACGACGATCAAGCTTCGCTGACGGAGATCTCGTGAGATCACAGCAGCGACGCGTCGTCGACCCGGCATTGCCGGCGGGCTGGCTCAACGGCGAGATCGCCGTCGTTGGGCTCGCGCGCAGTGGCCGCGCCGTTGCGACGCTGCTCGCGCGCACGGGCGCGGACGTGTACGCGTCGGACACCGGCAGAGACAAGACGCTCGACGCCAGCGCCGCGGCGCTCCGCTCCGAAGATGTCGACGCGCAGCTCGGTGGGCATGACCTGGAGCGTATCGGCCGCGCCTCGCTCGTTGTCGCCAGCCCCGGCGTTCCACCGTCGGCGCCACCCCTCGCCACGGCGCGCGCGCGAGGAATCGAGATCGTGAGCGAGGTGGAAATCGCGCTACGGCTGCTTCCGAACCTGCGCTACATCGCGATCACCGGCACCAACGGCAAGACGACGACGACGGCGCTCACCGCGCATCTCCTCTCCGCACTGGGTCATCGGGCCGTCGCAGCCGGAAACATCGGCCTTCCGCTGGCCGAGATCGCGCTCCGGCCGGAGCCACCGGACTGGGTCGCGCTCGAGATCTCGTCGTTTCAGCTGCACGACACGCCGAGCATCGATCCGCGCGTCGGCATCCTCACGAATCTCTCGGCGAATCATCTCGATCGTTATGCGACGATCGAGGAGTATTACGGCGACAAGGCGCTCCTCTTTCGCAACGCGACGGCGGCATCGCACTGGGTGACCAACGGCGACGATGTCGTCGTCGAAGCGCTGGCTGAAGCGGCGGCGGGAATCCACTGCCGGTTCTCCATTCGCGGGCGCAGCGATGCATGGGTCGACACGTCGCGCGGCATGCTCGAGGTGCTTGGCGAGCCGCTTCTCGCCCGCGGCGACTTGCATCTGATCGGGGATCACAACGTCGCCAACGCGCTTGCGTCGGCGCTCGCCGTGCTGCTCGCGAGCGAGTCGCATCGGACGCCACAGTCGCTCGGCGCCGTTGCACGCGGCCTGCGCACCTTTCATGGACTCGAGCATCGAATCGAGGCCGTCGGCGAGAGCAACGGCGTCCTCTGGATCAACGACTCCAAGTCCACGAACGTCGCGTCGACCGAGGTCGCGCTCCGCGGGATGACACGTCCAACGGTGCTCCTGCTCGGCGGACGTCACAAGGGCGAGCCGTACACCTCGTTGTCGAATGAGATTCGTCGCACGGTGAAAGTGGTGCTCGCGTATGGAGAGTCAGCACCGATCATCGAGAAGGACCTGGGCAGCATCGTTCCCGTGGAGCGACTCGGCTCCTCATTCGCGGACGTCGTTGCGGCGGCGCGCCGCGCGGCTACGCCGGGGGACGTCGTTCTTCTCTCGCCGGCGTGCTCGAGCTACGACATGTTCGAGAACTATGAACAGCGGGGCCGCGAGTTCAAGCGGCTCATCAACATCGGCAACGGCGTCCGGCGGCACACGCCAGTGGCGAAACGCGAAGCGAAGACGTGAGTGGAGGCGAGGCGTAGCACGGTGACGGTGGGACCGGTGGTACGAGAAGAACCGATCGCGACGCGCGGCCGAGCGGAGCAGCGCAACGGCGAGCGCACGCGTTGGCGCATCGGTGCCGAGGCGCAGGGGCTGATGCTGGTGAGCGCGATGCTCCTCGCCTATGGCCTGGCCGTGCTCTACAGCGCCAGCGCGCTCGTCGCGATGAACGAGAATCACGCGAGCGCTTTCTATCTGCTGCGGCAGCTCACGGGCGCGGCCGCGGGCGCCGTCGCATTCGCGATCGTCGCGAAGATCGACGCCGACAAGTGGCGGGAGTGGGCCTGGCCGCTGTTGCTGCTCACGATCGTGACGATGGCACTGACGCTCGTACTGCCGGACTCGATCGCCCCTCGCATCAATGGCTCGAAGCGCTTTCTCTTCGGCAGCTCGTTCCAGCCGTCGGAGCTCGGAAAGCTCGGCGTCATCGTGTGGGTGTCGATGCTCGTCGTCCGGAAGGGCGACTCGCTGCGCCGCCTAACGAAGGGGCTCGTTCCGTTTCTCGTCGTGATCGGCCTCCTCGACGTGCTCGCGGCGCTCGAGCCCGACCTCTCGGTATCGATGCTGTACACGCTGCTCATGGCGCTCCTGCTGTTCGTCGGCGGCGCGCGGATGAGCTACTTCGTCGCGTTAGGCGCGCTGGCCATTCCCGTGCTCTGGCACAAGATCGAGCGGCTGCAGTATGCGCTCCTCCGCGTGTCCACCTTCCTCGATCCCGGTGGTGCGCCCGCGGCGGTGAACTACCAGCTGAAGCAGTCGCTCGTCGCGGTGGGATCGGGCGGCGCGTTCGGCGTCGGATTCGGGGAAGGACGACAGCAGGCTGGCTTCCTGCCGTATCCGTACAGCGATTTCATCGCCAGCAACATCGGGGAGGAGTGGGGCTTCGTCGGACTCGCCGCGATCGTCGTAGCGTTTGCCATTTACGCGCTGCTCGGATTCCGCATCGCGCGCAAGGCGCGATCGCCGTTCCTGCAACTGGTCGCGGTCGGGCTCACGTTCGTCACCGTGCTCACGGCATACCTGCACATCGGCGTCGTCATTGGGCTCCTGCCGACGACGGGGCTCACGCTGCCGTTCGTCTCGTACGGCCGCTCCAATCTCGTGCTCACCATGCTGTTCACCGGCATCCTCGTGAACATCGGCAGCACGAAGGAGCGGGTACTCGGCGGCGGCGCGACGGATCCGCTCGCCGTTCCTGCTTCGCAGTAGCGATGGCAAAACGCGGAAGCGCATCGCCCGGCGGCCTGCGTGTCTTTTTCGCCGGCGGCGGCACGGGCGGCCATCTGTATCCCGGTCTCGCGATTGCCCGCGCGCTGAAGCAACTGCGACCAGACATCGAGCCCTTCTTCATCGGTGCGCGGCGCGGCATCGAGCGCGACATCCTGCCGACGACCGAGTTCGCGCACATTCTGCTGGACCTGCATCCGCTCTATCGCAGCAAGGTGTGGAATAACGCGGAGACAGTGCGTGGCGCGATCGGCGCCTGGCGCGAGCTCGCGCGGGTCGCCGCCGAGCGGAAGCCGGCGGCCGTTGTGGGCACGGGCGGCTACGCGTCCGGTATCGCACTCGCCTACGCCGCGGCGCACCGCATTCCCTATGCGCTCCAGGAGCAGAACAGCTATCCCGGCCTAACGATGCGCTTCTTCGCGCGCTGGGCGCGCGAGGTCTACCTCGGCTACCCCGAGGCGAGGCGCTATCTCGGGAAGGCCAAGCCCGAGGCGCTGATCGACACGGGCAATCCCATAGAGCCGCCGCCGTCGCCGCGGCCAGACCGGGCGGCCGCACGTGCCGCCTGGGGACTGCCAGCCGAGGGCGGGCGCGTTCTCCTCGTTTTCGGAGGGAGTCAGGGTGCTCGCGCGATCAACAGCGCCGTCGCGGAGTGGCTGCGCTCGGGCAGGCGACCCTCGGATCTCTTCGTCATCTGGGCCACAGGGAAGGGGACGTACGACGAATTCGCGTCGCTCGCGACGAGCGGCGTCGTCGTCCGCCCGTACATCGCGCCGATGCGCGAAGCGTACGCGGCGGCCGACCTGGCGGTCGCGCGTGCGGGTGCCATGGGCACGGCCGAGATGTGCGCGTGGGGGATTCCGTCGCTCCTCGTGCCGCTGCCGACGGCGGCCGCGGACCATCAGAGCGTGAACGCGCGCACGCTCGCCGCGGCGGGGGCCGCGGTGTACATCCCGCAGGCGGACTTCACGGCATCGCGCCTCGACGCAACGCTGCGCGAGCTGCTCGGGAATCCGGACGAGCTCACGCGTCTCGCGAAGGGGGCGGCGGCGCGCGCGCGGCCGAATGCCGCGCGCGAGATCGCAGCTCGCATCGCCGCATTGCTGTAGTGGGATGCGGGATGGGGGACGCGGGACGCGGGAACCAATAACCGTTCACCGTTCACCGTCCACCGACGACCGACCACCGACTAGATTCCGCGCCGCACATGCCACTCCTCGATTCCGCCGACCCACGACCTGTCCACTTCGTGGGCATCGCCGGCGCGGGCATGAGCGCCCTCGCCGAGCTGTTCGTGCGCCGTGGGGTGAAGGTCACGGGGTGCGACGCGAATCCGAGCGGCGTCGATGATCTGCGGCGACTCGGGATCGTCGTGGGGCCGCACGATCCTGCGCACGTCCAGGGCGCCCGCGCGCTCGTCGTTACCTCGGCCATGCCGAAGGATCATCCCGAGCTCCAGCGCGCTAGAGACAATGGCGTGCCCGTCATCCGCCGCGCCGAAGCGCTTGGAGAAGTGACGCGCGGCCGCGAGCTCGTTGGCATCGCCGGTACCCACGGCAAGACGACGACGACCGTGATGACGACGCAGGCGCTCGCCGCCGCGGGCCGCGATCCGACGGCGCTCGTCGGAGGGCGGGTGCCAGAGTGGTCCGGCAACCTGCGCGCGGGCAGCGATCGGTTGTACGTCGCCGAGGCCGATGAATACGATCGGTCCTTTCTCGCGCTCGCACCGACAGTGGCCGTGGTCACGAACATCGAAGCCGACCATCTCGACATCTACGACGGGCTCGCCGACATTCGCGCCGCCTTTGCCCAGTTCGTCGCACCGGCCCGGACGATCGTGCTCTGTGCGGAGGACGTTGGGGCAGCGGCAATGCGACTCCCCACTGGAAGCGAGGTGATTCGCTACGCCGTCGCTGACGGCACGGGAGCGCCCGACGCCCGTCTCGTCGCGCGCGACGTGACGCTCGAGGCGGGCGGCGCGCGCTATCTGGCCGACTGGGACGGCGAGTCGTTAGGCACCGTGTCGCTCGGCGTGCCCGGGCGTCACAACATACTCAACTCCCTCGCTGCCTTGGGCGCAGGTCTCGCGCTCGGCGCACCGGGTGCGGAGCTCGTACGCGGGCTCGGCGCCTTTCGCGGTGTCGAGCGCCGATTTCAGCGCGTCGGCGACGCGCGCGGCATCACGATCCTCGACGACTACGCGCATCACCCGACGGAGATCACGGCCACGCTCGCGGCGGCGCGCGGCGCATTTCCAACGCGGCGCATCGTTGCGGCCTTCCAGCCGCATCTCTTCTCGAGAACGCGTGACTTCGCCCGCGAGTTCGCCACCGCGCTCTCCACGGCCGACGCGCTCTATCTCACCGAGATCTATCCGTCCCGCGAGCAGCCGATCGAGGGCGTGACGTCTTCCCTCATCGAGCAGCATCTCGCCGCGGCGGGCGGCCGACTCGCCTGGCGCGGCGACCGACCTGGACTCGCCGCGGCGATCGCCAGGAACGCGCGCAAAGGCGATGTCGTGATCCTCATGGGCGCGGGTGACATCACCCGTTCCGGTCCGGAGCTGCTTGCGCTCCTCGAGGAGCACCCATGAGCGACGACGCGGAATCTGCCCCGCGTGGCTGGTCGCGTATCCGCGTTAGGCTCACGTTGATCGCCGCCGGCCTGGTGCTGATCGCGGGCGCGCCCTTCTGGGGACCGCTCCTCATGCGCCAGCTCTCCTTCTTTCGCGTGCGGAAGGTCGAGATCATTGGCGCTCGTTATGTGTCGGTGGGCGAGGTGATCGATCGCCTGCACATCGACACCACGGCGTCGATCTGGGATCCGACCGGCCCGCTCGCGGCGCGGCTCGCCTCGCATCCGCAGCTCCGGCGCGTCCGCGTGCGTCGCAAGCTTCCCGGAACGCTGGTCGTCGAGGTCGACGAGAATCTCCCCGTGGCGCTCGTGGCCACGAACGATGGGCTCAGGGCATACGACGCGCGCGGCGTTGCGCTTCCGATCGATCTCGCGCGGACGCCGATCGACGCGCCGGTCCTGCCGCGGCGCGATCTCGGCATCCTCTCGTTCCTCGGTCTCTTGCGCACGGAGGCACCGGCGCTCTACGATCGCGTGAGCGAAATCCGCATCGTGGGCGCGGATGAAGTGGTGATCGACCTCGATGGCACGCCCGTGCGCGCGATGCGCGACGTATCCACGGCCCGTCTCGCCGAGATCGAGCCCGTTGAAGAAGACCTTGCCCGCCGCGGCTTTCGTGCGGCGGAGCTCGACCTCCGTTACAAAGACCAGGTCATCGCCAGACTGCCATGAATCCGGAACGCCTCGTCGCGGGACTCGACATCGGGTCCGCCAAGACGACCGCCATCATCGCCGAGACGTCGGGCGATCTGCCGAAGCATCCCTCGATCAAGCTCCTCGGTGTCGGCCAGGCGCGTACCACGGGTATGCGACGCGGCATCGTCTCCGACATCGAGGAGACGACGCGCTCGATTCGCCAGGCGCTGCAGGACGCGGAGCGGATGGCCGGCACGCAGGTGCAGGAGCTCTACGCCGGGATCGCCGGCGAGCACGTCCAGGCAATGATCAGCAAAGGCATCGTCGCCGTCAGCGGCGACGAGATCAGCAAGCAGGACATCGACCGCGCCAACGAGGTCGCGCGCGCGCAGGCGATTCCGCCCGACCGCGAGCTGCTCCACGCGATACCGCAGGAGTACACCGTCGATCGCAACAGCGGCATCCGCGATCCGATCGGGATGATCGGGACGCGACTGGAGACGGAGATGTATCTCGTCACGATCGGCAGCTCGCCGGCGCTGAATCTGCGCAAGTCCGTCGAGCGCGCCGGGTACCGCGTGCGCGAGCTGGTGCTCGAGCCGCTCGCGAGCGCGCTCGCCGTGCTCACCGAAGACGAGAAGGAGCTGGGCGTCGCGCTCGTCGAGATGGGCGCGGGCACGACTGACCTCGCGCTCTTTCACGAGGGAAAGATCCGCCATCTCGGCACGGTGGCCTTCGGCGGCAACAATGTCACGAGCGACATCGTGCACGGGTTGGGCGTGACACAGGCGGACGCAGAGCGACTGAAGGAGCGATTCGGCTGCGCGTACGAGCCACTCGTCGACCCATCAGACGTGATTCAGCTGCCGAGCACCGTCGCGCAGGGCGACCGGCAGATTCCGCGCGAGCTGCTCGCGCACATCATCCATCAGCGGATGGATGAGATCTTCGACATGGTTCAGCGCGACATCGCCACAGCGGGGTACGCGGGGAAGCTCAGCGCCGGCGTCGTTCTCACCGGCGGCGCGGCGGCGATGCAGGGGGTCGCCGAGCTCGCGAGCGACGTCTTCGGCACGGGCGTCCGCGTGGGGCTGCCCGCCGAGAATATCGGAGGGCTCAGCGACTCCGTGGAAGCGCCCCGTTTTGCGACCGCGGTCGGTCTCGCTCAGTACGCCGCGCACCGGGTCGCGCTCGGCGCCGCGGGTGCTGGTGTGCGCCGGCTCACAGCGAGCGGCGGCGGCGTAGGGAAGTTTGCGGAGAAGATCAAGTTCTGGCTGCAGGATTTTTTTTGATCGGCGCGAAGTACCCCACCTGGTAAGCACCCAATCCGTCACCGCCGCCCCAAAGCGGTGGCGCTGACAAACGCGGACGAATCGAACTGCGACGGACGCCGACAAGATTATTTGTCTGCGTCTGTCCGCATGTGCCTGCGTCAGTCAGCGCCACCGCTTTTGGTTTCGAGCAGTCGAATTTGCTGGCGCGCCGCATGCGAAGGGAGTTCGTCGCAATTGGACTTTGGCTCCACGCGACGGCTGTGCGCGCGTTCTCTCTCTGTCGCTCACACAAAGCTGTCGCGCACTCGTGTGCTGTGGAAAACTCCACTCGAAATTCTCCGTGATTCTTCCTCTGATGTCTCGTCAGTGCAGAAGAAGAGGACTAGGCGCGCGCACAGAAAGCATTATATTGCCCGAGCGTTTTCCACCGGCGGTGCGCAGCTTCTCCCTCCTCGTAGGCCGCTTCGAAACACGCACGTGTAGTTCTCTCCCCGCTATACCGTCCCCACACATCGCAGTACGGGAGCTTCACTCTCAATGATCTTCGAGTTCGAAGAGAGCGCGACGCAAGCCGCTCGCATGAAGGTCGTGGGCGTCGGCGGCGGTGGCGGTAATGCCGTCAATCGCATGATCGACGAGCATCTGGAAGGCGTCGAGTTCATCTCCGTCAATACCGATGCGCAGGCGCTGCTGGCGTCGAAGTCCGATGTGAAGATCCAGATCGGGAAGAAGCTGACGCGCGGACTTGGCGCGGGGGCGCGTCCCGAGATAGGCAAGCAGGCCATCGAGGAGAACCGCGACGAAGTTTCGCGGACACTCACGAACTCCGATCTCGTCTTCATCACGTGCGGCATGGGCGGCGGTACCGGCACCGGCGCCGCGCCCGTCGTCGCCGAGCTGGCGAAGGAAGCAGGCGCGCTCACCGTCGGCATTGTCACGAAGCCGTTCCTCTTCGAGGGGCGGAAGCGCATGCGTCAGGCGGAGCAGGGCATCGCCGACATGCGCAAGAACGTCGACACGATGATCGTCGTCCCGAACGAGCGGTTGCTCGCCGTCGTCGGAAAGGGCATTCCATTCCAGGACGCACTGAAAAAGGCCGACGAAGTGCTGCTGCATGCGACACAGGGCATCTCGTCGCTGATCAGCGTGACTGGCCTCGTGAACGTGGACTTTGCCGACGTTCGCACCGTCATGCAGGCGGGTGGATCGGCGTTGATGGGCACCGGCGTCGGCCGCGGTGAGAACCGCGCCATCGAGGCCGCCCAACAGGCGATCAGCTCTCCACTGCTGGACAACGTGAGCGTCTCCGGCGCCACTGGCGTCCTCGTCAACATCACCGGCGGCGCGGACCTCACGTTAGGCGAGGTCCACCAGATCAACGAGATCATTCACGACGCCGTCGGCGACGACGCGGAGATCATCTTCGGCGCCGTGCACGAGCCCGCGATGCAGGGCGAGATTCGCGTCACCGTCATCGCCACTGGCTTCGACAAGGAGATGCAGCCGACGCTGATCACGCCGGTGCAGTCCCTCGCATCGACGCCCGGGCCGGCGGCAAAGGGCTCGCCCGTGATTCCTTTCCCCGCCAATCGTCCTGCACGAGTGAGCAGCGTGGGGAACGGACGCCCGTCGAACGGCGAAGTGCCGCGTGCCCCACGATCGGCACCGCTCGACAAGGGCACCCAGGATCTCAGCGACATGGAGATCCCGACGTTCATTCGGAGACAGATGGATTGAAGGCTGTAATCATCCGCGTCGCCACGTATGCCGTGGCGGCGATCCTCCTCGCTGGCGCGCTCTACTCCACGCCGCCACTTCCCGACCGACGACCCGCCGAAGAGCTCCTCGGCCCACGACAGCAGAGCATCGTCACCATTCCGGTGACGATGCTCCGCGAGCGCCTCGACACGCTCGCGAGCGGTGAATCGCTGCGCAGCGTCTTCGCGCGCGGCGGCGTGAGCGAAGTGCTGGCCAACGAGGCGATCAAGGCGCTCACACTGATCGATCCCGGCCGCGTGCGCGCCGGCATGCCGATCGTCTTCCGCTCCGCCCCGGACTCTGCACCCAACGAGATCGTCCTGCAGCTCGGCATCGATCGCTTGCTTCACCTGCGACGCGACGGAGCCGATTGGACCGAGTCCGAGGAGCACCTGCCGTGGACGACGGACACCGTCGTCGTGAGCGGCACGATCTCGTCGACGCTCTATGAAGCGATGGACTCGAGTGCCAAGGCGATCCTGGCCGCGGCGGCGCGGCAGCAGCTCACCTGGTCGCTCGCCGACGTCTTCGACTACAAGATCGACATGAGCCGCGACCTCCAGCCCGGCGACGCGTTCCGCGTCATGGCCGAGCGCTCGTCGTCGACGCGCGGCGCGGTGCGAATGGGCAAAATCCTCGCGGCGACGTTCACGCTCTCGGGTGCCGAGCTGCAGGCGATTCGTTATGCGAGCAATACGGTGCGTGGCGACTTCTTCGACGCGAGCGGCAGGTCACTCCGCGCCGCATTTCTTCGCGCGCCGCTCGAGTTCCGGCGAATCTCCTCGACGTTCGGTGGCCGGTATCATCCTATCCTCGGGGTCTGGAAGCAGCACAAGGGGACGGACTACGCCGCGTCCGCGGGCACACCCGTGCGCGCCATCGGGGACGGTGCCGTCGTGCGAGCCGGTTGGGGGAGCGGCTACGGCAACGTACTCGAGATCCGTCACCGCAATGGTTTCGTGACGCGCTACGGGCATCTCCGCGGTTTCGCCTCCGGCGTCCACGTCGGCTCACGCGTGACGATCGGCCAGACGGTAGCCTACGTGGGGTCAACCGGTCTTGCGACGGGGCCGCACTTGCACTTCGAGATGCTGGTCGACGGCGTGCAGCGTGATCCGCGTACCGCGTTCCGAGACCGCAGCGGCGATCCCGTCCCAGCCTCGGACCGCCCCGAGTTCGAGCGGCTACGCTCCCAGATGATGGCTGCGCTCGAGGCGGAGACGCCGACACCAGTGAAGGGACTGGCATCGAGGTGATGGTTAGTGGCGAGTGACGAGTGGTTGGTGAATTCGGATTGCCGGCGAGTGAGCTCGCCGGCTTTTTTTTCTGGCGCCCGGCACCTAGCACCTAGCACCCAGCACCTAGCACCTTTCCCTCATGTCCCCTTGGATTCTCGCCGCGCTCGCTGGTCTCGTGTTCGCGTTCCTGCAGTATGTGGGACGTGATCTGCGCCTCGGCGCGCGCGCGATTCTGCCGGCGGCGCTCCGTGCCGTCGCCATCACGCTGCTCGCCGCACTACTGCTCGACGCGCCGGCGGGCCGCCGTAAGCCGCTCGCGACATGGGTCGCGCTCGACGCGTCCGCGAGCTGGCGGCGGGGAGGCGATACGAGCGCCTGGCGGCGCGCGTGGCGTGAGGTGCGCGCGGCACGTCCCGAGTCACTCTTCCTCTTCGGCGACTCGCTGCGCGCGCTGCGCGGCACCGACAGCCTAACGACTCCCGGTGATCTCGCCTCGACCGCGCGGCCTGCGGTCGAGCGCGCGCTCGGCCGCGGTCATCCGCTGGTCGTGGTCACCGATGGTGAGCTTGCCGACCCGGAGGCCCTGAACGAGCTGCCCGCGGGCTCACGGGTGATCGTCGAACCGCACCGTTCGGCGTCTGATCTCGCCGTCTCGTCGCTCGAGTTGCCGCGGGCAGTCGTCAGCGGTGACACCGTAGAGCTGCGCGTCGGTCTGGTGGCCGGTGGCAGCGGCGCGTCGGCGGCAACGCTCGCAATCACGGTCGGCGACGCGTCCGTGCTCAGCGTCCCCGTGGACGCGTTGGCGCCGTATGCCGAGCGTGCCCTCACCGTGCGTGCACGCATGGAGGGTCGGGAAGGGCCGACCATCGTGCGCGCGATCGTGCGGAGCCCGGGCGACACCGAGGCGCATAACGATACCCTGGCCATGGCGGTGGATCTGTCGCGCGCGGCGAGCGCGGTGTTCGTCTCGACGTCCCCGGACTTCGATGCTCGTTATGCACTGAGCGTGCTGCGCGGCGCCCTTGCCGTGCCGACGCGTGGCTACTTTCGGGTCGCGCCGGGAGCGTGGCGTGTCGACGGCTCGCTCGCGGCGGTGTCCGAGGCTGACGTTCGCACCGCGTTTCGCGACGCGCCCGTCGCGATCCTGCACGGCGACACGTCCGCGTTCGGCGCGCCGCGCAGCGCAACGAGTGGCCCGCTCGCGCTGGTGGTTCCCGCTGCGGCGAGCGACGGCGAGTGGTACGCCGCGGACGCACCGCCCTCGCCGCTCGCTCCCGCCTTGAGCGGACTGCCCTGGGACAGCCTGCCGCCGATCACCGTCGGTGCGGCGCCGCCGGCGGGCCAATGGCGTGCCCTCGAGGTGCGCCGTGGGCGGGAGGAGGACCGACGTGTCATCATCGCTGGGAGCGACACGCCGCGCCGCGTCGTGATCGTTGCGGCATCGGGACTCTGGCGTTGGCGCTTCCGCGGCGGTGCTTCCGCAGATGCGTTCACCGCGCTCTGGGGCAGCCTCTTCGACTGGCTCGCGGCCGAACGCGCCGATCGCAGGGCGGCCGTCCCAACCGGAATCGTGGTGCGCGCGGGCGAGCCGGTCCGCTGGCACCGCGGAAGCGCGACGGACTCCGCGGTGCTCGTCGTGCTCCGGCGTGTGGCTCGCAATGATTCCGCCCGCGTAGATTCGATGACGCTGCGCTTCCGCGGCGATGCGACAATCGCCGAGAGCCCGGCACTGGCCCCGGGGTTGTACACGGCGAGCGTACGGGGCGGAACCACGATGCTCGCGGTGAACAACGCGCGCGAATGGCTGCCCCGCTCGCCGCGCGTGAAAGCGGGTGCGGTCGGTGGCGGCGTCCCCGTGGACGCGGCACCGCGTCTCCGGAGCGCGGGCTGGGCGTACGCGTTGCTCCTCTTTCTGCTCTGCGCGGAATGGGTCGTGCGACGTCGGCTTGGAATGCGATAGGCGGACGGTGATCGGTGATCGTTGAACGGTTATTCGCCGATTACGGTTCACCGACCACCAACCACCAGTCACCAACCACCAGTCACCAACCACCAGTCACCAACCAC
>JAJKIR010000160.1 GCA_021154325.1 Gemmatimonas sp.
GAAAGCTTCTTCCGATCCGAGGCGCTGAGGGAGCGCTTCCGGAGCCGAATCGACTGCGGCGTCACCTCGATCAACTCGTCGTCCTCGATATACTCGAGCGCTGCTTCGAGAGTCAACTCCCGCGGCGGCTCGAGCTGGATGTGATCGTCACTCCCCTTCGAGCGCATGTTCGTCAGCTTCTTTTCTCTCGTCGGATTGACGTCCATGTCGCCGGGCCGCGCACTCTCGCCGATAACCATCCCTTCGTAGACCGCGTCACCGGGCGCGACGAACAGCGTCGAGCGCTCCTGCAGATTGGCGAGCGCGAACGCGACAATCGTGCCGTTTTCCATCGAGACGAGTGAGCCCCGCGTGCGACCCGCGAGCGGTCCTGCCCACACACCGTAATCCAAGAATCGATGATGGATGATTCCTGTTCCGCGCGTGTCCGTCAAAAATTCAGAGCGATAGCCGAACAGTCCGCGAGCCGGAATCCGATAGCGCAACCGCACCAGGCCTTGTCCCGGATTCTTCATCTCCAACATCTCACCGCGACGCGGACCGAGCTTCTCGATGACGACGCCCAGAAAATCCTCGGGCACGTCGATCATCAGCTCCTCATACGGTTCGAGACGTTCGCCGTTGAGACCCTCGCGGGTGATCACCCGTGGCCGCGACACCTGAAATTCGAATCCTTCGCGCCGCATCGTCTCCATGAGAATGGTGAGATGCAGCTCGCCGCGGCCGGACACCGACCAGGTGTCCGTCGAATCCGTGTCCTCGACACGAAGCGCGACATTGCGCTCGAGCTCCCTGAAGAGCCGCTCGCGCAGCTGCCGCGACGTCACGAACTTCCCTTCCTTCCCGGCGAAGGGAGAGTTGTTGACGATGAAATCCACGGAGATCGTCGGCTCCTCGACGGCAATCCCCTCGAGCCGCTCCGGGTTCTCCGCATCGGCAACCGTGTGACCGATCTCCACGCCCTCGAGACCTGCAAGCGCGACGATCTCGCCCGCTGAGGCACTCTCCAACTCGGCGCGGTCGAGCCCCTCGAAGCCGTAGAGCTTCGTCACCCGGGCGCGCTCCGTCGGCTGATTCGTATCGAGCGGCAGCATGGCGACATTGTCACCGACGTGCACCGTACCCCGCTCGATTCGCCCGATGCCGAGGCGACCGAGATATGGCGAGTGGTCGATCGTCGACACCAGCATCTGGAATGCGCCGGAGGCCTCACTCGGCGGCGCCGGCACGTGCTTGATGATCGCCTCGTATAGCGGCGTGAGGTCCGTCGCCGGCACGTCCAGGTCTGCCGTCGCGACTCCATCGCGCGCGGACGCATAGATCACCGGCGCGTCCAGCTGCGCGTCCTCGGCCTCGAGCTCGATGAAGAGATCGAGCACCTCGTCGTGCACGCGGAGCGGATCGGCGCCGGGCCGATCGATCTTGTTGATGACGACGATCGGTGTTCGTCCGAGGCCTAACGCCTTGCGTAGGACGAACCGCGTCTGCGGCATCGGCCCGTCGAACGCATCGACCACCAGGAGAACACCGTCCACCATGCGCAGGATGCGCTCGACTTCACCGCCGAAGTCGGCATGGCCCGGGGTGTCGACGATATTGATCTTCGTGCCGTGCCAGCGGACCGAAGTGTTCTTGGCAAGGATGGTGATCCCCCGCTCGCGCTCGAGCGGGTTCGAATCCATCACGCGCTCCTGCACGACCTGATTTTCACGGAAGGCTCCGGCCTGGCGGAGCATCTTGTCGACGAGCGTCGTCTTCCCGTGGTCGACGTGCGCAATGATGGCAATGTTACGGATTTGCATAGCCTTGAAGTATAGCAAGGCGGCAAGTTTTCAAACAAGCGAACGGGTCTGACATGAGTGTCGCGCCCGGGTAACACTTGCGTCAATTGGCCGGGAGGTACACAATGCGGATGAATGGTCCCGACACGCCCTTCGCAGGAGGTGGCCCATGAATGAGCATGAGGAAGCTTCGCTGGAGAATTATCCCCACGGGCGAGGCTACGGGCACGATTACATGCGTGGAGGTGAAGTGCTTGGCGGCTACGGCTACGCCGAGCGCGATGAATACGACAAGAGTCGCGGCGAGCTTATGAGCACGTCCACGGACGGTGCGTATCAGCTTTCGCCAGAAGAAAGCGACCAGGCCGACACGAGAACATAGCGCTGCACGATTCGCGGGACGCTACCCGCGCAGCAGACGCACCTTCATTCTCGCAGCGCGCGGACGGGACCCCGCGCGCTGCTGTTTTTGTGCGCGCTCCGCGCGCGCAAAAACAGCAGCGGCGGCGGTCCGCTCCTCGCTGGCGCTCGGAGCAAGCCTATTTGGAGTCGTGCGCGCTACGCGCGCACTCCCGCTCCTCGCGACGCTCGCAAGCCTATTTGGAGTCGTCCGCGCTACGCGCGCACTCCCGCTCCTCTCGCCTTTCATGAAACGCTTCGTTCCTTAGTCCCTGATAACTATGGACTATGGACTGATAGCTGGCTCTATGGGCTATGGACTGACAGCTGCCTCTATCGCTTGCCTGCCGCCGCGGACTTAATGGCGGGCTTGGAGGCCGGGGTCTCGGTGCCCTTGCCCTGAGTCTGACTCGCCAGATCCGTCTCGGCGAAGGAGACGTCGAGCCCTCGCTGCTTCAGCATCGACATGAAGTTGATCTTGTCGACCGCCTTCATGTACGCCTCCTTCGGCTCGACGCGGCCGCCGTCGACGTGCTCGATGAGCGCGTCATTCAGCGTTACCATCCCGATGCGTCGCGACGTCTGCATGATCGAGTGGATCTGAAACGTCTTCGCCTCGCGAATGAGATTCGCCACGGCGGGAATCGAGAGCAGGATCTCGCGCGCCGCGACGCGGCCGCCGCCGATCTTCTTGCACAGCGTCTGTGAGATCACGCCCTTGAGCGAGTCCGAGAGCATGATGCGGATCTGCTCCTGGCGATCGGCGGGGAACTGATCGATGATGCGATCGATCGTGCCGGGCGCCGTCGTCGTGTGCAACGTTCCGAAGACGAGGTGGCCCGTTTCGGCCGTCTCGATCGCGATCGAGACGGTCTCGAGGTCGCGCAGCTCGCCGACGAGCACGATATCGGGATCCTCGCGCAGCGCCGCGCGCAGGGCGCTCTTGAACGACTTCGTGTGCACCCCGACCTGTCGCTGCGTGATGATGCAGTTCTTGTTCGGGTGCACGAACTCGATCGGGTCCTCGATCGTGATGACGTGGTCGTTGCGCACGCGATTGACCATGTCGATCAGCGCGCAGAGCGTCGTCGATTTGCCGGATCCAGTCGGGCCGGTGACGAGAACAAGTCCCTTGGTCAGATAACAGAGCTGCTGCACTTCGGGCGTGATCTGCATCTGATCGACGTTCACGACCTGCGACGGGATCTGTCGGAAGACTGCCGCCCCTCCCATGCGATCGCGTAACGCATTCGCTCGGAAGCGCGCGCAGCCCGGGATCTCGTGAGCGAAATCCGTATCGTTCGATTCGTGGTACTCGATGCGATTGCGCTCAGGCATGATCGAGCGGAGCATGCTATCGAGCTGCGCATTCTCGAGCGCGCCCCAACCCTCGAGGCGATGCATCTCGCCATGAAGACGAATGATCGGCGGCTCGGCGCAACGCAGGTGGAGATCCGAGGCGCCACGCTCCACCGTCGTCCGCAAGAGCTGCTCGATGGTAGCGCGGGCTTCGGTGCTGCCCTCGAAGTCGTGCACGTGGTCGAGCGCGGCGTTGGCGGACGGTTTCGCCGACCCGTTGGCCGGAGCCGGCGCAGGCGCTGCGGCCGCTGCCGCCGGTGTCGCCGTCACGGCACGCTGCGCCGGCACGAACACCGGCGTCCCGAGCGGCGGCGGTACGTTAGGCATCGCCGCGTTAGGCAGCGGCGTCGGCGTCGCGGGCCGCGCGGGCATGGAGGCCGCGGGAGTCGGGCGCGCCATCGCGGCGGATGATTCCGAGGGGGTAAGAAATGCCGCGGACGGTTGGAAACCGGAGAGCGGATCGAAGCCGTTGCCTGGCGATTCGGTGCTCGGCACCCCACTGCCCGGAGTGATGCGCGCTCGCCACTTGCCGCCCTCGTGCGCGGCGCGCACCGCGAAGGCGCCATCCGCCGAGGTGTAGGTGAAGGTCGCCGAGCGCGTCGTGTCCAGCTGCCGGCCGGCATCGGGCGGCGCGATCTCCTTCAGCAGCCCGATGACCTGTTGCGCGGTGAGCGGCGACTTCGTGACGGCGCGCGCGGAGCCCTGGAGCTCGAGCTTGGCCGGGTCTCCCTCGTCCAGCGTGAGGGCATCTGCCTTGTTGCTAATGACGGCCGAGAGCAAACGGTCGAGTTGAGGCATGTCAGGTCAGTTGACTCACGCTGGCGATGAGAGACCGGTTCACGAGGCACACCTGCTCGCCCCAGAAGACGGGAATGAACCGCTTCAGATAGCCGTTGAGGAAATCGAGGAGACGGGTCTGCTCGCCGCGTTTCTCCACCGGTACGAAGCCGCTGATCGTCGAGCCGTCGATGAGAGTTATCTCAACAGCCATCGCGCCATCCGGCATGTCGCCGGATGCCTCGCCGTCCGGGGACGCCGTCTCGACGCGGGTCACCTGCTCTTTCGCCACGAGCAGCACTTCCTGTTCGTTGAAGAAGAACGGGAAGAAGGGCGCGTCCTCGTTCAATAGATCGATCGGCTCCTGCGGCTCGGCGCGGCTCTTCGTGCGCTCGGCGAGGAACACGTCGCCGTCGAGTCGGCGGCCATCGGTTAGGACGACACGCACGGCCCGACGCAACTTCTCAACGCGGAACAATCGTATGGTATCCATGGCAGCAGATTCTCACTGCCACGACGCGCTCCGCGCGACTCAGGTCACGGATGCAGGTGCAATTCGCGCTCGTACATCTCATTCCGCTCGAGCTGCACCGTCACGTGCTGGATACCCATCTCCTGGAGGAGGTCGTGGGCGCTCTCGAGAACGCCCTGATGGTGCTCCGGCTGCCTGACGATGGCGTGCACGCTCATCGCGACGACTCCCGACGTGACCGTCCAGACGTGCAAATCGTGCACGGACTCGACGCCGGGGATCGATTCCAGCCGCGCGCGGACCGCCTCGAGGGCAATGTGCGGCGGCGCCGCCTCGAGGAGCACGTCCACCGCTTCGCGCACGAGCCGCCAGGCGCTTCCGACGATCAAGACCGTGCTGACGAGGGACGCGATCGGGTCAGCGGCGACCCAGCCCGTCAACCGCACGAGGAGCGCCGCCACCACCGTCCCGCCGGACGCGAGCATGTCCCCGAGCACGTGCAGGTATGCACCGCGCACATTCAGGCTATCGCGGTTGACGCCGTGCAGAATCCAGACAGCGATTGCGTTCACGACGAGCCCCGCGATTGCAAAGCCAAGCATCAGGCCACCAGCTATCGGCTCGGGCGCGCGAAAGCGGCTCACCGCCTCCCACACGATCCAGAAGGAGATGAGCAGCAGCGTGGCCCCGTTCAACAGCGCGGCGAGGATCTCCCAGCGCAGATAGCCGTACGTCTTTTCCGGCCCGCTCGGCTGCCGGCACATCCACGCCACGAAGAGCGACAGGGCGAGCGCGCCGGCGTCCGTTAGCATGTGACCGGCGTCGGCGAGCAGCGCGAGCGAGTTCGAGAGCATGCCGCCGATGACTTCGGCGACCATCAACGCCAGCGTTAGGCCGAGCGCGATCTGCAGCGCACGCGTCACCGATGGCCGGTTACCATGCAGCCCGTGTTCGTGGCCACAATCCGAGTGGCCATCGCGGTGGAGGTGGAGTGGTGCGTGCGATTGGGAATGCGCCATTGCCGCGTGCGGTATTCGTCGAAGGTGGAATGCTCTGATTACCGGAAATACCGAGCCGTGCTGTCTGGCGACGACCGATTCCAGCAAGGTAGCTTACAACCCGTGCTCACGCGCCTGATCGCCATAGTCGTACTCCTCGCGCTGAACGCCTTCTTCGTCGCCGCCGAGTTTGCGTTGGTGCGGTCGCGCCGCACGCGATTGGAGGCGATGGCACGCTCCGGAGACAAGCTTGCTCGCGTCGCGCTGCGCGCCACCGGCAATCTCCCGCGGCTGTTGTCGGCGAGCCAGCTTGGAATCACCGTCGCGAGCCTCGCGCTCGGTGCGCTCGCCGAAGACACGCTCGGCGCGCATCTCACGACGTGGCTCGAGACCCTGCCCATCACGCTGCGGTTGGCGGTCCGCGTCGGCATCGCCTCCGCGCTCGCGATCACGGTGGTGACATACCTCCACGTCGTCTTCGGCGAGCTGGCGCCGCGCAGTGTAGCGCTCGCCCATCCTGAACGCTTCGCGCGATATCTCGCACCGCCGCTCGCCTTCTTCGAGATGGCCGTACGTCCGTTCACGATCGTGCTCAACAACTCGGCAATCTTCGTGCTTCGCCTCGTTGGCCAGCGCCCACAGCCACTGGAGGAGTCGGTGCACTCTCCAGAAGAGCTGCGCATCCTCGTCGAGCAGAGCGAGGAAGGTGGTGTGCTGGAGGCGACCGACGCCGACATGATCGAAGGCGTATTCGAGTTCTCGGAAAAGAATGCCCGCGAGGTGATGACGCCACGCACCGAGATCGACGCGCTGCCGCTCGATGCCACGCTCGACGAGACGCTGCAGCTCATCGAGGAGACGCAGCGCTCGCGCTACCCGGTGTTCGAGGAGACGATCGACAACATCATCGGTCTCGTCCTCGCGAAGGATCTGCTGCCGATTCTTCGCCATCCGCCCGCTGAGTTTTCTTTGCGCGCGATCATGCGGCCGGTGCACGTCGTGCCGGGCTCGCGCGAGGTGGAAGAGGTGCTCGCCGACTTCAAGCGCTTGAAGGAGCACATGGCGATCGTCCTCGACGAATACGGCGGCACTGCCGGTGTCGTGACGATGGAGGATCTCCTCGAGGAGATCGTCGGCGAGATTCTCGACGAGTACGACGAGCCGCCCGAGGCGCCGGAGCGCGAAGGCCCCGACATCGTCGTGGTCGCCGGCTCGACTCACATTGGCGAGCTCAATGAGCGGTTCGGTTTGAGCGTTCCTGACGAGGACTACACCACCATTGGCGGGTTCGTCTTCGGCGCGCTCGGACGACTCCCCCTCGTCGGCGATCGCGTGACGGCGGGGAACGCCGTGTTCACGGTGCGCGAGATGGACGGCCGGCGCATCGAATCGCTCGCGATTGACCTGCACGCCGCTGGCGATCGCCGAGCTACGGTGCGCGCCGAAGAGCGGTAGGTTGGCTGACGCGCTGCGCGATCTGTACTGCCAGCAACATCGCCTCAATCATGCTCGACGGATCGGCGATGCCGCGCCCGGCGATGTCCAGCGCGGTGCCATGGTCGGGCGAGCAGCGCGGAAATGGCAAGCCGAGCGTCACGTTCACGGCGCTGCCAAACGACGCGACCTTGATGGCCGTCATGCCGACATCATGATACGGAGCGATGACCGCATCGAAGGCACCACGCATCGCACGCACGAAAACTGTATCGGCCGGGAACGGACCAGCGATGCCCGCCTCGCGGGCCGCGGGGGCGAGAATCTCGTCGTCCTCGCGGCCGAAGCGACCGCCATCACCCGCGTGCGGGTTCATGGCACAGAGCGCGATGCGTGGTTGCTCGATGCCGAACCAGTCGCGCAGCCCGTCGCGGGTCGTTCGCGCCACCTCCGTGACGACGTCGATGGTGAGTGCCTCCGGGACGTCGCGAAGTGCCATGTGCGTGGTCGCGAGCACCACACGGAGCGGGTTGATCATTCCCTCGTTAGGCTCGCTGGCGGCGAGCATCATCGCGACGCGACGTCCCGTGAGCGCCGCGAGCATCTCCGTGTGACCGGGATAGTCGTAGCCGCCGGCGAGAAGCGCCGCCTTGTCGAGCGGTGCGGTGACAATTCCCTGCACCGCGCCGGACTGCGCGAGCTCCACGGCACGCTCGATCGCGCGCCCGGCAAGGCGGCCCGCTAACACCACATCGCCGGCCGGCGTCCACTCGCCGATACGCTCGTCGACGCGCAGCGACGTTCCCGCCGGGCCGACGAGCAAAAAGCGAGCGCTCGACCGAACAGACTCGTCGGCGAGCGCTTTCTCGATGATCTCGGGTCCTATGCCGCGAACGTCGCCGAGGGTGACGGCGATGACCGGCTCACGCCGCATGTCACCGCTCCGAGGAGCCCGCACCCGGTGAGGGCTGATCCAGCCGGATCGAGACGTACGAGCGGCTTCGCAACCCATCCAGATACCGCCGCACGCCACCCTCCTCCGCGAGGCGATTGCGCACCAGGTCGCGCATCTCCTTGAGCGTGTACTCACCTCCCGGATTCGCCGAGAGCAGCTGTGCGACGACCACCTTTGGCATGCCGCGCTGCGGATCAGGAATCTCGAACTCAACGAGATCGTTAGGCGCCTTGCCCGCGAAAGCACGCTGGTACGACTCGGGGAGAGAGTCGCGCGCCATCGGATCGAGAATGCTCGTCTCCTCCTTCGCCGCGTAGTCGTGGTGCTTCTTCGCGAGCGAATCGAAAGGCGCTCCAGCGCGCCAGAGCTTCAACACCGAGTCCGCCTCGGCGTGCGCGCGCGCGAGATCGGCGGAGTCGAGCTTTGGGCGGATGAGGATGTGCCGCGCCTTGATCTCGCCCGCGGCGGCACGATCGACTCGAACGATGTGATAGCCGAACGGACTCTCGAACACGGGGCTCAGCTCACCAGGCGGAAGTGACCACACCCATCGCTCGAACTCGGTCACAAAATCGCCGCGGCGATGCCAGCCGAGATCGCCGCCGACCTCCTTCGTACCCGGATCCATCGACTCGCGCTTCGCCAGCAGTGCGAAGTCGCCACCCTTCTTGATCTCGGCGAGAATCGACTCGGCCTTCACGCGGGCGACTTCCTTCGCCGCTGCCGTGGGACGCGGCGCCATCACGATCTGACGGAAGGTCACCTGGGCAGGCCGTCGCGGCAGCGAGGCTCTGCCGCGCTCGAACGCTTCCTTCACCTCGTCCTCGGTGACGTTCGCGGGAATGACTTTGTTGTCCTCGCGCAACTTCTGCATCGTGCGCTTGATCGTTTCGTCACGCTTCATCTGCTCGGCGAGCATCCGCCGATATTCCTCCGGCGTTCCGAGGCCCGCTTTCGCCAACTCGGTGCGGAACTCACTCTCCGTCGTGAAGCGCGCCTTGATGTCGCGGATCTGCCGATCGACGGTGCTGGCGATCTCGTTGTCCGGCACGTCGACCTTGAGCTCCTTTGCCTTCTGCAGAAGCAGCTCCTCGTCGATCATCGTGTTGAGGGTTTGCGTCTGATAGGCCTTCAGAGCGGCAGAATCCGTCGGCGGCCGCATGCCGCGCTGTTGATCCTGAAGCATCCTCTGCTCGAGATCGAACCGCGTGATGGGCTGATCGCCAACGACAGCGACGATGCGATCGAGCGTCGCGCGCTGGGGGGCCGGCTGCTGCGCGCCGACCGAGGCACCGGTCAGCGCCACGGCGAGCAGCGCGAAGGAGTGAATTCGTTTCATAGACGTTCCCTACACTGCATGTGCACAGAGTGATCCTTCGACGTCATCCTGAGCGAAGCGAAGGATCTACTCCAACTCGAGTAGATCCTTCGTCGCTTCGCTTCTCAGGATGACACTCGGGTCATGGCTTCTTCGTCGGCTGAGGGGCCGGCGCGGGCGGATTGGCTGTGGGCGGCTGGCTCTGGTTCGGGACCGCGCCAGGGAGCGGGACCTGCGACTTCGGCTGGTTCGCCGCACGGCTCGAGTCGGCGGTCGCGCGGATCTTCTGTGCGCGTTCCACGGAACGGTCGACGCCGGCGCTGTTGATCGACGAATCGTACTTCGACTGAAGAACCGTAGCGAGCGGCTGCGGCACCGGCACGGGCTGAGCCTGACCCGCGAGAATACGATCGATGTACGCCTCGACCCGATTCGCCGCGAGACGCTCGCGTTCCGGAGCGGTCTTCGCGCTGTCGGCCAGCGACTTCGGGTCGATACCGAGCTGCTGCGAGAGACCCTGCACGAGCTGGCCGAACTGCCCATACAGCTGCGTCTTGTCCTCGGCGCTCAGGGCGATCTTCGCGCTGTCGGCCTTCTGCAGCATCACCTCGCGCTCGGCGATCGACGACACGAAGCGGCGGACCACCGAATCCGGCAGCTGGGGAAGCTGCCGCGAGACCTGCATCTGCGGCGGCATCGTCTCGACCCACCCGAGGAACTCGGAGACGGAGAGATCGCCGCCTTTGTATGACGCCAGGACCGCGTTGTCCTTGCGATGCTTGATCGGATCGCTGACCGAGCTCTTGGCGAGCGCCGGCGCGTTCGTCTTCACTTCGATGTTGGACGTCTTGTCGAGACCAACGAGGTAAATGCTGTCCGCCTTCTGCACGGCCGCGCCGGAATACTTCTGCGCGTACTCGCCCTTGTCGACCTGATCGAATGGCAGCCGCTGCACGATGTGGAAGCCGTACGTGGACTCGACGAGCTGCGGCCCGATCTGGCCGGGCTTCAGTGCCGCAACGCCGTTCGCGAACGGGGCCACCATCGCGCCCTTCTCATAGACGCCGAGGCTGCCGCCGCGTCCCTTCGCGCTCGGATCGCTGCTGTACTTCTCGGCCATCTGCGCGAAGTTCGCATTGTTGACCGTGGACAGCACCGACTCGGCCTTCTTGCGGACCGAGTCCTTCTGGGTCTGGGTGGCAGCTGGAGGAAAGGCGAAGAGGATGTGCCGCGCCGAGTAGAGATCCCCGGCGGCCTGGTTGTACGACGCCTCGCTACCGGAATCGACCTTGAACGACTTCACGAGCGAATCCGTGAACTTGCGCAGGCGCATGTTCTTCGTGATTGGCTCCACGGCCGCGTCGATCGCCTTCTTGTCGGTGAGCGAATCGCCGACCGCCGCCGCGTGCGCGAGCAGCTGGTAGTTCACCCAGAGATCCGCGACGATGCCCGCGTTCTCCTTCGTGATCGGCACCGGCACCTTTGCGTTGCCGAGCAGATCGGCGAGGCGGGTGACGGAAAGCTCCTGATTCGCCGCCTTGGCCGCGACGTCGACGTGCGCGGTGAGCGCTTCCTTCAGTCCGTCGCAAGCGGCGAGGCCGAGCAGGAGGCAGGGTGTCGCGACGAGCGCGAGCAGAGAACGAGAACGCATGTGGAGGAAGACTCCGGAAATCGTAGGGAGGTCGAGACGTGCCGAGGGAAACTGGATGGCCGCGGGCAAAAGCGTTAGGCGACGAGGCTCCGCAACGCCCGAACGAGTCCGTCGAGCATCGGCGCGCCCCCGAGACGCGTCAGCTTGAGTGAAAGAGGAACCGCCCGCCTGACTTCTGCCTGGAACTGCACTTCGTGGAAGGCCGCCGAGAGCCCCTTCATCCGGGGCGCGGCGGTGTCGCGGAAGTTAACACGGGCCTCGTCGCCACGCACGAGTATGCCTTCGATTCCAAGGCTGCCGCCAAGGATGCGTAGCTGGGCAATGGCGAGCATCGTCTCGGCCGGCGCGGGAAGCGGCCCGAAGCGATCGCGGAGCTCGGCGCGCAACGCTTCCAGCTCGGACGGATCCTCGATGCGTGAAAGCCGACGGTACACGTCGAGCTTCGCGTCGTGGGCCGGGACGAATTCGTCCGGCAGATAGTTGGGTGCGTCGACGGAGACGTCGGCGGGCACGAGCTTGGGCGCGCCATCGCCTTGCACCAGGCGCCGGACGGTCTCATCGAGCATTCGCAAGTACATATCGAAGCCGACGGCGTGCACGAATCCGGACTGCTCCGGACCGAGAAGGTTCCCCGCCCCGCGCAGCTCGAGATCCTTGAGCGCGATCCGATAGCCCGCGCCGAGCTCAGTGTGATGCTCGAGAATGGAGAGGCGGCGCTCGGCGTCGGTGTCGACGTTCTCGGGGACGAGCAGATAGCAGTACGCGCGGCGGTGCGACCGTCCCACGCGTCCACGAAGCTGGTAGAGCTGCGCGAGCCCGAAGTAGTCGGCGCGATTGACGAACATCGTGTTCGCGTTAGGCACGTCGAGTCCCGACTCCACGATCATCGTCGACACCAGCACGTCGACGGCACCGTTGACGAACCGGTGCATCACGTCCTCGAGCTCGCGCTCGCGCATCTGGCCGTGGGCAACAGCAAGGCGCGCGCGGGGAACGATGCGGTGGATGTGATCGGCGACGGCCTGAATGGTCTCGATGCGATTGTGGACGAAGAAGACCTGCCCGCCACGATCGAGCTCGCGTGAAACGCCCTCCTCGATCAGCCCGTCGTCGGAGGGTTCGACGTACGTCAGAACCGGCGAACGATCACGTGGCGGCGTCTGCATCAACGTCATGTCGCGAAGGCCGGCGAGCGAGATATGCAGCGTGCGCGGGATTGGCGTTGCGGTGAGGGTGAGCACGTCGGTCTCGAGCTTGAGCTGCTTGAGCCGCTCCTTGTGCTTCACGCCGAATCGGTGCTCCTCGTCGACGATGATGAGCCCGAGCCGCTTGAACGAGACGTCGGGGCTGAGGACCCGGTGCGTACCGATGAGGATGTCGATGCTGCCTTCGGCAAGCTGCGCCAGCACCACCTCCTGCTCCTTCGGTGTTTGAAAGCGGCTCAGCATCGCGACGCGCATTGGAAAATCGGCGAGGCGCTCGCTGAAGGTGCGCGCATGCTGATCGGCGAGAATGGTCGTGGGCACGAGGACGGCAACCTGCCGCTCCGATTGCACGGCCTTGAACGCGGCGCGAACCGCGACTTCAGTCTTTCCATAACCGACGTCGCCGACGAGTAGCCGATCCATCGGCCTGACACTCTCCATGTCCGCCTTCACCTCAGCGGTCGCCTTGCGTTGATCCGGCGTGTCCTCGAAAAGAAAGGCCGACTCGAGCTGGCGCTGCCAGGCCGTGTCGGGGACGTGCGCGGGCCGCGTCGCCACCTTCCGGCGCGCGTATAGATCGAGGAGCTCGACGGTCATCTCGTGGATGGCGGCGCGCGTCTTCTCGCGCTGCTGGCCCCAGCGCTTGCCACCGAGCTTGTGGAGTCGTGGCGGTGGCGAATCGTCGCCGACGTCGGTCGCCGAGCGAAAACGCTCGAGCTGATCGACGCGATAAAGCGGAACGTTGAGGCGATCACCGCCCTCGTACTCGACGACCGCCACCTCGATCGTGCTCTGGCCGACGAAGATCGTCTCGATCCCACGGAAGATCCCTACGCCGTGCTCGAGATGGACGACAAAATCGCCCGGCTTGATGGCGAGAGTGTCGATCGCGATCCCGGTGGCGTATTTCCGGGCGCGGCGGATGCGCCGCTCGCGACGAAAGATCTCGTGGTCGGTGAGAATGCGGAGACCAGGCCGTGCGTCGCGCGACGGAACGATGAAGCCGCCGTCGAGCACACCGATCGACAGGTGCGCTGGCGATGGCGACCACTCGCCGTCGTTCAGCAGCTCGTCCAGCCGCTCGCACTGTCCCTCGTTGTCGCAGAGGATGATCGTGGTCAGATCATCGCGCACGAGACGCTTGAGCTGCTTGATGTCGCGGTCGATCGTCTCCGGCCCGCGAAAGGGGAAGCCGAGCTCCACTTCGCCTTCATCGTCGCCGGCCGCGGCGATCGTTCCGAACGCGCGAATGGCACGCGTCGCTTCGTCGGGCGGGACGAAAAGCTCGTCGCGCGATGCCGTCTCTTCGCCGCGGCGCCGGGCGAGATCGATGTGATGCTGCGCGTCGGCCCAGGACCGCTTGAGCTCCGGCTCGAGGTGCGCGCCGCGCGGTACGAAGAGCAGCGTGTCCGGAGGAAAGAGGCTCGTGATCGATAACCGCTCAGCGGTGATCGCGTCGTCGCGCAGCTGCCCGTCAACGGGTAGGATGAGCGCCAGGTCGACCGTTCGCGTCGAGCGCTGGGTGTTAATGTCGAAGTAGCGGAGGTCGACGATCTCATCGCCCCAGAACTCGGCGCGCACCGGCTCGGGCATGCCGAACGAGTAGACGTCGAAGATGCCGCCGCGAATGCTGAACTGCGCCACGTCCTCGACCATCGGCACGCGCTCGAAGCCGATCGACTCGAGGTGGGTCGCGAGCTCGGTGAGCCGATGGGTGTTTCCCTTCCGCAGCTCGACACGGAGCTCGCGCAACGCGCGCGGCATGCGGGTACGCTCGAGAAGGGCGCGCGCCGTTGTGAGCAGGACGCGGATCTCGCCTCTCGTGAGGCGCTCGAGCGTCTCGACTCGCTCGCCGGCGACCTCCATGTGCGGCTCCGCCTCGCCGAAGCCTTCTCGCGGCGGATAGAGCGCGACCGGAGTCTCCTCGAGGAGGGTGCCGAGGTCCGCGAGCCAGCGCTCGGCCTCGGTGACGGATTCAGTCGCGACAACGAAGAACCGATTCGCGAGCCGCCGCGTGAGCGCAGCGACCACCGCGGCATCGGCCGATCCCGGGAGCCCGCCGATGGTGCGGCGCTCCGCCGGGTTGGGGAGCGTGTTGTAGAGCCGCGTGAACGCGGGGAGGCGCTCGACCGCGTCGAGCAGGGGAAGCAATGCCATTCGTGCGTGTGTTCGTTAGGCGGCCGCGGCGCCGCGGCGGCGGCGCACGAGTAGCGCCTCGAGCGCAAGGAGCGCCAGCGCCGCCAGGAGAATCGGCTCGCCGACCGAGCGTCGCGCTGCGGAGCGGAACGAGAGGCCCGCGAGCTGGACGCGATCGGCCGCCGTGAGCAGCTGCCGCGCCTTGACGCGCGACGAAAGCTCGCGCGTTGGCAGCCGGTCGAGCACCGACTCACCGGATTCGGGGTTCACGACGAGGGCGCCGACGCGCCGTCCGGCACGCTCGAAGAAGTACGTCCCGCTCCGCGCCGGCGCATGAAGATCGTCGCCCAGCGCAGCGCGCGAGCCGGTCTGATCCTCCACCGCATCCGCCCAGCGCGGTCGGGGCAGCGTCTGGCCGGGATTCGCCGCGACGATGCCGCCGGGCTCACCGACGAGCCGTTCGGTGAGCACCGTCGCGAGCCAGGGGATGAACGCGGCGCGGATCGGCAGCGTCGTCGCCGACGGATCGAGTGGCGAGGCGACGATTGCATAACGAGGTCCGGCCACGATCCATGGCTCTCGGCCAATACGGGCAATTGTGTCCGCGTCGGCGCCGCTCTGCGCGACGAGCTCGTAGCGCAGAGCGGTCGACACGTCGACAAACGCGCCCGATGCGGCGGAATCGGCGGCGTCCGCCGTGGCGCGTGGTGCGGCGACGCTCGCTTCGCCGTGGCGCGCGACGCCGAAGCGCCAGGGCACGCCGGCGCGCTCGAGCGCCCGGTTCGCGGCGCCGACATGTACGGGATCACTCGGGGCGAGGATGAGCGCGGGAAGTGAGCCAAGCTCGTCGCCGGCAACGATCGCGATGTCGCGACCATCCGTTACGCGGCCACTGCTTTTGAGAACGTCGATGGCGCTGCGCGCGAATGGACCCGCGCCCGGCGAGACGGCGATTCCCGGCGCCGCACCGATCCAGACCGCGAAGTGGCGAAGGTTGTCGCCCGGCAGCTCGTCGGGCTCGAGCTCGATCGTGCCCGCGACCCAGCCCCGCTCCGGCGGCGCGGCGCGCAGCACGATCTCCTCGTTAGGCGCCGCGGTGCCGCGGCCGAGCGACCGATCGCCGAGGGTGATCCGGTACGTCGTCGAGTCTTTACTCATCAAGCGGGCCACGACTGCGCCACGCGGCGTCCAGCGCTCGGGCCGCGCCTCAGCCGCGACGACGGCGCGATTGACCGGGGGAGCGCCGGCCGGAAGCCAGAGCACGACCTGGACGTCGCCGACATCCGTCGTCTGGGTCCACGCCGACCGCTGGCCGTCCGTGAGGAGGATGATCTGCCGCGAATCGAGACCCGCGGCGCGAACGGCCGCAGCCGCATGCGCGAGGGCGAGCGGCAGGTTCCCCGCCCCGCCTAACGCTTCGACGCGATCGAGCTCCTCGCGGAGGGTAGCTTTGCCGCCGCCGCGGACCCTTCCGTCGGCCGTGACGAGCCAGAGCCGGTCGGTGGCGTTGGCAGTCGCGAGGATCTCGCGCGCGGCGGCGCGGAACTGCTCGAGCAACGGATGGCCGTCGACGACGACGCTGGTGCTCAGCGAGTTGTCGAGCACGATCGCGAGCGCCGTGGGTCCGTGTCCCGATCCCGCGAGCCGCATGACCGGTCGCGCGGCGGCCGTGGCGACGAAGAGCACGATCGCGACGCGGAGGAGCATCAAGAGCAAGTTGCGCAGACGGAGCGAGCGACTGTGCTCCTGCTCGGCGCGCGCGAGATAACGCGCGGCGGGAAAGTCAACGCGCGTGCCGATGCGGCGGCGCAGCAGATGGATGAGGAGCGGCACGAGGGCCGCCGCGCCTAACAAGAGATAGAGCGGAGCGAGCAGACTCACTGGCGTCGCGACTCCTCGATCATGGCAGCGCCTGGCGCGCCGCGAAGGCGCGGCGAAGCGGAACGCCGAAAGGGGCGTCGGTGAAGATCAACTCGTAACTAGCGCCGATCGAAGAGAACATCGTGCGCCATTCGCCGATGACCTCGTCGACCGTCTGTCGATAGGCGGCGCGCACGTCGGCGACGCTCGCCGCGATCTCGAGCCGGCTCTCCGGATCGACGAACACCGCCTCGCCGCCGGACGGTAGTTCGCGCTCGGCGGGATCCATGAGGTGCAGCACGGTGACGTCGTGTCCAGCGGCGCGAAGGCCGCGCACGGCGCGCTCGACGTCGGGGATGTCCATGAGCAGATCCGAAATGAGCACGATCATGCCGCGGCGGCTGATGAGGCGCGCCGCCTGCTCGAGTGCCGCGGGTGCCGAGGACGCGCGTCCGGCACCAGCCTCTTCGAGGGCGGCGACCACGCGTCGCCACTGACCGTTGCGCGCGCGGGGTGGAATCGCGCTTCGAATCTCGGAGTCGAATCGGACGAGGCCTACGGCATCGCGTTGCCGCAGGAGGAGGAGCGCAAGCGCCGCTGTCAACTGCTCGGCGTAGGCGAGCTTCGTCAAGCGCGCGGCGCCTGACTGCTCGGCGCCGGCAAGCGCGTAGAGCTGCGCGCCGCTCCATGCCATGGACTTGCTGACGTCGAGGACGATGCTGGCGCGGAGATTCGTTTCCTCCTCGTATTGCCTAACGACCCAGCGATCGGAGCGCGCCGCGATCTTCCAGTCGATGTAGCGGAGATCGTCTCCAGGCTGGTATGGGCGATACTCGGCGAACTCCACCGAGAATCCCTTACGTGGGGAACGGTGGAGTCCAGACATGAAGCCGTCGACGATCCAACGCGCGACGATCTCGATGCGGCCCAGGGCCGCGAGGCTGGCCGGATCGAAGAGATCCGCCCGCGGTGCCGGGACGTGTGTAGCCGCGTCCATGAAGCGCGGAAGCTAGGTGGAGTAGCGGGTAGCGGGTAGCGGGTCGCGGGTCGCGGGTCGCGGGTCGCGGGCGAACTGCACACGCGCAGCCCTCAACCCGCAACCCGTAGCCCTCAACCGCAGCCCTAACGAATCAGCTGCTCCACCCGTATTCTCTCATGGAGGGTTGGGCACCCTTGCGGTCGGCTCGTTTGTATGCCTATTTGTATACAACACTTGTCGGAGACGTGAAGATGCGCACAACGCGGCTCGCTCTGTCCTGGTCTGCGATCGTGCTCATGTCGAGTGCGGGAACCGGCTGCGCCATCGCGACCCAGTCCGTGCCGGAGGGATTCCGCGCCGACCAGCCCCTTGCGCAGGTAACGCCCGAGGAACGCCGGCAGCTGCGCGATTCGGCCGCGGCGCAGGAGATCGCCGACGAGGTGGGCCCGCGAGTCACTGTGCGTGCCGACTTCGACTACGCGGGTGGAAGTCGTCAGGTAGACGCGACGTTTCGCATGTATGACGACGCGTACGTCATCGTGGGCCACCTCGACGCGGCCGGGCGCCTCAAGATCGTGTTCCCGTCGGAGCCTGGCGACGATGGCTTCGTTCGCGGCGACAAGGTCTATCACGTCCCGTCGTTCTTCGCTGGATTCGTCGACGAGTACGCGTGGCGCCACAGCAACTACCGATATTCTTATCACAATACCGCCAGCCGGCGCGACTCGTATGACGCGGGGCTCGGCTACGTGTTCGTGATCGCGTCGTGGCGGCCCATGCGGCTCGACCGCATCACCGATGGCAATCGCTGGGAGACGTATAACGTCTCCGACGTCAGCTACATGAGCGACCCGCGGGAGGCCGTCGAGGAGCTCGGCTCGGTCATCGCCGGCGACAACTCCGAGGCGTACACGATCCAGTACGCGCAATACACGACGACGAATCACGGCATGTATTCGTACTCGAGCTTCGACGCGGCGAATGGCGGCTGCTCCGGCTACCGCTCCTCGTTAGGCTTCGGCTCGTTCGGCTTCTTCAGCCCGTTCGGCTTCGGGGCCTCGAGTTGCGATTACGCGTACGGAGCGTACGGATATCCGTTCGGCTATGGGTATGGGTACGGGTACGGCTACGGTCGGCCAGTGGGCTACGTGCCGCCGGTTACCGGACTTCCCCCAGGCCGTCGTGGCTCGATCCTGACGCCGCTCGGTTTGCCCCCGCTGCACCTGCCGCGCGTGGAGGGTGGCATCGGCACTCTCGCGATGCCGGGTGGCTCTACCCCCGGAGCCCAGGCAAGCACGAGCCACTCCTTCCGGCCAGGACTCATCGCCGAGGATGCCGGCGGGCGCAGAGCGCCTGGCGAGCGTCGGGCGGCTGGCGGCGATCTGAGCCTCACCTCGCGACGTCCGACCATTCAGCAGATGATTGGTGAGCGCCGTGTCAATGAGGGCCTCGGATTGAGCAACGCGGGTCGTGAGGGCATCGGACGAGGCAATCCGTCGTTGCCTTCCGGCGGCGGATTCAGCTCGCGACAAGGTTCCGAGTCGCGCCCGCGTTGGCACGGTGGAAACCGAGCCAGTGGGTCGAGCGAGAGCGGACGCTCGTCCGGCACTCCGTCCCGTGCCGGCGGCGAGTCGACACGAACGACGCCTTCGCACGCAGAGCCTTCACGGGCGACGCCCTCTCACGTGTCGCAGCCGCATGGAGAGGCGACGCGCTCGGCACCCGCGCCAGCGCACAGTGAGCCCGCGCGAACACCTCCGCCAGCTTCCAGCTCGTCGGGATCGAAGAAGCCGTAAATCATTCCTCGCGAAGGCAAGGCCGCGCGCCCAAGTGGCGCGCGGTTTTTGGTTGGCGGCAGCTATATTTCGCGCGGCGCTCCTTCGACCACGTTCGGCGGTGTGGGCCAACGCGAGTCAGGCGCTCACGCTGACCGCTCCTCCGCCGCAACCGGCCTCGTCGCCCGGCGCGCCATCGCACGGTCCGCCCAATTCACGACACAACTCCGCCGTCGCATTGAAGCTCGATCACATTCGCAACTTCTGCATCGTCGCGCACATCGACCACGGTAAGTCGACTCTTGCCGACCGCCTGATCGAGGCGACCGGCGCGCTCCAGAAGCGGGAGATGAAGGAGCAGGTCCTCGACACGCTCGATCTCGAGCGCGAGCGCGGGATCACGATCAAGCTCAACGCCGTACGGATGACCTACGCGGCGCGCAACGGCGAGTCGTTCGAGCTCAATCTGATCGACACGCCCGGGCACGTGGATTTCACGTACGAGGTGTCGCGGTCGCTCAATGCGTGCGAGGGCGCAATCCTCGTCGTTGATGCATCTCAGGGCATTCAGGCGCAGACGCTGTCGAATCTCTTCCTCGCGCTCGATGCGGGGCTGGAGATCATTCCCGTGCTCAACAAGATCGATCTTCCGGGCGCGGAGCCGGAGCGACGGAAGCAGGAGGTCCACGATCTGATCGGGGCCAACCCGGACGACATCCTGCTCGTGAGCGCAAAGGAAGGCCTCGGCATCGACGCGCTGCTGGAGGCGATCGTCGCGCGCGTTCCTCCGCCAGTGGGCGATCCGGACGCGCCGCTGCGGGCGCTGATCTTCGACTCCTACTACGACCGCTACCGCGGCGCGATCCCGAGTGTTCGCATCGTCGACGGTTCGATCCGCGCCGGCACGCACATCGTCTTCGCCGCCGGCTCGGGCCAGGATTACGAAGTTGCTGAAGTCGGATATCTGCAGCTCCGTCAGGTGCCGACGGACGAGCTCGGACCCGGCGAGGTGGGATACGTCGTCGCCAACGTGCGGTCGGTGCAGGAGACGCGCGCCGGCGACACCATCATGGACTTCGAGCGCCGGGCCGAGACCGCGCTGCCCGGCTATCAGGACGTCCACTCGATGGTGTTCGCCGGTCTCTATCCGACGGACACGCAGCAGTACGAGACGCTGCGCGACGCGTTGGAGAAGCTGCAACTGAACGACGCCTCGTTGAATTACGAGCCTGAGACATCGACCGCGCTCGGCTTCGGCTTTCGCTGCGGATTCCTCGGCTTGCTCCACATGGAGATCGTGCAGGAGCGGCTCGAGCGCGAGTTCGATCTCAGTCTCGTCACCACCGTGCCGAGCGTGGAGTACCACGTCCACCATACCGACGGCCGGATGGAGCTGATCGAGAATCCGTCGATGATGCCGGCGGCAGGCGTGGTGGAGCGGGTCGAGGAGCCGTTCGTGAAAGCGCGCATCATGGCGCCCGCCGAGTACATCGGGCCGATCATGACGTTAGGCACGGAGCGGCGGGGCGTCTACAAGAACATGACGTATCTCGATACGACGCGCGTCGAGTTTGATTGGGAGTTTCCGCTCGCCGAGATCATCCTCGACTTTTTCGATCGTCTCAAGACGATCAGCCGCGGCTACGCGAGCCTCGACTACGAGTTTCTCGAGTATCGGACGAGTGATCTCGTGAAGCTCGACATGCTCATCAACGGGGATCCCGTCGACGCGTTTTCGGTGATCATCCACCGCGACAAGGCCTACGACTGGGGCCGGAAGATCGCCGACAAGCTGAAGGAGCTCATTCCCAGACAGCTGTTCGAGGTGGCGATCCAGGCGGCGATCGGCAACAAGGTCATCGCACGCACGACGGTGAAGCCGTTGCGGAAGGACGTCCTGGCGAAGTGCTACGGCGGCGACATCACGCGTAAGCGCAAGCTGCTGGAGAAGCAGAAGGAAGGAAAGAAGCGCATGAAACAGGTGGGATCCGTTGAGATCCCACAGGAAGCGTTCCTCGCGGTGCTGCAGGTGGATTGAGTGGTGATGCGGGGGTCTCTATGTCGTCATTGAGGAGAGGTGCTAGGTGCTAGGTGTTAGGTGCTAGCAACAGCCGTAGCACCTCAGACCGAGCACCTGACACTAACACCCGGCACTCATGGCCATCTCGACCGCCTCCACGGCCCGCGCACGGCTCATCACCGACTACCAGCTGCACGTCATCGTCGCGCTCGTCGTCGTCGCGGCGTATGGCTGGGACGCGTGGCTCGGGATCAATCTGTACTTCGCACACGCGGTGGACAGCCTAACGGGGATCGCCTGGGACGTCGGCGTGATCGCGATGTGCATTCTTCTCGTTCGGGGACGACTCGTGGCGCAGCTGCTCCTGGCGGCTGCGGCATTCGCGGGGCTCCAGGGTCGCTGGGCGATGCTGACGAGTGTCTGGTTCTGGCTTCCGCACATGGATGGACGGCGGACGCTCGTACTCATGACGACATCGGCGAACGTGCTGACGCTCATCCTGCTCGCCGTTCCACTGGTCTGGCGCTACTCCAACAAGGTCATTGCGGTGACCGTGCCGCGCGACACGTGACCGTATACGGGTAAGGTGCCTGCGCGCTCGCTGATCATCCAGACCTCGTTTCTGGGCGACACGGTGCTGACGACACCACTCATCGCCCGACTCGCCGAGCGCACGCAGGTCGACGTCGTCGTCACACCGCTGTCGGCGCCGCTCCTCGCGAATAATCCGGCAATTCACGAGCTGATCGTCTACGACAAGCGCGGTGCGGACCGGGGGGTCGGCGGGCTCGTTAGGCTCGCGGGCCGTCTGCGGCGGAAAGAATACGCGGCAGCGTACCATGCGCAGGGCTCGGTGCGGAGCGCGGCGCTGTCGCTGATGGCGCGCATCGAGCGCCGCGTCGGCTTCGAGACGTCGGCCGGGCGCCGATTCTACACGACGCGCGTGCCGTATTTCGAGAACGAGCACCATGCCGAGCGCCTGTTGCGCCTCGCCGGTGACGGCCCGCCGGCAGCCATTCCGCAACCGCGGCTCTATCCCGGAGCGCCGGAGCGTGAGGCAGTGGACGCGCTACTCCGCGAGGGTGGTTGGGGCGGCGAGCCGCTGGCCGCCGTCGCGCCGGGCAGCGTCTGGGCGACCAAGCGCTGGCCCTTCTACGCGGAGCTGGCGGAGAAGATCACCGGTCGCGTGGTCGTCATCGGGGCCGCGGCGGACCGCGAACTCGCGTCGCAAATCGCGGAGGCGGCTTCGGGCCGCGTCATCGACGCAACAGGCAGACTCTCCCTCCTCGCGTCCGCGGAGCTCATCGCGCGCTCGGTGGCGATCGTGACGAACGATTCGGCGCCGCTCCACCTCGCGTCGGCCATGGGAACACCGACGGTGGCGATCTTCGGCCCGACGGTTCCGGAGTTCGGCTTCGGTCCGCTCGCTTCGCGGTCCAAGGTGCTCGGGAACCAGTCGCTCGCCTGCCGGCCGTGCGATCGGCACGGCCCGCAACGCTGCCCCCTGGGACATTGGCGCTGCATGCGCGAGATTACGCCGCGCGACGTCGCGCAGGCCGTGCAGGACCTCCTCGCGCCTTCGCCTCTTCCCACCTCCCCGCCCTGAGCATGGCTAGCAAGAAGCGAAAGCGGTACATCGTCGGCGTCGATCTGGGTGGCACGAACATCGTCGCGGGCGCGATGTCGGAAGACGGGAGCGAGCACTATGGGATGCGGTCGATCTCCACGTCGCCAGAGCAGGGCGCGGAAGCAGTCGCGGATCGCATCGTTGGCCTCGTGGAGGGCGTCATCCTCGACACGATGGCGGCGACGGACGCCCATCGACGCGACTTCATCGGAGTCGGCGTCGGCGCGCCGGGGCCGATGGATCGCGAACGCGGTGTCGTGATCGTCGCGCCCAATCTGGGATGGCGCGACTTTCCTCTTCGCGACCGCATCACCGAGCATCTCGGTATGCCGGCAACGCTCGACAACGATGCGAACTGCGCGACCGTCGGCGAATGGTGGCAGGGCGCGGCGAAGGGCGGACGCAACGTCGTGGGCATGACGATCGGCACCGGTATCGGCGGTGGGCTCATCATCAACGGCGAGCTCTTTCACGGCTCGTCCGATGTCGCCGGTGAGATCGGGCACACCACCATCGATCTCAACGGTCGCCACTGCAAATGCGGCAATTACGGGTGCCTCGAGGCGTACGCGTCGGGCCCCGCGATCGCGACGCGAGCGCGCGAGATCCTGGTTCGGGAGGAGAGTGCCTCGCTCCTTCCGAGCCTGGTTGGCGGCCAGCTCGATCAGATCACCGCCCAGACGGTGTACGACGCGGCGAAACGCGGTGACGCGGTGGCGAACGAGATCGTGCGCGACACCGCGCGCTATCTCGGCGCCGGTGTTGCGAACTTGCTCAACACATTCAATGCCGACGTCGTCGTGATCGCCGGCGGGGTGACCCAGGCCGGCGACACGCTGTTCGTTCCGCTCCAGGCCGAAGTGCGGCGACGTGCCTTCAGGCCCGCCGTCGAGGCAGCGCGCATCGTTCCCGGCGCGCTCCCCGGCACGGCGGGCGTCGTCGGCGCCGTCGCGACCTTTCGTCTCGACCGCGGCCTCGGCCTCGGCAGCTGACGCAGCGCGGCGGAATGTCAGCAGCAAAACGTCGGCTGGGTGTCGTCGGCACCTTCGTCTGGGACGTGATCTATGGCCGCGACGCCCGCGCCGTACCGATCGAGGAGTGGGGGGGCATCTCCTACGCGCTCGCCGGTCTCGACGCGGCGCTGCCTGACGATTGGGAGATCGTGCCGCTGATCAAGGTGGGCAGCGATCTCGCGTCCCGCGCACAGACCTTTTTCCGGTCGCTGCGCCATGCAGCGCCAGACGCCGCGCTGGTGGAGGTCGCGGCCCCGAATCAGCGTGTCGAGCTGCGCTATCACACGGACGATCGCCGCAGCGAATTTCTCAGTGGTGGCGTTTCAGGCTGGTCGTGGACGGGGCTCAAGCCGCTGCTCGATCTCGCGCGCATCGATGCGCTGTACGTGAACTTTCTCAGCGGCTGGGAGCTCGATCTCGCCACGATGCAGATGCTCCGCAGCTATTTCCCCGGCCCGATCTACTGCGATCTGCACATGAAGGTCATGGCCGTGCAGCCCAACGGGCTCCGCACGCCGCAGCCGCTGCCTAACGTGGCGGAGTGGTGCGGATGCTTCGATTTTCTCCAGGTGAACGAGGATGAGATGGCGATGATGGCGCCGGACCCGATGGCGCTCTCGGCAACGGCGCTCGCCGCCGGTGTCTCCTGTCTCGCCGTGACCCTGGCCCGCCGCGGAGCGGTGTATTTCGCCGCGCCGGGTTTCGATTTCATCACCGATCTGCCGCGGCGAACCGGCTTGTCGACGGCGCCGCGCGGCGGCACAGGGGCACTGGGCGCCGTGCGCACGGCGCTCGTTCCGGCGGAGACGCCTCGCGTCGGCGACCCGACCGGTTGCGGTGACGTTTGGGGGGCGACGTATTTTTCGCGCCTGATCGCGGGCGACCGGTTGGGCGATGCCATCGTGGCCGCGCATCGCGCGGCGGCGCGCAACGTCGAGCACCGAGGGGCGACCGGCCTCGCAAACTTCCTTCGCGGAGAGCTGAGCCTCAGGTGACGACCGTTGTCAACGTACCCCCATCACTCGACGATCACAGCTTCGACGACGTCCTGCGTCAGCTGAGCGGAGTGCCCGCCGACGCGAAGGTCCTGCTCGACGCCCGACACGTCCGCTGGGCGTCGCCGTTCGGTCTCACCGCGCTGCTGACATTCGCCCAGACCCGCGCCGAGCTGCCAGCGCTCGCGGTTCCCGAGCTCGAAGAGACGGCGTCGTACTGGGCGCGCGCTGGATTCTTCCGTCATGCCGAAGAGTTGTACGAGCTTCACGGCAACTATCCCAAGCGAGCTGGCGGCTCCGACAGCAACGTGCTCCTGGAGATCACGAGCGTGTCGAAGAGCGAGGACGTCCACGACGTCGTCGGTCGCATTCAACAGAAAGCGCAGCTGATGCTGCGTGAGCTGAACCTCGATGCGAAGGCGACGGTAGGTTTCGCGATGACTCTGTCCGAGATCTGCCAGAACATCGTCGAGCACGCGGGCCGCGGGGGGTGGGTGATGGTGCAGACGTACCGCTGGACGAAGCGCCTGGGTCGTCGCGTCGTCGTCATCGCCGTTGCGGACGCGGGCGTGGGCTTTCGCCAGTCGCTCGAGAGCGCGCCGGGCAAGGAGCGCGGAGATCGCTGGGACGATGCCGCCGCGCTCGAGGACGCGGTGATTCGCGGCGTCAGTCGCTTTCGTGATCCCGGTCGCGGACAGGGGCTCGCTGGGGTGCGACGCTACCTCGGCCGGTGGGATGGGAAGTTGGCGGTGCGAAGCGGAACGGCGCGAATCGCGATCGTGCCCAACTGGGACGACGACGTGCCGTTGGCCGAGCACTTGCCTCCCTTCCCCGGCGCTCAAGTTCAGGTCACGATTCCGGAACGAGGTAGTGCCCCGCAGTCTCCACCCGCTTCAGGCCGAACGCAGCGGTGATGAATCACATCGACCTCAGCTCGGTGCTTCGTCAGACCGTATCGTGCGAGCTGTACTCGAATCTCGTGACGCGCCCTACCGGGGC
>JAJKIR010000161.1 GCA_021154325.1 Gemmatimonas sp.
CGAGGCCGGCTCACTCGTCGGTACGCGCGCTGTCGCCGCGAGCGCGGAATATCGGCTACCGCTCCTCATGCCCGGCCGCGGGCTCGGCACGCTCCCGATCTTTGTCCAGAGGAGCTCGATCAGCTTCTTCACGGATTATGGGACAGCCTGGTGTCCCGCGGCGACGGGCACGCTCGTCTGCACGCCCAACGACGCCGACGCGTTCGGCCTAACGACTCACCGCTGGCTCGGCTCGTATGGGGCCGAGCTCAATGTGAGTGCCGCAGTGCTCTCATGGGATGCGCCATACCTGTTTCGTTTCGGTGTCGCGGCGCCGTATCACGATGATGGACTACTCTCGGCGGCGAAGAGCGTCAGCTTTTACTTCGCGGCTGGACTGGCGTTCTGACTTAGTGGAATGAGCCCAGCTTAGAGCCTCAAGCGCATAAGCAACGAGCTGACAGCTACCGCCTCTCGCATTTTACGGAGTCTTAAGAGGCAATCGACCGGGCTGTCAGCTGAGCTCGGGGCTGCGAGCTGCGAGCTTGCAGCTGAGGGCTCGAGAGCTTCCCATACGAGCGCCTTCTATGGCACCGCGTCCTGTCCGCCCGACGAGTCTCAGAGCTGACCGCTCGGAGCTGATGCGCTGAGGGCTCTAAGCTGGGCTCGAGACCGCTGAAAGCGCGTTCTGACTCTCTGCAGCGCCGGGCTGCTCTTCATGACGGGAGAGTCTGTTGATCACAGATTGCACGGATTACACCGATTGCACGGTTCGCTCTCATGACGCGATGGCTTGTACCCGGATGGTTTTGCTGTTCACAAAGGAAGAGCAGATCCCTCGCGGTGCTCGGGATGACAAGGTCAGAGGAACAGCTGTGCAATCCGTGCAATCTGTGTCATCGGTGATCCCAGGCTCTCCCGTCATGAAGGCTTAGGTGCCGCGAGAGATGCCTACTGACGCCCCCTCCAGAACTCCGCCGCACTCTTCGCGGAGCGCTCGGTGATCTTCGCGCAGAACGTCAGGAACCAGCCCGCGCCACCATTGACGCTGAAGTCGGGGTCGCGGAGGTTGCCGACGCGATAGCCGACGGCGGCCTCGAGGCCCGCACGGCTGAACGCGAGCTGCGGCGCCATGTCCCAGCGCGTCGTGTTGCTCGAGTGCTCCATGAGGAGCCTCGCTTCGGCGCGCGCCGCGAGCCAGGGCGTGATCTCGACGTTCACGCGGTTGCCGACGTAGTCCGCGGTCGACTGTTGCGACGTCGTCGAGCCGTCGAGCTGCGGGATGAGCGCCGAGGTGCGGCGCGCCGCATAACGAGTAGCGAGCTCGAATACCGGCATCGGCGACCAGACCGTCTCCAGCGCCGTGATCGTGCGCGCCTCCTCGCCACGGGACGCGAGCACACCCGCCGTCAGCGGATTGAGCGCGTTCACGTACTGCACCTTCGCCAGCGCGTTGAGTGCGTCGCCGCCGATCGGGCGGAAGGCGAGACCCCACATCGTCGACATCTTCCGGCTCATCGACTCCGTCGGCTGGCTTTGCGTCGTCTGCGTGTAGCCCGTGCGCTGGAGCAGCGCGAGCGAGCGCGCGAATGAGACGTCGCCCGCGGCGTCGAGCATCCGCACGGAGCGAAGAGTGCCGTCGCGGTACTCGCCGCGAGCGCTCAACCGATACGGCTTCTGCGACGGGAGGAACTCCGTGCCGAGGCCGAGCGCCGTGTAATCCTCCTCGTTCTGGAGGAAGGGAAGCGCGCGCACCGGGTCGGCGATGCTCGCGTGACCGACGCCCTCACGACGCTCTGCCGTCGCGTTCACCGTGAAGCCGTTCGCGAAGCGAAGCTGGTTGTTCAGGCCAACGATCGCCGCGTTGTACGCGCCATTCGCGCCGGCGATCTGATACGAGCTCCACGCCTCGGAGTGCTCTCCGAGTCGGCTGCGCACGCCGAGGTTCGTGATGCCATAGCCGCCGGAATCGTTCGGGAGCGTCACCTCGCGGTGCCGCGCCTCGAGCGAGATACCGGGCATGACGCGATACGTTGCGCCGGCACCGACGAAGTCGGGCTGCACCGACGTGCCCGTCGAGCTGAAGCGATGATGAGCATCCGTGAACAGGTCGAGCTTGGCGAGGGGCATCCACGTGACCTTCATCTCGCCTGCCGTCGAGCGATCGTTCGCCGTCGACGTGCTGTAGTTGTCGCCGACGACGTTCGACTCGATCTTGACCTTCGCGGGAAGCGTCTGGATGATCCCTGCCAGCGTGCGGCCGCGCGAGACGTCCGCGGCGCCGAAGCGCTGCTGGTCGTGCTCGAGACGCAGCTCCGTCGCACCAAGTCTGGCACGCGCGCCGACGGTCATGTCGGAGCTTCCCGACTGCAGCATCAGGTTCGCGGGATTCGCGAAGCCGTTGCCGATCTGCATCCAGGCGCCGCGCAGCGTGAGCGCGTCGCCAAGGAGCTTCACCGCGCCGTGCGCCGCTGCGGCGACGCCACTCGAGTCGGGATTTCGGCTCTGCGTCAGCTCGCCGCCAACGTCCAGCCAGCCACGCCACGCCGCGCGGACGTCCACGCCCGCGAGGTGCTGCGAGCCCGCCGTCTGGCCATCCTGCACGAACAGCGTGCCGATGCGCAGCGTGTCCGTGCTGGCGCGGGAGAGCGCACGGGCCGCGTCCCACGAGGCGCGGGCGCCCCACACGGTGCTGCGCGCGCCGCCGCCATTCGCCTCGAAGGTCGCGACGATGTACGTCGGGTTGCCATACGCGTCCGTCGCCGGGAGCGGCTGCTTGAGAAGCAGCGTTCCATTATCGTAGTCGATCTGGTAATCGACGAACCGCGTCAGCTCCTGACGGCTGACGACGCGCTGCGCATTGTCGATGGCGCGCGTCTCCACAACCACGTGATCGGTGCCAGCGACGATGCCTAACGCGAGCGTATACGGTCCGGAGACGCCCTCGCCGCGGAGCTGCATCTGGCGCACCGCCTGCGCCGTCGAGCTGCCGAAGCCCTGGACGACCAGGCCTCCGGTGGTAACTCGCGCGGCCGCGCCGGAGAGCGATCGGCGATAGGCGCCGAGCTCGAGCCCCGATGCGAACTCCGTGGTCGTGACATCGCCAAGTGCGACCCAGTCGAAGTCGCGCTGCACCTTCGCCGAGAGTGCATAACGAGACGAGGCCTCGGCGCGCTGCGTGCTCGCGTCGCCCAGGATCGGATACTGCGCCTCCTCGAGCGGATCGGCCGTGCGCGCGAACGCGTCGCGGCCCGCGTCGAGTCGGCGCGTGTCGTAGGTGAGCGTCAGCGAAGTGCGATCATCGAGGCGGCCCTTGGCGGTGAGCGACGCGAAGGCGTCCGGTGCCGCGCCGACGCCGACCCGGCCAACGCCCGTGAGCATGAGCGGCCGGGCCACGGGGAGCAGGTCCATTCCCATCTCTCCGCGTGCGTCGCCCGCCGCGAAGGTGACGCGGCCACGTTGAACCGTGTGGCCCGGTCGAAGGAGAATGGTGATAGTGCCGCTCTCGTCCGCGCGCACCTGCACGCCGACCGATGAAGCGTCAGCGTCGACATTGGCGAGCGACGCGCCGTCCGCGGCCACCGTCACGAGCACGCCGCCGACGACCGGAACGCCCCAGCTATCGAGCACGCGTACTCGCACGCTGTCGATCGTGTTGCCGTCTGCCTGGAGACGCACCAGCGGACGCTCGGCCTCGAACTTCGCCGGCAGGCCCGCGACGTGCACCGCGATGCTGTCCCAGCGCGTGATGTTGAGCGAGTTCTCGAGGCGCGCGCGGAGGCGGTGCGGGCCGCGCGAGAGCTTGACGGCGATGAAGTCGTAGACGCCGTCAACGCGCATGACCGCCTGCGACACGAGCGAGTCGCCATCGTAGAGCGCGACCGGGCGCCCGGCCTCGCCGCGGACGCCGACGTACACGTGGTCGCTCGCCATCACCAGGCCATCGTAAGGCGCGAAGATCTCGACGCCCGCGCCCTGGGTGAGTGAGAGGCGCTTATCGGTCATGCGATCGTCGCCGGTGCGGAGCGCCGCGATCCGGGCGCTGTCCACCGTCCGCGCGCCGGCCACCGAGCGGAGACGCACCGAGACGAGCGCGTAAGCCGTCGGAATGTGCTCCCAGGAGAGCGTGCGGACGCCGCTCCGGTCGCGGCCGACGGTCGGGTCCGCGAGCCGGTTCGCGCCGAGGAACGACGTCTGTGGGACCAACTCCCACCCGTTAGGTAGGGTTACCGCGCCCTCCCTTGGCCAACCCGTGACCGGCGGCTGGAAGACGACGTCGATCTCCGTGCCCGGCGTGACCTTGGCCGCCTCCGGGAACTCCTCCGCGCGCACACGCGCATCGACGCGCTGGGCGACGAGCCGCGCGCTCGAGGAATCGATCGGGAGACAGATCACACAGGCCGAATCCGCCGCGGCGCACTCGGGACGCGCGGGGAGCGGGAGCGCCACACTGGTCGAGTCGCGCTGCACCGGAGTACCCTGCTGCATGACGACCGCGCGCCGACCGAGATCGGCGTCGAGGTTCGGGCAGACGTAGGCGGTGGCGACGTCGCCGGGCTTCACGACGCGGGAACCGACGAGGCGACCGGCCGAAGCGACGAGACGGAAGTCGACGCGAGGCGTCGTCCAGCCGCTCGCGTCGCGCACTGCGACGTCTTCCGCCTGATCGGCGGCGCCCGCGCGGTAGCCCGCCGGCAGCGACGCGCGATCGACGCGGAAGCTGTGCCGACCCGGGCGGAGATTGTGGAACGAGTACCGGCCATCCTTGTCCGTGGTCGCGACGTCGCCGTCGTCCGTCCAGACGTCGACGCCTTCGATGCCCTGCTCGCCCGCGCTCTGCTTCCCATCGCCGTCAACGTCGACCCACACCTTGCCGAACGCGGTGCGCGTCTCCATCGGCATCTCCGTGCGCACGCGCACCGATGCGCTCACTCGCGCCGAGAGTACCGACTCGTTCTCCGCGCTCGCGTAGGCGCTGTTCTCGAAGCTGCGGCCCACTGCAGCGCCGACGATCGCGACCGCATAACGAATCGTCGCGGTCGCACCTGGCGCGAGCGTACCCGGCAGGTAGATCGTGAGGTCGCGTCCGTTGGGCGTCGTCTTCACCGAGTCCGCGCCGATGACGCTCTTCGACGCGAGCCGGCCGGCCGCGGGGAGATGGTCGTGGACGCGGATCGTCCCGATCGGTGCCGAGCCGGTGTTCTGGATGATGAGCGTATATGGAACCGTCTCGCCCATCCCCGCCTCGAAGATGTCGGCGCGCTTGACGAGCGTGAGCGCGTAGGACGCGGTGCCAATCATCTGGACCGGCGCGGCGGTCGCGGACTGCGCAGCAACGTTGCGGCCCGACAGTGCGGCGCCATTCGTCGCGTTCATCGTGTCGACGACGCTCGCGGCGACGCGCACCGTGAGCATGATGTCGGTCACCGACGCCGGGGACTGATCGCCCATCGTCCAGGTGAGGATCGAGCCGCTCACCGCCGCGGCGGGCACCGACGAGACGAAGGTCAGCCCCGCGGGCAGCGTGTCGACGACGACGACCGCGCGCGCGAAGACGTTAGGCGACGCGTTCGTGTAGCGAATCCGATACTGCACCTGCTGGCCGATATGCGCCGTCACCGGTCCGATGAGTTGCTTCTCGAGCGCGACCGTGGGCAGGAGCGAGGTGCTCTGCACCGGGGCGGAGGCGCTAGAGTCGGGGCCGAGTGGCGTACCGTACGTCGCCTTCGCGATGTTGGTGATGATGTATGGCGTCGGGACGTTGCTCACCCGCGCCTGGAAGGTGACACTCCCCGTCTGCCCAGCGGCCACATCGCCCACCTGGAAGACGACAACGTTGTTCGCCGCGTCGAAGTGGCCCGCGTCGCCGTCGACGGCGTCGCTGACCGCGATGCCTTTGAAGCGCAGCGTCGCCGGCACATAAATGGTGCCGGCGGGCAGCGTGTCGTTGATGGCGAGTGCCGTCGCCGTGCCCGCGCCGACGGCCGTGTAGTTGATGGTATACGTCAGCACGTCGCCGACAGTCGTCGTCGACGCATTCACCGACTTGGCGAGGTCGACGCGAATGCTCGCGGCGCGAATCACCGTCGCGTCAACGACGACGTCGCTCGCGGCGGGATCGAAGGTGCTGGAGACGCGGACGTCAGTGCTGTCCGTGGAGCCGCGCACGGCGTTCGCGGGCACGTCCTCCTGTACTATGATTGCGGCCGTCGTCGCCATCGGCAGGCTCACGGGCGACGTGATGAGTGCGTCGCCGGCGGTGAGCGTGCCGCTCTTGTCGGCGTCGAGGTAGACGCGTGTCGTCCACCCCGCGCGTGAGGTCGCGGTGACGCTGATGCCGTCCGTCGCGTTGCCGATGTTCCCGATGGTATGCGTGAAGGTCACCGTCGTGGATGGATCGGTGACGACGCTGCGCTGTGGAATGATGTCCGCGCCGCCGGCCTGACCGACCGTGAGCGTGAGCGTATCGGCGGCGGTGTAGGTGAGTCCATTCGACCCGACGAAGCTGAGCACCGAGATCGTGGTGATCAGCGTTCCGGCGGGTGTCTGCGCGCGCAACACTTGCGGCGAGGAGAGCGTCGCCGCAAGTGCCCCAACGAGGGCGTAGCAAACCCGGCCAGCCGTTAGGCTGGTCCGGGCGCTACGCCCAAGTGGGATGATCAGTGAGAGCATCATGGCGCGTCAGGCTCGGCTTTACTTGACTTGAGCCTGGATCCAGACAAAGCGAGTCGCACCAGCCGCCAGCGCCACCGTGAGATTCGCGGTGACGTTGTTGCCGGTGTTGCTGATGCTCCAACCCGCGGCGTCGCCCGATGCAGACAGGAACGTGAGCTCGGCCGAGAGGTTGTCAGCGATCGATACGCTGGCGGCGACACTGGCGCCGTTGTTGGTCACGGAGACCTTGTACCAGATGGTCTCGTTAGGTAGCACGCGATCGGTGGTGTTGTTGATCGCGGTGACCTGGTCGTTGCGATACACCGCTTTCGCGACGGCGATCGCCGGCCGGATGACCGTGAGGTCCGCCGTACCGTTGTCGGTCTTGCTGTTGTCGCCCACCGAGGTCGCGGTGAGCACGAGGTTGTCCGTCGTACCGGCGGCGACGTTCCCCACCGAGTAGACGACGTCGATGTTCATCGTCGTCGAGGCGGCGATTGCCACCGACGTCGACGTGCCAGCCACGCCATTCACCGAGACAACGGTGATCGCCGCGCCGGTGTGCGACGCAACGAGGCTGAAGTTGTCCCCACCGTTACCGTTGTTGGCAACGGTGAAGGTGAAGGTGTAGTTCGTTCCGTTGCTCGGCAGCTTCTGCAGGTTCTGGCCGCCGTCCGGCGTCACGGCCACCGCGTACGTCTGCGCCGGCGTGATCGTCGTGACCTGGTTGTCGGTCTTGGCATTGTCGCGCACCGACGTGCCGGTGAGCGTGTAGTTCGTGGCAACGCCACCCTTGTTCGCGGCGACGTCGTACGACACCTGGACCGTGATCGTGCTGCCCTGCGTGACGTTGGCCGCGGCCAGTGCCACGTTCAGTGCCGCCAGTGTTGCATAGTTGACGGCGTTAAACGTGTAGTGCTGCACCGTAATCACGCTGGCCACGGAGATGTTCTCCGCGACCTGCACCTGATCGGTGCCGTTGCCCATGTTCTGAATCGTGAACGTCAGCGTGTTCGCTGCGCTCGGCGATCCTGGGGTCACGGAGGCCGCACCGGCGACGTCGATGCCGGCGACGAAGCCGACGGTAACGTTCACCGACGCGCTCACCGTGCCGTATGCGTTGCCGTTGGCATCGGTGAACGACACCGTCGCGGTGTTCGTGATCACCGTGCCTTCGGGGGTCGGCGACTGCGCGCGCAGCTGGCCTGCGGCGCCGAGCGTCAGTGCTGACGCCAGCGCCATCATGCCAAGCGAGCGGCTCGCCGACCGAAGTCGTGTCCACATCATCGTCTTGCTCCTGATGGTCTGGTTGAGGTTCACTTCGTGAGCGAGGAACGCGCGGCAGTGACAGTCGGGACCAGCGCGTCATACTCGGCGCGGATCTGCGCGCCTTTGGGCACGTCGCCGCGAACAGTCCAGCGGACGTTCGTGTACAGCTCGGCGGGCGCGGCGTGCTGCTCGTGCCGGCCGTCGACGACGACGTCGATCATGGGAGCGGCGGAGAAGCTCTTGCCGCCGTCGATCGAGAAGAGGACCGCGACGTCGCTGCGATCCGCCTTTGCCGATCCCGCCTCGTACCGCAGACCGGCGGGAATCGGGTTGTCGAGCACGATGCCATGGACGGCAGCGGCCGACACGTTCGTGAAGAGCAGGTGATACCGCACCGTGTCACCGGGCAGCACCTTCGCGCTGTCGGCGAGCCGCGGGGCGTGCGCGCTGATGTTCTCGGCGCTGATCTGGAGGGGCGACCGCGGCGCCTTCTGCGCCCGCGCCGCGAAGGCGGCGGAGAGCAGCAGCAGGCTGGCGATCAGTAAACGTTCAACAGTGCGTTTCATCGTTCGTTCTCCTCGGTGTCGTTAGGTAGGGGGTACAGGTCAGCGTTGGGTCCGTCGCGCTCGGCGACGGCGACGCGTTCGCGCCAGTCGATCTCGTCCCCGCAGTGGGGGCAGATCGCCCAGCGGCCGAGCATCTGGTTCGGGGGGTGCCGGCTGCGCTGTCGGCAGGTAGGGCAGGAGAGGATCACAGGAGGGCTCCGGCGGTTGGTTTTCTGCCCCCTGGTAAGGCAGTCCCCGTGCCCCGGTCGGGCCCGCTAGAGCGTTCCTAAGATCTTGTCGCGCAGTAGGTTACGACCATTGTGGCCCATGCTGTTTTGGGCGGTCTGTAACCGGGTTACCGGATCGGAACGGGCCGGGTAACGGGGGTTTGCGCGCGTCAGCTACGGGTGCATCCAACCGGAAGAAGACCTGATCACGAATGACGCGAATAACTGCCGAATTGCTCCGTGTACCGGGAGAGCTCCTCAATCCAGTGCGACATCATGAGTCTTTGTTGAACTGCACACGGACGCGTTTCGAGTGGCGACCCGGGGCAGTTCACAAAAGAATCAGGGCTCGTGGCGCGAGGAGATCTCAATGCACACGGAGCAATTCGGGCAGTTATTCGCGTCATTCGTGATCAGGTTTTAGCAACACCTGAATGCCATCGTGGCGTGCTACCGAATGCGCGAGACGAAGCTCAGTGTGCCCTGGTTGTTCGGTGCGACGCTCGAGAGGGCGGCGAGGAGACGCCAGCGGATGCGGTTCACGCAGCGGTCGAAGCCGGCGGTAGCGCTGCAGGCGCCGCTCGCGGGGGTGTAGGTCCACGTGACGCCGCCGTCGTTGGAGTACTCGATCGCGGCCGTCACACCCGCGGGCAGCGTCGTCGACGAGCTGGCGACCTTGTACTCCACCCACGATGGAATCGAGTCGACAATCGCGACGGTCGACGCGCTCGCCGTGCCGGCGTTGGTGAGCGTCGACGTGAAGGTGAGATTTGTGCCCGGAAGCGGTGAGCCTAGCGGCGCCACGGCCTTCCCGATGGTGAGCACCGGGCGCATCACCGTGACGACGAAGAGTGCCGCCGAGGTCTTCACGGGATTGCCAACAGAGCGTCCCTTGAGCTGCAGCGTGTCGACGGTACCCACAGCTGCGTTGCCGACGCGATAGGTCACCGTGACGGTCACGGTGGCGGCACTCGCCAGTGCGGCGCGACGCGCGCTGTCGGCATTGGCACCCTGGGTGATGCTCGTGCCCGTGATGGATACGACCGTAAGCACCGTCCCCGGACTCTTCGACGTGAGCAGATCATAGCTGTCGCTCACCGCGCCGCTATTCTGGAGTGTGAAGGTCACCGTGCGCGTCCCGCCATTGGTCGGCAGGCTCGCGAGGCTCTGCGTCGCCGGCGTGATCGCGACGTTGTAGTACGGATCGATCTGGATGTTCTTCGGATCGGTGCCGTTGACGCCGGGATTGTTCTTGAGGTCGACCGCGAGGTGATTCACCGCCGACGTCGCCGTGAAGTTCGTGAACTTGAGATTTGAGATGACGACGTACTCACCGGCCTGGAACGCCGAGTTGACGTTGATCGTGACCGTGAGATTGCCGGCCGAATAGGTAACGGCCGCGCTGCAGCGGGCGGCCGCGGTACCGCCTAACGTGACAGTCGGTACCGTGGCGTCCCACGTCATGTTGAAGCCGGCGGGGATGATGAGGCGAATGTCGCGATTCGCCTTGATGTTTCCGCCGCCGACGTCGGTCACCGTAATCGCGCTGATCGTGGTCGACGCGTCGTTCACATGGAAGAGCTGATTCGTGGCCGAGCTGATCGTCACCTGTGCGTCTGCACGCAGCGCGCACGCCGCGACCATCGCCAGCGCCAGAAGGGCTGTGCGAACCATGTCTCGACGGGCGCGGATGGAGTATCTCATCGGCCCGCTCTCGTTGCACGCCCCGCGCCGCCATCAGTAGACGCTTAACTCATTGCGCCGCTGTGGCTTGGCATTTCGGATGCGGGATGCTTTGTTACCGAAGCGAAACGGGGCCGGTAACGAGGCGCCTCCGAGGCTACGATCGCATTCAAGCCGAAGAACACCTGATCACGAATCACGCGAATAACTGCCCGAATCGCTCCCTGTGCAGCGAAAGCTCCTCACACCACGAGCCCTGATTTTTTGTGAACGACCTCGGGATGCATCTCGAGGTTTGCAGGTGTGCCGTTCAACAAAGATTCCCGGGTCGCCTGGCGCGAGGAGATCTGAACCGCGCACGGAGCGATTCGGGCAGGTATTCGCGTGATTCGTGATCAGGTTTTCTTCCGCTCGAATGCCATCGAAGCGCGGGCGGGGAACGAAAGAGCAGATCCCTCGTCGCTTCGCTCCTCGGGATGACAATTAGAGCAGCCCGTGCTTCTTCCGTCGCTCCCAGAGACTCTTCCGCGAGATTCCTAACGATTCCGCGGAGCGCTGAATGTCGCCGTCGTAGTGCGCCAGCGTGTGCCGGATATACTCCTTCTCGACGTCGGCGAGCGAGAGACCCGTCGGAATCGCGTAGCCATTGGTCGAATGATGGCCATTGCTCGGCGCGGCTTCGACGGCCGTGAGGGGAGGGAGGTGCTCCGGGAGCAGCGCCTCGCCGTCAGCGAAGATCAGCGCGCGCTCGATCACGTTCCGCAGCTCGCGCACGTTTCCCGGCCAGCGCCACGCGGTCAGTTGCTCGATCACGACCGCATCGATGCGCTTGACGTTCTTCTTGAACTGGCGATTGAAGAGCTCCCGGAAATGATCGGCGAGCACCGGGATCGCGCTCGCCACCTCGCGGAGCGGGGGCAGCGTGCACGTCACGACACAGATCCGGTAATAGAGATCCTGGCGGAATTTCCCGGAGCGCACGTGCGCCTCGAGATCGCGATTCGTCGCCGCGATGAGTCGCAGGTTGACCTCGATCTCTTCCGTGCCACCGACGCGACGGAAGCGGCGTGATTCGAGAACGTTCAACAACTTCGCCTGGAGCTCCGGCGACAGCTCGCCAATCTCGTCGAGAAAGAGCGTTCCACCGTTCGCGACCTCGATCAGCCCGCGCTTACTCTCCCGTGCGTCCGTGAAGGCGCCGCGTTGATAGCCGAACAGCTCGGCCTCCAACAAGTGAGTCGGGAGTGCGGAGCAATTAATTTCGACAAACCGCGCCTTCGCCTGAGCGCTCGTGTAATGCAGCGTTCGCGCGACGAGATTTTTCCCCGTGCCGCTCTCGCCCAGCAACAGCACCGTGGAGTTCGGGATCGACGCGACGCGACGCACAAACTCGCGCACCTCTTCAATTGCGGGTTCGTCGCCGAGGATGGCGCCGGCGGAGAACTTCGCCTTGCGCGTGCGCTCGAGCGTCGCCGCCTCCTCGCGCATCGGCCGCTCCTCGATCGCGCGGCGGAGTTGCGTCATCAGCTCGTCCACGTTCACCGGCTTGGTGAGATAGTCGGTCGCGCCAGCCTTCAATGCGGCGATCGCACTGCCGATCTCCGTGCTCGCGGTGAGGACGAAGATCGGGAGCGTCGGGTCCGATGCACGCAGCTGGCGCGTGAGCTCGATGCCGTCGATATCCGGCATCATCAGATCGGTGATGACCGCGTCCGGTGGCTCCTCGGTGCGCCGCTCGAGCATCGCCTGCGCGCTCGGAAAGAGCTCGATGGCGAGGCTACCCTCGTTGCGCAGGTTCGCCGCCAGCAACTTCGCGAAGAGCAAATCGTCATCCACGACGAAGAGCTTGCGCGCCATCAGCGTTTCCTCCCGCCGCGGAGAGCCCCACCGTTGTCCAATCCACTCCGCATCGACCGCGATTCCTCGGCGCACCCCGACCCGGTTCGCGTGGTGCTCATCGAGGACGACGCCGATCTCCGGCGCGTCGTGCAGCTCACGCTGCAATTCGGCGCGGCGTGGATCGTCGAGACCGCGCCCGACGGCCCGGCCGGGATCGAGACGGTGAAGCGCGTGCGCCCCGACATCGTGCTCGTCGATCTCATGATGCCGGGGATGGACGGATACGAAGTCTGCCGCCGGTTGGCCAGCGACGCGACGACGGCGCGCATCCCGATCGTGCTGCTGACGGCACGACAGAATCTCGATCCCGAGCGCGTGCGCGAAAGCGGCGCGCGCGGCGTCATCACCAAGCCGTTCGATCTCGACGCGCTCGCGCCGGCGATCGTGCGGCTCTGCCAGGAGGAGAACACGCGATGATCGCGACGAAGCAGCTGCCGGTTGAGGTCCTGCAGGAGCTCGCGAACGAATTTGCCGCCGGTCTGGCCGCGCGCGCGGCCGTCATGCGCGAGGCGATCGATGAGATCGTACGCGGGCCGTCGGCCGATGCCGCCCACCGCCTTCGTCTCAGCGCGCACGCGCTCGCGGGAACCGCGGGTGCGTTCGGCGCCACGGAGCTCGTGCCTCACGCCGAGCGCCTCGAGTCGTTAGGCAAGGAATGGCAGGGGAAGAACGGCGCCGCCACGAAGGCGAGCGTCACCGACGCCTTTCGCGCGCTCGACCTGCTCACGACCTCGATCGGCGCCGTCATCGCGCGCCTCCGATCGCGATGACGACCAGCCTCCGCGGCACCGGCAGCGGAGGCGTCTCCGTCGCCAGGCTCGAGGTCCTCACCGAGCTGGCGACGCTCATCAACACGACCTTCGATCTCGACGAGATCTTTCGCACTGCCATTCTCAAATTGCCTCGCGTGCTGTCGATCCGGCGCGCGAGCGTCGCCCTCGTGACCGAGGACCGAACCCACTACGCCATCCATACCTTATATGACCGGGAGCGCGGTGGGTTTGTAACGGAGCCGGGCCGCTTCCCGATCGACCGCGGCTTCACCGGTCAGGCGATCGTCGGCGGCCAGCCCGTGCACATCGACGACTTCGAGGGCCGGCCCGACCTCCGCGGCGCCGGTGAACACAAGGTGTCGCTCGTCGCCATCCCGCTGCGCATGGCGGGACAGGTCATTGGGGCCCTCACATTGGGCGCGCCGGAGGCCGAAGCCTTCGACGAGGAAGACTTCGAGCTGACGCGCGTCATCGGCCGGCACATCGAGACCGCGCTCCACTACTCGCAGCTCCTCGCAACGATCTCTCACCAGCGCGACCAGCTCGCCGCGAAGAATGCGGAGGTGAGGGCCGAGCATCATCGACTTGCCTCGCTCATCGACGCGATCGATTCGGCGGTTGCGATGGTACGAGACGGGCGCGTCGTCTTCGCCAATCACGCGTTCGCGCGCCTGACGCGCACGCCCCGAGAGAGTCTGGTCGGCGCGAGCATGGACGACGTGCACGCCTCGTTGATGCCGATGTTCAAGGATCCGGGGGCGCTCGAGCCCCAAATCGATGCGCTCGCGTCGACACGGCAGCTGCGCGACCAGGTCGAGCTGGTCACCCCGCAGCGCGCGACGCTGCAGCGCACCGTCGCTCCCCTCCTCGACAACCGCGGCGTCATCCTCGGCCACATCGTCAAGTATCGGGACATCACGCTCGAGATGGACGCGGGCGCGGCGAAGGACGAGTTCGTGAGCGTTGTGAGCCACGAGCTGCGGACCCCCCTGACGTCGATCAAGGCATCGTTAGGCCTGCTCGCCCGCGGCGCGGCCGGTCCCGTGCCCGAGCCGGCACACGAGCTGCTCGACATCGGGCTGCGCAATCTCGACCGCCTGATTCGTATGGTCGAGGACCTTCTCGACCTGTCGAAGATCGAGCGTGGGAGCGAGCCGCCCGCGCTCGGCGTCGTGAACGCGGAGACGGTGACCGAGTGCGCGCTGCAGACGGTGTGCGCGCTCAGCGAGTCGCGGCGAGTGACGATCGATGCTCCCGGCGATGTTGCGACAATCGATGTCGTGGCGGATCCGGACCGATTGGAGCAGGTGCTCGTGAATGTCCTGAGCAACGCGATCAAGTTCTCGCCCGAGGGCGCGCGCGTGGAGCTTCGCTGGCGGCTCACGGACTGCTGGGCGGAGTGCGTCATCACCGACCGCGGCCCCGGCATCCCCGCCGACCAGCTCGAGGCGATCTTCGACAAGTTCCGTCAGATCGGCTCCGCGTCCACGCGCCAGCATGGTGGCGCGGGGCTGGGGTTGGCAATCAGTCGGCAACTCGTGGAGGCGTTCGGGGGAAAGATCTGGGCGGAGAGTGATCCCGGATCCGGCGCCAAGTTTATCGTTAGGCTGCGGCTGGCTTGAGGGCTCCGGTGTAGGGTCTGGCCTGAACTGCATGGCGCGGACGAGGCCGGGCGCTGGCGGACACTTCGCGGACTTTCCCGTCGAGTTCTTTGCTCCCGGCGAACCGTCAATCTGTCATCCCGAGCGAACGCGAGGGATCTGCTTTTTTCCCGTCCTGAAACATCCCAGGCGTTCACGAGGAAATAACGCAGACGTCGCAGATGTCGCAGATGTCGCTGAACGGCAGAGAGCGAAAGCGCTCTTTTTTGAAAAGCGCGTTTTGCGCTCTTTCATCAGCGGTTTCTGCGCGTTGGGAGCGTCATCAGCGTTCCCCCAGACGGTGCGCCGCCTGGACCTCACCTGCGCAATGAAAAAGCAGATCCCTCGCGTTCGCTCGGGATGACAAGGGGCGGGCGCGTGTCCGCGCCAAGACCGTGAATGCGTTATCCCAGGAGAGCCTCCAAGCCGAGACGAACCTTTCCACGCAGCCTCAGGTTCTTCATAGCAGAGACACAACAAAGGACACCATGCGCACGAAACTGACTTTGATCGCCCTGACTCTCGCCGTGCTCGCCGCTGGTTGTCACCGGAAGGGCGGTGGCTATCTCTCGCCGGCACCCGCGAACGCGAGCGCTGCCCGCTAGCGTTTGCCGTAGCAAACGAGTCGAGTAGCTTCCCAATCCCTCGCGCGAATCTGCGCGGGGGATTCGCGTCTCCGCACAGAAGAGGAGCGACATGGGAAAGATCGACCCGACGGCGTTCATTCATCCGACGGCCGTCGTCCTCGGCGACGTCACGCTCGGCAAGCGCGTGTCGGTTTGGCCGACGGCGGTACTGCGCGGGGACTCGGACGTCATCGTCATCGGAGACGACAGCAACGTCCAGGACGGATCGGTTATTCACGCCGACGAGGGGATCCCGACGCACATCGGCAATCGCGTCGCGATCGGGCATCGGGCGATCGTCCACGGCGCGACGATCGAGGACGATGTGCTGATCGCGATGGGCGCTGTCCTCCTGAACGGCGTGCGCGTCGGGAGCGGCTCGATCATCGGAGCAGGGGCGGTGCTGCCGGAAGGGAAGCGCATCCCCGAGAACTCCCTCGTGATCGGTGTGCCGGGCCGGATCGTTAGGCAGACGACGGGTGAGGAGCGTGACCGGATCAAACGAACCGTCGACGCCTATCTCGAGCTCACGGTGCAGCACCGTGCCGGGCAGTTTAAGTCGTACCGCAACGAGCCCTAACAGCGTCAGCGCGGACGAACACGGGCACTGGCGGACATCCGCGGCCGCTCCGAGAGGCGCGAAGGCTCCGCTTCTGCAGTTCACAAAAGAAATCGTCCGGGCTCGTGGTGGTAGGAGTTTTCACTGCCGAGGAGCAGTCCGCGTTCATCCGCCAGTGCCCGCGTTGGTCCGCGCTAACGCTTTTGGATATCGCTAACTCGCGCTCAGCTCTCCCTTAGCGCGACAATAGGATCGATCCGCGACGCACGCCGCGCCGGGAGGTAGCCGCTGCCGACGGCGACGATCGACAGCAACACGACCATCGCCGCGTAGGTGAGTGGATCCGCGGCCGTGACGCCGAATAAGAATCCACTCAACGTGCGCGCGGCGATCCAGGAGCCGAGCGTGCCGAGCACGATGCCAGCAAGTGCCAGCTCGACCGTCTCGCGGATGATCCGGCCCTGGACCTGGCGTGCTGACGCACCGAGAGCGATGCGGACGCCGATCTCCTGGCGGCGATGCGTCACCGTATACGAGATCACGCCGTAGATGCCGAGGAGCGCGAGACAGAGCGCGAAGATCGAGAAGCCGCCGAGCAGGGCGGTGACGAAGCGGCGCGGAGAGGTCGCGCGGTCCACGGCGCCCTGCAGCGTCTGCACTTCGTTCGTCGCGAGCTTCGGGACCACCGGTGCGAGCGTTGTGCGGAGCGTCCTCGCCAGCGACGTCGGCTCGAGCGTCGTCCTGACGACGAGCGTGAGCGACGAGAAGTCGAAAACCTGGCGGAGCGAGAGGTAGATCTCGTTGCCCGCCTTCTCTTCGACCGCGAGGTGCCTGACGTCGCCGACGATGCCGACGACTCGGCGGTCGGCGTTGCCCACCTTCAGCAGCTTGCCTAACGCGGGCTTGCCGGGCCAGAGCTTCGTTGCCGCCGTCTGATTGATGACGACGACCGGCTCGTTCTTCTCGCCGTCGTCTGGCGAGAGATCGCGGCCTTCGATCACGCGCATTCCCATCGTCGGGACAAATCCATCGGTCGCGACGCGAATGAAACCCGTCTCCCACTTGTCCTTCACATACTCGGCGCCGCCGACGGCGACACCCCAGCTGCGATTGCTCCCGAGCGGCAGGCCGTCCGCGATCGTGGCGGAGCTGACGCCGGGAATCTGTCTCGTGAGGCGGAGCACCTCGTTCACGTACGCAACCACCTGAAGCCTGGTCTTGAAGGTCCCCTCGTCCGGATCGACGCGAACGGCAACGACGTGCTCGGGACGGAAGCCGAGGTCGACGTCGAGGACCTTGAGAAAGCTGCGAATCAACAAGCCTGACGCGACGAGCAGCACGCAGGCGAGCGCCACCTCCGCGACGACGAGGGAGCGCCGAACCCACTGCCCGCGCAGTCCTTCGGTCGCCGACCGTCCCGACGCCTTGAGCGCGGCGTGCACGCCGGAGTCGGAGATTTGCATCGCGGGCACGCTGCCGAAGGCGAGTCCCGCGCCGACCGCGAGTAGGATCGTGAAGACGAGTGCCCATCCGTCGACACCGACATTGCCGAGAAGCGGGAGACTCACCGCGTCGAGATGAGCGATGGCGCGCGTACCGATCAACGCGAGCACCAGCCCGACCGCGGCTCCGGCTAGCGCGAGCACGACGCTCTCCGTCAACATCTGCCGGAGGAGACGCCGGCGGCCCGCGCCTAACGCGGCGCGGATCGCCATCTCCTTTTGCCGAGTGGTCGCGCGCGCGAGGAGGAGGTTGGAGAGATTGGCGCAGACGATGAGCATCACGACGCCGACGGCGAACATCAGCACCAGGAGACCGACTCGCGCGCGATCGCTCACGTGGTCGCGCAGCGTCGTCGCGCTGGCGAAGAGGCCGTTCTCGTGAGGGTGCTCGCTCGTTATGCGTGGAGAGAGTGCCTTGAGCTCCGCATTTGCCATTGCCAGCGTAACGCCCGGCCGCAGTCTGCCGATCATCGCCAGCGTGTTTCCCTGCCGATTCGTCTCCGGCGTCAACGGAAATGGCGTGTACAGATCGATGCGCGCGCCCGGCGCGAACACCGACCCGAAGTCGAACGACGCGGGCAGGACGCCGATGACCATCGTCGATTGGCCGCTGAGCGTGATCGGCGTGCCCACGATGTGCGGGTCCGCGGCGAATCGGCGCTCCCAGAGCGCGTGGCTGATAAGGACCGCGGGCGGTCCATTGCACGCGCTCTCCTCGGCGGTGAAGTTGCGTCCGATCACGGGACGCACTCCGAGGAGCGGGAAGAAGTTCTGCGTCACGGGCACCGCGCTGAGGCGAATGGCGTCGGTCGCGCTGGTGAGCTTCACGTCGCCGACACCATAGAAGGCCATGTAGCCGGCGATCTCCGCGAACGACCGGTTCTGTCGCGCCAACGAGAGGTAAGGATCGACCTGCACCGTCTGCGTCGAGAGACCGGGCTCGTCTCCATTCTGAATCCAGACGAGGCGATCGGGATTGGTGAACGGCAGTGGTCGCAGGAGCAGCGCGCTCGCGACGCTGAACACGGTCGCGCTCGCGCCGACGCCCAATCCGATGATGATGATGGCGAAGGTCGTGAAGCCGGCGTCGCGTCGCAGCGTGCGAATGGCGTAGCGGAGATCCTGCCTCACGTCGCTGAGCATGTCGCGCAGTCGCATGCGTCGCTCCCGTTCGAGTGCGGAATGGTGAAGTGATGCGGCGGCGTCGTCGATCGACGCGCCGAGTCGTCGCACGGCTTCGACGCGCGCGTCCTCGCGCGACATCCCATGCGCCACGAGATCGTCGACGCGCTCGGCGAGGAAGGTACTGAGCTCCTCGTCGGCGTCGGCTTCGATTGCTGAATGGGTACGGAGCGGAAGTCGGAAAAGGCGCCTAACGCCGTCTCGTATGCGCATGGGCGCCTCACGCCGAGCGTGCGGTGAGGACGGACGTCATCGCCTCGAACTGGTCGATGAGCGCCGCGGAGTCGGCGCGCAGCTGCGCGCGACCGGTGGAGGTGAGCTTGTAGTAGCGGGCGCGCCGCTCGTTCTTCGTGACGCCCCACTCGGCGGTGAGGAGTCCCTTGGCCTCGAGGCGGTGAAGCGCCTGCAGCAGCGCGGCGTCGGTGATGTCGAGTCGTCCATTGGATCGTGTCTCGAGCCAGCGCGTGATCTCGAAGCCGTGCATCGGCCCCCAGGAGAGGGTCTTGAGCACGAGTACGTCGAGAGTTCCTTTGAGCAGGGCCACGGGTCGCTCCCCCAAGTGTCTTTCCCTAAGATACTTGGTCCGGGGAAAAGGTTTGAATGGCTTACCGCAACGAGCCCTGACAGCGTCAGCGCGGACGAACGCGGACACTGGCGGACGAACGCGGAGCGCTCCTCGCTCCGCTCGGAGCGAATCGATTTGGAATCGCGCGCGCTGTTCGCGCGCGCTCCCGCTCCTCTCGGCTATCGGCGCTCGAGCTCGACGGCTGTGCCGTTATCAAAGCGCTTCGCCCGGGCTCGTTCGGAGCGGAGCCTTCGCGCCTCTCGGAGTGGTCCGCGAGAGTCCGTCCGTGCCCGCGTTCGTCCGCGCTAACGCTTTTGAATTGGGGATTGGCTGAGGTTGTCAGGCCCGGTGTGACGGGACCGTGACTGATCCGTCATTAGGGCGCAAATTATGCACGTGATTCCGAGCAAGTGACGCGGCTTACAGACAGACTTGCCGAAGGGAATAAGTTTCGGGGCCGTCAGTGGGGCGGAGCGATGAGGCTCCGGCGGGTGTGCGTCGAAGTCGTTAGTACAGGCAGGGTTGGAGATCGTTATGATGCAGAGCTCGTCCACGCCCGCTGGCGTAACCGGTATCGCTCCACAGTTGTCAACACGGACGAGTTTGTTTTCAACGCGGTATGCACACGCGTTACAGGTTCGTGATCCGGTTTTTGTAAAGCGGGCTCGCGGAGTGAGTTACGTCGGGACTGGCGCGGACTCACGAGTAGGTCTAGCTTCCGCGCCCGCAATGAGTCACTCGCTTCGCTCGTGCCCAATCCATATGGAGTCGCTCGCGCTAGCGCGCTCGCTCCCGCTCCTCTCGCCTATCACGCGTCACACGCCAGGCGCCACGCGCGCCGCGTCCCACCACGCGTCAGTCTCCACAATCTAGGTAGTCGTTTCACCGTCTCACTCTCAGGGAGAGTCGTCTCATGTCGCTTCCCGTCAATCCGCCTCCGGAGCCCGTTTCGTTCTCGCCTAACGCTCGCACCGTGCTGGAGAAGCGTTATCTGGTGAAGAATGAAAAGGGGCAACCGGTGGAGCAGCCGGAAGACCTGTTCTGGCGCGTGGCGACCGTGGTCGCCGAAGCGGATCGGCGGTATGGGGCGAGCGACGGCGCGGTTCGGGAGGCAGCCGAGCAGTTCTATGCGTTGATGACGCAGCGTCGGTTCGAGCCCAACTCGCCGACGCTGATGAATGCGGGACGGCCGTTAGGCCAGCTGAGCGCGTGCTTCGTCTTGCCGGTCGAGGACGCGCTCTCGAATGGAAAGAACGGGATCTATGATACGCTCGCGTCGATGGCGCTCATTCATCAGAGCGGCGGCGGCACGGGCTTCTCCTTCTCGCGCCTGCGCCCGAAGGGATCGATGGTTCGCTCGACCACCGGGGTCGCCAGTGGACCAGTCTCTTTCATGAAGTTGTATGATGC
>JAJKIR010000162.1 GCA_021154325.1 Gemmatimonas sp.
GAATCATCGCCACCGCTCATCCTCTCGACGCGTAGCAGCTGCTTGTACGTGCGGCCGCCAACCTGGAGCGTGACGAGATAGTCACCGGTGTTCACGACGGGCGCCTGATTGCCACGACCGCCGCCGAAGCCGAAGAGGCCACCCAAGCCGCCGCCACCCCCACGGCCCCCGCGCTGACCCGGTGGCCGAAGCAGCTCGCCGAATTCCTGTGCGCCACCGGGGAAGGACTCGAGCAGATCCTGAATGTTCTCCTCGCCAGCCGCCTGTGCGCCTTCGCCACCTGCCGCCGCACCACCTCGGGCGCCGCGGCCGCCACCAACGATGTTGCCCTCACCCGGACGCGCGACCCAACCTCCGCCCGGGCCGCCACGTCCGCCGCCGCCGCCGCGACCAAAGCCCGGATTGCCGCTCGCGATCATGCCGCGAATACGGTCGAGCTGAGCCTTCGTCATCGTTCCCGCCTTCTCCAGCGAGTCGAAGACGAAATTCATTCGATTCGCCTGCACGATGCTGTCGCGCCGCTGCGAGATCGTCAGCGGTGCCCGCGCTGGCGCCTTGCCGCGGAAATCCCACGTCACGCGATGCAGACCGGCCGTTGCAGGGCCATTCAGGGTGCGCACCGTGTCGCCGCGCGCGTCGGTGATCACGATCCGCGCCTGCTCTCGCTGGGCGCGACCGCCGCGTCCGCCGTTAGGCGTCGACCCATTCGCGTCGTTCGCGTTCCCGGCGGTCACCGGCGCGGCCGCGGCGTTGCCGCCGACGCGATACACCAGCTCGGCCCCGTACGCCGGGCTCGGAGCGTTGAAGAACTTCTGACCTTCGCCATTCGACGATGCGCCGATCGCCGGACCCTGACCGTACTCGAACGCCGTTTTCGGGGCGAACAGATACGCATTGTCGGCAACGACCTTCTTCCCGGAATCGCCCGCCATCTGCTCGAGCGGCGCGACGTCCACGATCCAGAAGCCGCGGCCGTGCGTCGCCGCGATCAGCTCGCGATCCCGCGGATGAATCTTGAGATCGTATACTGGAACGGTTGGCAGCGCGGCGTTGAACCGGTGCCATGTGGTGCCTCGATCAAGAGAGACATACGCCGACCGGGACGTGCCGACGTACAACAGGTCGCGGTTGTACGGATCCTCGCGGATCACGTGCACGAAGTCCGCGTTGCTCTCGTGAGGCAGTCCACCCGCGATCGACCGGAAGGTCTTCCCCGCGTCCGTCGTCACGTAAGCGTACGGCGTGAAGTCGTTCCAGCGATGATTGTCGAACGTGATATAGAATGTCGTCGTATCGAAGTGCGACGGCTCGATACGGCTCACGTACACATCGCCGCTGGCCAAGCCAGGGAACTTCGTCGAGGCGATCTGCTCCCACGTGGAGCCGTCGTTGCGCGTCGTCCAGACATTGCCGTCGTCAGTGCCCGCGTACAGGAAGCCAGGCCGAACGTATGATTCGGCTAGCGCCACCACGGTGCCATAAGTCTCTGCACCGGTTGCATCGAGAGTAATTCCTCCCGTTTTGTTCATGCTCGTGTCGATCTTGCCGAGGTTCCTCTTCGACAGATCGGCCGAGATCGGATAGAGATTATCGCCGCGCTGCGTCGACTTGAGGACGCGGTTGCCGGCCATGTAGAAGACGTCGGGATTGTGCGGCGACAGGAAGTACGGCGTCTCCCAGTTGAAGCGCAGATCCAGGTTCGCCGAATCCGCCTTCTGGCGCGCGCGGTACTCGGCGATGCGCGTCGACTGCTCCTTCGTTGCCGGCGCGTTGCTATCGCCGCGCGTAATAAGGATCGAGTCCTCGAGCGTCTGATAGATCGGCCGCCACGTCGGCTTCACGAGCGAGCTCCGCTCACCGGTGCGCAGGTTGAGGCGCGAGACGTTGCCGCCCTGCGACTCGCCCCACACCACCCAGGGCTCCGACGGATGTTGAGCAGTGTAGAAACCGTCGCCGCCCGAGATCGTGAACCAGTAGGCGTTGGTCACTGGCCCGTTCTTGCGGCGGCTCGGACCGCACCAAGCGCCGTTGTCCTGCGCGCCGCCGCAGATGTTGTACGGCACCTCGAAGTCATAGCTCACATCGTAGAACTGCCCGATCGGGAGATTGGCTGGGAAGTCGAAGTTGCCGCCGCCGTCCCAGGTGATCGAGATGCCGCCGTCGTCACCGACAATGAAGTGGTCGGGATCGTTCGGGTCGATCCACATCGCGTGATGGTCGACGTGGATGCCCTGCGTCGCCGTGCGCGCCGTCTTGCCGCCGTCGCTCGACACGAGCACTGGCGTCGACGAGAACCAGACGTGCTCCGAGTTTCGCGGATCGACACGAACCTGCGAGTAGTAGAACGGGCGCGTGTTCGCGTCGTTCATCTTCTCCCATGTCTTCCCGCCGTCCTTGGTGCGATAGAGCCCGTTGGCGAGCTTCTGCTTCTTGCCGTCCTTCGTGGCCGCCTGACCGCGGATCGAGTCGGCCTCGACCATGGCGTAAACGATGTCCGGGTTGCCGGCGAAGATCGAGAAGCTGATGCGACCCTTCTGCGTATCGGGGAAGCCGCCGCCCTTGATCTCTGTCCAGCTGTTCCCGCCGTCAGTCGACTTCCAGAGTCCCGAGCCGGGGCCACCGGACGTGAGGAAGTACGGTCCCCGGACGCGCTGATACGCGGAAGCCCAGATGACGTTCGGATTTTTCGGATCGATCCCAACGTCGATGAAGCCCGTCTTGTCGTTGATGAACTTCACGAGCTTCCACGTCGCGCCGCCGTCCTCGGTCTTGTAGACACCGCGTTCCGGATTCGACTTCCAGGCGGCGCCCAGGGCGGCGACGTAGACGATGTTCGGATTGGTTGGATTCACGGCGATCCGGCCGATGTGCTGGGTCTTCTCCAGCCCCATCAGCTTCCAGGTGATGCCGCCGTCGGTCGACTTGTAGATGCCGCCGCCGGGCTCGATCGTATTGCGCGAGTTCTGCTCGCCGGTACCCGCCCAGACCTGCATCGTGTCCGACGGAGCGATCGCGAGCGCTCCCATCGATACGACAGGATAGTTGTCGAAGACCGGGCGGAAGGTCGTTCCGGCGTTCGTGGTCTTCCAGATGCCGCCACCAGCCGCGGCAACGAAGAACGTCTTCGATGGGCTCGGAATGCCGACGACGTCGGCCACCCGTCCCTCGAAGTTTGCTGGGCCAACGGTCCGCCAGCGGAAGCCGGCCAGCGTGAGTGAGTCGAGTGTCTGTGCCTCGGCGGTCGCGGCGCCGCTGGTGACGGCGAGACCGGCGAGGAGCGAAACGATGCGGAAGCGATGCATACGCACTCCCAGGGGTGGGACGAGAAATGGAGTGTGGAGACGATACTGTTACGGAGCGTCGTTTGGGAGTGTTGAGGCGGCAACGACTCTGGAGATCGCGGCCGGCGCCGGAGTACTGGCGAAGGTGCCCAACGCGCCGGTATCGTCCCCCCCGTAACCTGCGATGTCCTCGATGTATCGGAAATCAATCCGAATCCCGCGCCTGGCAACCCCTCCGCTGGTCACCCATCACCACGGGTCACAATGTTGAGATCTCGTCAAACACTCGCCACTGCGTTCACGCTCTCGGCGCTCGTTGTCAGCATGCCGTGCGTCGGTTCCGCTCAGTCCGCCAAGCGGCCGATGACCATCGACGATATGATGGCGCTCAAGAACGTTGGCGGGGCGGCAATCTCGCCTAACGGCTCGATGATCGTGTACCAGGTGAGTGCGTGGGAGCATCCCGCCGCCACTCCCGCCAAGGGCGACACCGCACTCGGCGACAAGCACGAGATTCGTTCCCACCTCTGGCTCGTTCCAGCCGACGGCTCGAAACCGGCGCGTCAGATCACCTTCAGCGAGCGCGGTGAATCGTCGCCGCAGTGGTCGCCGGATGGCTCCGCGATCGCCTTCGTCTCGGCCCGTGGTGCTGCCTCCGGCGACGAGCCGCCGCGACCCGAGATCTACGTCCTCCACCTGGATGGCGGCGAAGCCGAGAAGATCACCGATGTGAAGGAAGGCGTCACCGGCTTCAGCTGGTCGCCTGATGGAAAGCGCATCGCCTTCCTGAGCACGGATTCGCTCCCAAAGACCACCGAGGCCGCGCGCAAGCGGCGCGACGACCCGCAGGTCTATGAGGGCGACTTCCGCCTCTCGCACGTCTGGGTCGTGGACGTCGGCTCCAAAAAGGCCTCGGAGCTCGTGCACACGACGGAGTTCACCGTCAACGGTGCACCCGACTGGTCGCCCGACGGCCGCTCCATCGCCTACGTGACGAAGCCCTCGACGCTGCTTCGAGACGAGCGACGCAACGCGTTCATCGTCGACGCGAACACGGGGAAAGCCGAGCGGATCGACGCGGGCGCCGACGTGCAGGGAACGCCGGTCTGGTCGCCAGACGGAAAGACACTAGCCCTGACGACGCTGAAGCAGACGCATTCGATGGTGCCGGACAGCATGCCGTTCCGCGAGGTAATGAACTCGCATCTCGTGCTCTTCGATGTTGCTGCCAAGCGTGGTCGCGATGTCAGCGCCGGTTTCGACAACTCGCCGGGCCAGCCGAAATGGTCGCCAGACGGCAAGTCCCTCTACTTCACCGCCGGCGATCGCGTCTACTCGAGCATCTTCAAGTTCGATATCGCGAGCGGGAAATACACCCAGCTCACCCAGAAGCAGATCGTTCGCGGCGTCTCGTTCGACAAGAGCGGCATGCGCACCGCGATGGTGATCGATTCGCCCATGTCGCCAGGCGACGTCTACTCGTCGGACGCGGGCTTCACCTCGCCGAAGCGGCTCACCGAGGCCAATCCGCAGCTGGCGGGCATCGCGTTAGGCGAGAGCGAGGCCGTCACGTGGAAGAGCCCCGATGGCCAGGAAGTCGAGGGTGTGCTGCTCAAGCCCGTCGGCTACCGCGCCGGTCAGCGCTACCCGCTGCTCGTGGACATCCACGGCGGTCCCACGGGCTCGCACAACATCGGCTTCAAGGCGAACTGGGGCTCGCCCGGACAGTATTGGGCGGGACAAGGGTGGGCCGTGCTCTATCCCAATCCACGCGGCTCGACGGGCTACGGCGAGAAGTGGATGCGCGGCAACATCCCCGACTGGGGCGGCGGAGATTATCGCGACATCATGTCGGGCGTCGATGCGATGGTCGCGCGCGGCGTCGCTGATGCCGACAAGCTCGGCGTCACCGGTTGGAGCTACGGCGGCTACATGACCTCC
>JAJKIR010000163.1 GCA_021154325.1 Gemmatimonas sp.
GTCACGGCCGCGATGCGCGAGAAAGTGATCCTGCTCGCCCCAGACGATGAGCGTTGGCTGGTCGATCTGGGTGAGCTCGATCTCGTCGAGGTCCTCGCCGTCGATGGAGCGCGCGAGAATGAGGAGGTGATTGAGGCCCTCGCTGCCGACGTAGGGCGCGAGGTAGCGCGCGACGAGCTTGTCCGGCATGCGCGTGGGATCGGCGACGCTCTGCGTCAGGAGGTCGCGCATGAGTGGCGCGGCACCGAGAATGCCGCGCGAGATCCGCACCGCATAACGACCCGTGTTGCGTTGGAGATCCTTGACGTCCTTCGCCGGCACGTCATCGTACGCGATCGGATTGACGAGGACCATGCGCTCGACGCGCTCGGGTCTGGTGGCGGCGAGACGTAATGCGATTGCGGCACCGAGGTCGACGCCGACGACCGTGGCCTTGGCCACGCGCAACGCCGTGAGCGCGTGATCGAGATATTCGGCCTGCGCGGCGATGCCGAAGTCCGCGTCGAACGGGCGATCGGACTCACCGTACCCGAAGAGGTCGACCGCGAATGCGGTTCGGTTCGCGAGCGCAAACTCGGGTGCCACGTTCCGCCAGAGAAAGCCGCAGGTGCCGAAGCCATGCACGAGGAGAATGGCGGAGCCGCCGTGTCCATAGCGCTCCACGTGCATGGAACCCGGCCCGACGGGTATGCGCAACAGGTCGGCGTCGATGGGAGCCTCCGGTGTAGAGCAGGGTAGAAGGAGCACGCTTCGGCGCGGCCGATGCGTTCTCTTGGCGATGGTGAATCGTCCAGAGTACAGGTGTCCAGCCCGCCGCACGGCACTGCTATTCGTGAAGTGTGCCAGCAGTCATGGCCCCTGAACAGTGGTCGCCGAACGGGGATTACCATAGCTTCCCTCCCTCATTGACGAGACGGCCGGGAGCCCCGGCAATATCGAGGCAGCACTCTGCATGGCGGACGAGTCGAATCAGCCGGAACAGACGTACGATGAAGAGCGCGCACGCAAGCTCGAAAACCTTCTGCGGTCACTCGCGGCGCGGATCATCGAGCTGGACGCGGATGGCCGGCTTCTGAATCAAGCGGGCGAGCTGATGCGTCTCATCGGCGATGCCAAGAGCGAGCTCTTTCACTACGAGGTCCGAGCGACGTACGATACTCCGGATATCGCCGAGAGCCGGCGGATCGTGCGAGACGCGCAAGAGACCGACACCGACAAATCGCAATGGGACAGAACCGAATGGAAGCCGGACGAGGACGAGGGCCCGGAGTGGTGAAGCAGACGCCGTCGAAGGGAAAAGCCCGCACGGCGCCGGCCCGAACGAAGAACTCGACCCGGATCTTCTATCTGGCGCTTGCCGTGGTGGCGGTCGCCGGCATCGGCGCGCTGAGCTGGATGTCACGCCGTCCCGCGGATCGGCTGGTGAGTCCGATCGATAGCACGCTCCCCAAGGTCCAATCGAACGGCTACGTCATCGGTTCGGCCAACGCACCGATCGAGGTGGTCGAGTACGGCGATTTCGAGTGTCCGTCGTGCGCCCGCTTCGCTACGCTCACGGAGCCGGACGTGCGCAGCCGCCTGGTGGACAAGGGGATCATTCGCTTCCGGTGGATCGATTTCCCCCTCTCGATGCATCGCAATACGTGGCCGGCGTCGCGCGCGGCTGCGTGCGCGGACGAGCAAGGGAAGTTCTGGGAGATGCACGACGCTCTCTTCCAGGCGCAGGACGAGTGGAATGGCGAGTCGACGAACAACCCGAATCCGATCTTCAAGCGGATGGCTGGGCAGCTCGGGCTGAATCAGCAGCAGTTCGATCAGTGCGTGGACAGCAAGAAGTACCAGGCGAAGGTCCAGGCTCACGAGCAGCTCGCCGAACAGCAGCGCATCGGCGCGACGCCAAGCTTCATCGTTGGCGGGAAGATCGTCGAGGGACCGCGGCCGTACGACGAGTTCAAGTCGATCGTGGACGACGCGCTCGCGAAGTCGGGCTCGCCGATGGCGACGCCCCCCGATACGGCGGCGACGAAGGCGAAGCGGCCGGCGAAGTCGGGCACAGCGCGCTGAGGTCCGCGTGAGCAGGCGCATGCTCATGGCGCTGATCGCCCTGATCGGCGTCTTCGTCTCGCTCTACCTCACGCTCTACAAGCTCGGTTACATCGGCACGCTCGCCTGCGGCACGGGCGGTTGCGAGACGGTGCAGTTGAGCAAGTGGGGAGATTTCCTTGGCGTGCCGGTGGCAGGGTGGGGTGTCGTTTACTACGTCGTGGTGCTGGCGCTGGCGATCGCGGGGGTGCAGGAGCGATTCGCGGGGTCGCGAGGCCTAACGACGGCGCTTGTCATCGTCACCGCGGGGGGTCTGCTGTTCACGGCCTGGCTCACGTATCTCGAGCTGTTCGTCATTCATGCGATCTGTCGCTGGTGCATGGGATCTGCGACGATGACGGTGCTGCTGTTCGCGCTCGCCCTGTGGGACTGGACGAGTGGCGAGTGGCGAGTGGCGAGTGGCGAGTGAAAAGGAAAGCCCCGGCTTTGCCGGGGCTATTTTCTTTCCGCTACACGTAGTGGCGGTTCGCCAACTAGGCTCGCCTGATCGACCGCTCGCGGCCCTCTGAGGCTTCGCCGAGGCGAAGTTTGGGGCGCTCGGACTCGTCGGACTCCTGGGCGCGCCGGCGATAGGGGACTAAGTCCTGGCCGAGGACGACGAGGGTGCGGGTAGCGACGGTGCTCGCGAGGGGCTCGGGGATCGACATCTCGCGGATGTAGGTATCGATCGCGCGGTCGAAGGAGAGGTCCTCGGCGAGCGTATCGACGAACATCAGCGCGTTGTCGACGTGGGCGCGGATGATCGACTCTTCGGCGCGGGCCTGCGCGAGACGCAGCCGTCGTTCGGCGGCGGGCTCGAGCTTCCGCGCGAAGATCGTTTCAGGGAATAGCCTGCGAAGGAAGCCGCTCATGACGCTCTGGAAGGTACGCTAGGCAATAGGGCAGAGTCCATACCAGCAGCCGTTGCCCTCCGGGCAACGGCTGCTGGTATGGATGCCTGGCTTGCTCGCTGGCGCTCGTTCGCCAGAAGCTTATTTGGAGTCGCGCGCGCGTAGCGCGCGCTCCCGTGCGCCGGGGAGGGCTCTGGCTGCTGGTATGGATGCTGGCTCGCTCGCTGACGCTCGTTCGCCAGAAGCTTATTTGGAGTCGCGCGCGTAGCGCGCGCTCCTCTGCGCCGAATCGGGTCGACTCGAAACGAACGATTAGCTAGGCCAGTAGGAGGAGGGGCTTCCCACCTGGGCTAGCCGGCACAAGCCCATTCTACGGCTCTAGTTATCATAACGAATGACGGATTCTCTTCAGGAACGCGTTTCCGGCGCGCTCAGCGGGCAGTACGAGATCGAGAGCGAGATCGGGCGGGGTGGGATGTCGGTGGTCTATCATGGACGTGACCGGCGATTGAATCGGCCCGTCGCGATCAAGGTCCTTCCGCCGGAGCTCGCTCATGACGCGGCGATTCGGACGCGCTTCACGCGCGAGGCGCAGATGGCGGCGCAGCTCGCGCATGCGCACATCGTGCCGATCTACGACGTTGGCGAACAGGATGGTCTCGCCTACTTCGTGATGGCGATCGTGCACGGTGGGAATCTGGGGACGCTGCTGACGCGGGAGCCGCGACAGCCCGTGGACGAAGCGCGGCGGCTCCTGGCGGAGATCGCGGACGCGCTGGCATATGCGCATCTGCGGGGCGTGATCCACCGGGACATCAAGCCCGACAACATCCTGCTCGACGAGAACAGCGGCCGCGCGATGGTGACGGATTTCGGGATCGCGCGCGCGATGGAGGGAAGCTCACGGCTCACCGCCACCGGGATTGCGGTCGGGACGCCGGCGTACATGTCACCCGAGCAGGCGTTAGGCGACCGCGACGTCGACGGCCGGAGCGACATCTACTCACTCGGCGTGCTCGGCTATCAGATGCTGACGGGTCGACTGCCGTTCAGTGCCGGGAACTCGATGGCACTGCTCCTCAAGCACGTGTCCGAGGCGCCGCGTCCCATCGCGGAGCTGCGGACGGATGCACCGAAATCGCTGCGGGAAGCGGTCGAGCGCGCGCTCATGAAGTCGCCGGAAGACCGCTGGCCGAGCGCGGCGTCGATGCGCGAGGCGTTGCTCTCCGACCGCGCCGGGCCCGCCTGGCGGGCGGAGCAGCGCGAGCCGGTACGCTACACGTCGCCGCGACCCGACGGACCACGCGCGGAGCTGCGAGCGGTGTCACCGCGGCGCGGTACTGTCGCCGCCGATGCAAAGCCTCCCGCCACGGCGGCGAGCCCGCTGCCTAACGGGATCGTGATGGAGCCGGAACATCTCGCGCAGCTCACGCCGCAGCAACGCGCCGATCTCCGCCTCTGGCACGGCAGGGTGAATCTCCTCGATCGAATCAAGGCGATGCGGGGGTATTCGTTTCTCACGCTCGGAGCGACGGTGCTGGCCATGGTGGGTGTCGGCCTCGCGATCAGCGACGGGTTGGTGCCGCTGGTCGTCGCGCCAATCGTGCCGATTTACATGGGAAGGAAGCTCTGGCGCCGCGGACGGTCGCTTCGTGAGAGCGGGCTGCGCCTGCGACGCGTGCTGCTGATGCCGCGCGCCCGACGGGTGATTCCCACGGTGTCAGCGACGGCAACCGAACGTGCACTCGCGAAGCTTGCGTCGCGCGAAGTGCTCGACGGTGCACATGGCGGCGCGATCCGGCGCGCCGTGGAGGATCGGGCGGCGATCCTCGAGATCTGGAAGAAGCTGTCGAAGGAGGAGCGCGCGCAGCTGCCGGAGCTGGAGGCGACCGTGAACGCGCTGGTGGAGCGCATGGCGACCCTGGCGCAGATGGCAGAGCGCGTTGAGCAGAGCGTGGATCCGCGACTCGTCGAGGAGATCGACGCGCGCATTACGGCAACGGCGTCAGAGGTGGCGACGCCGGAGGTCGAGCGGCGACTGTCGATCCTGCGCCGACAGCGCGCGACGTTCAACGAGATCGTGCAGCGCCGCACGACGCTGGGGCAGCAGATCGACAACGTCGGGCTCGCGTTGAGCAGCCTGCGGCTCGATCTGATCAACCTTCGCTCATCAGGACTGCAGTCAGCACTCGCCGACGTCTCGACCGCGACCCAGGAAGCGCGTGCGCTGTCGCGGGAGATCAGTGCTGCTCTCGAGGCGGCCGAGGAAGTTAAAAAGCTCTAAACAACAGTTATCAGTCCATAGTCCATAGTTATCAGGGAGGTCGGAACGAAGCGTTGATTTGGTGAAGAGCAGATCCCTCGCTTCGCTCGGGATGACAACCAATCAACGCTTCGTTCCTTGCCCCCTGATAACTATGGACTGATAGCTGCCCTTACTCTCTCTCCTCGTACTGCTCCTTGAGCGAGGCCACCACGTTCGGGTCGGCGAGGGTCGTCGTGTCCCCGAGGGCGCGGCCTTCGGCGATATCGCGGAGGAGGCGGCGCATGATCTTCCCGGAGCGCGTTTTCGGCAGATCGGCGCTGAAGAGGATGTCGTCGGGGCGCGCGATCGCGCCGATCTTCTCGGCGACGAAGTTGCGCAACTCCTCACGTAATTCGTGACTGTGCTTGAATCCCTCGCGAAGGGTGACGAATGCGGCCAGCGCCTGGCCCTTGAGGTCGTGCGTGCGGCCGACGACCGCCGCTTCGGCGACGGCGGGGTGCTCGACGAGCGCGGACTCGACCTCCATCGTCCCGATACGATGGCCGGCAACGTTGAGCACATCATCAACTCGGCCGAGGATCCAGAAGTATCCGTCATCGTCGCGTTTGGCGCCGTCGCCGGGAAAGTAGAGATCGGGCCGGCCAGGCCACTTGGAGAAGTACGTCTGCACGTAGCGCTCGTCGTCCCCCCAGATCGTGCGCAGCATCGACGGCCAGGGTTTGGTGAGCGCGAGTAGTCCGCCGCCAACGGGAATCACGTTCCCTTTGGCATCCAGCAGCTCCGCGGTGAAGCCGGGAATGGGGATCGTGGCGCTGCCGGGCTTCGTCTCGGTGATGCCTGGGAGCGGAGAGATTGCGATTGCGCCAGTTTCGGTCTGCCACCACGTGTCGACGATGGGGCAGCGGTTGCCGCCGATGTGCTCCTGGTACCACATCCATGCCTCGGGATTGATCGGCTCGCCGACGGAGCCGAGCAATCGCAGCTGCGAGAGATCGTGCTTCGCTGGCCACTGATCGCCCCACTTCATGAAGGCGCGAATCGCCGTCGGCGCGGTGTAGAGGATCGTGACGCCGTAGCGCTCGCAGAGATCCCAGAAGCGGTCCTTCTCCGGCCAGTCCGGCGCGCCCTCGTACATGAGCACCGTGGCGCCGTTCGCGAGGGGACCGTAGACGACGTACGAATGTCCCGTGACCCAGCCAATGTCCGCCGTGCACCAGAAGACGTCGTCGTCCTTGAGATCGAAGACCATCTTCGTCGTCGACGCGCAGCCGACGAGGTAGCCGCCAGTCGTGTGAACGATTCCCTTCGGCTTCCCAGTGGTGCCGGAAGTATAGAGGATGTATAACACGTCCTCCGCGTCCATCTTCGCCGGCTCGCACTTGGCGGATGCGTCGGCCATGAGGCGATGCCACCAATGGTCGCGCCCTTCCCGCATCGAAGCGAAAGCTTCGTCACCCGCCGAGCCGGGCCGGCGCTGCACCACGACCACGTGCTCGATCGAAGGGCACTCCTCGACGGCGCGATCCGAGTTCCGCTTGAGCGGAACGGTCTGACCGCGGCGATATCCGCCGTCGGCTGTGATGAGCACCTTCGCCGCGGCGTCGTTGATGCGATCGCGGAGTGACTCGGGAGAGAAGCCGCCGAAGACGACGGAGTGGATCGCTCCAATGCGCGTGCAGGCGAGCATCGCGATCGCGGCTTCGGGGATGAGTGGCATGTAGATGGCCACACGGTCGCCGCGGCGAACGCCGAGCTTCGTCAGCACGTTTGCGAACTTCTGCACCTCGACGTAGAGATCCCAGTAGGTGAGGGTCCGACGGTCGCCGGGCTCTCCTTCCCAGATGAGAGCGGCCTTATTGCGGCGCGGCGTGTCGATGTGCCGGTCGATGCAGTTGTAGGAGATGTTGATCTTGCCGCCGACGAACCACTTCGCGCGGGGCGGATCCCACTCGAGGACCTTATTCCACTTCTGATACCAGTGGAGCGACTCCGCCTGCTTTGCCCAATAGGCTTCCGGATTGCGGGCGGCGGCCTCATAGATCGAGGGATCGGAGAGGAGCGCGCCACGGCGGAACTCCTCGCTCGGCGCGAATTTCCGGTTCTCCTGCAGCAGGACGTCGATGTCGGACACTGGTCGGTGGTCGGTGGGCGGTTGTCGGTGGACTGTGAGCCGTGGACGGTGGACCGTTAACCGTTCATCGTCAACCGTCGGTGGCCGCAAGGGCGGTGCCCGCTGACCGCCTGTATCTTAGGGCCATGATCTCTCGCTGGTTCGTCTAGGAGCGATGACACACGTCCTGGAGGCCGATGGGCTGACGCGGTCGTTCGGAGGTCGACGCGCGGTCCATGGCGTCACCCTCGAGCTGGATGCGGGGGAATGTCTCGCGCTCTTCGGACCGAATGGCGCGGGAAAGACAACGCTCCTGCGGCTTTTGGCGGGGCTGCTCAAGCCAACAGCTGGTACCGCCCGCATCAATGGCCAGCTCCTGCGCGGGGACGCGACCGCACGGGCACAGGTGGGGTTCATCTCGCACCAGAGCATGCTCTACGGCGCGCTGACCGTACGGGAGAACGTCGAGCTCGCGGCGCGACTCTATGGGGTGCGCGAACCCACGGCCGCGGCGGCACAGGCACTCAGCGAGATGCGGGTGCTCGACCGGGCGGAGTCCGCAGTACGAGCGCTGAGCCGCGGTTTGCAGCAGCGAGTATCGATCGCGCGAGCGATGGTCCATCGACCGCGCGTGCTGCTCCTCGATGAGCCTTACGCTGGCCTTGATCCCCTTGGCGCGGCTACGCTCACGGAGATGCTGGCGCGGCTACGTGGCGATGGCGCGACGCTGGTGCTCGTGACGCACAACATCGCCGAGGGGCTCGACGTGGCGACGCAGGCGGCGGTGATGCACCGCGGCCGCGTGGTGCGCCGGGAACGCCGTGAGGAGCTCGATGTCGGGAGTTACGCCGATGCGTATCGGGAGCTCGTCGGAGGTGTGACGTGAAGCCGTCACTGCTGCTGTCGGCGTGGTTCATCGCACGGAAGGATCTGGCGATCGAGTTTCGCACCCGGACCGCGTTTCTGGCGGTGCTCGTGTTCGCCGTCCTCGGCATCGCGACCTTCTACTTCGCGTGGGACGCGACCGCAGTGGCCGCGATCGACCTCGCGCCTGGCGTGCTCTGGGTGATCTTCACCTTCTCGGGCCTTCTCAGCCTGCAGCGGTCGTTTGGGGTCGAGCTCGCGGATCGGGCGATGGACGCGCTGCTCCTGGCCCCGATCGATCGCGAGGCGATCTTTCTCGGGAAGGCACTCGCGAACCTGCTCTTCGTCGCCGGGATTCTCGTCGTCACGGTGCCGAGCGTGGCGCTGCTGTACAACCTTCCGCTGGGCCGTACGCTGCCGATACTCTTCGCTATCGCGTTGATCGCCGCGATTGGCCTCGTGGCGGTGGGTACGCTGTTCAGCGCGATGGCGGCGAACACGCGTCTCGCGGAGCTGCTGCTGCCGATGTTGAGCCTCCCATTCTTCGTGCCGATCGTGTACGGCGCGGCGCAAACGACCTCGATGCTGCTCGCGGGGCGGCCGGTGGCCGAGGCTTGGCCCTTTATGAAGATTCTCATCGCGTTCGATCTCGTCTTTCTCACTGCATGCACACTCACGTTTCCGTACATTCTCGAGGAGTGACGACGCGCGCGCTGCCTGACGACGCGGACGCCGCATCGCCCGCGAGCATGGGAGCAGCGTCGCGGCCGCTGTTCGACTGGCTCTTTGGGGTCGCGGTGCTTGCCATGGTCGCGGCATTCGTCCGAGCGGTGTACTTCACGCCGATCGAAGCGCTGCAGGGCGCGGCTCAGAAAATTTATTACGTCCACGTCTCAGCGGCGCTGAGCGCGTATCTCGCGCTGGGGATCGTCGCGCTGATGTCGATCGTGTACCTCTGGCTCCGCGACGAGCGCGCCGATCGGTTGGCGGAGAGCGCGGGCGAGGTGGCGCTCGTGTTCCTCACGGCCGTTCTCACGACGGGTCCACTGTGGGGGAAGCCGATCTGGGGAACGTGGTGGACGTGGGACGCGCGGCTGACGCTGACGTTGTTTCTCTGGTTCCTCACCGCGGGCTATCTCGTGCTGCGCGGCGCGGTGGACGATCCGTCGATGCGCGCCCGCTACTCGGCCGTGATCGGGATTCTCGCGGCGCTGCTGATTCCGTTCATCCACCTGAGCGTCTACCTCTTCAACACGCTGCACCCCAAGCCGATCCTGTTGAAGCCGGACAAGCCGTCGATGCCTAACGAGATGGTCGTGACGTTCGTCGGCTTTTTCATTGCCTGTGCGCTGCTCTGCGTTGCGCTTATCCGCGCTCGCTACCGGTATGGGGTCGCCCGTGATGTTGTGCGAGCGATGGACGCGGCGGAGGAGGGCGGCGAGTGATGCTACAGGGAGGTGGGCCGCCGGACACCAGTGCGTACTACCGCATCGCGTACGCATGGGCGGCGGTGCTTTATGCCGGGTACAGCATCATCCTGTGGACGCGCGCGCGCCGCCTGCGGCGACGGCTGGCGGCGCGAACGCGTACGGCGGGTTCGTGACGGCTGAGGGGGCCAGCGATGCGGCGGCGGGGATCGTCTACCTCGTCGGCGCGGGGCCGGGGGATCCTGGCCTGATCACGGCGCGTGGCAGGGATCTCATCGCGTCGTGCGACGCGATCGTGCACGACGCGCTGGCCAACCCTGCGCTTTACGCGGACACCAGCGCGGCGCTGCACGATGTCGGCAAGCGGGGCGGCAGTACCGATTCGGCTCGGCAGGGCGAGATCAATGCCTTACTCGTTAGGCTCGCGCGCGAAGGACAGCGGGTGGTGCGTCTCAAGGGGGGTGATCCGTTCGTCTTCGGGCGCGGCAGCGAGGAGGCGCAGGCGCTCGCGGCGGCGGGCATTCCGTTCGAGGTCGTGCCGGGGGTGACAGCCGGGATCGCGGCACCCGCCTATGCAGGAATCCCGGTGACGCATCGTGGCGTCGCGACGTCGGTGACGTTCGTGACGGGACACGAGGATCCGGGGAAGGGTGCGCCCACCGTGGACTGGAGCGCGCTCGCGCGCGCCGGCGGCACGCTCGTGCTCTACATGGGCGTTCGCTCGTTAGGCCGGATCGCACCTACGCTGCTCGAGGCGGGGATGGCGCCGGACACGCCGGCCGCGGCTGTCCAATGGGGGACACGCGCGGACCAGCGGACCCTCGTGGCGACATTATCGACGCTCGAGCAGCGCGTCGAAGAATCCGGGCTCGAAGCGCCCGTCATCTTCGTCATCGGCGGTGTCGTTGCTTTGCGCGACGAGATCGCGTGGCTGGAGCGACGGCCGCTCTTCGGATGGCGTGTGCTGGTCACGCGCGCGCAGACGCCGCGGTCGTCGCTCGCGCACGCGCTGGCCGAGGCCGGGGCCGAGGTGGTGGAAGCGCCGGCGACGCGTATCGAGCCGCTCGATCGAGGGTGCGTGCAGGGAGCGATCGCACATCTCGACGCCTATGACTGGATCATCTTCACGAGTCAGAATGGCGTGGAGCTCTTCTGGGGTGCCCTGCGCGACCTCGGCCTGGATGCACGCTCGCTGGCAGGGTTGCGCGTGGCCGCCGTTGGGCCGGCGACGGCTGCGTCGCTGCTGGAGCGTGGGATCGCGGTGGACGTGACGCCGGAGCGATTCGTAGCCGAAGGAGTGCTTGAAGCGCTCGCGCGCGACGACGTCGCGGGCACGCGCGTGCTGTATGTTGCCGCGGATGGCGCGCGGGACGTGTTGCCTAACGGCTTGACGGAAATGGGAGCGCGAGTGGACGTGGTGCCGATCTACCGCTCGGTGCCGGATGGCCCCGGCACCGAGACGATCCGAGTCTTCACTCGAGAGGCCACGGAGCGCGCTCTGGCGGCGTTCACGTCGGCGTCCGCCGTGCGCGCGTTCGCCGACGCCGCGGGCGATGGGAAGGGTAGAGTCGCCGCGGCGTCGATTGGACCAGCGACGACGGCGGCGGCCCGCGAAGCGGGATTGACGGTGTGCGTCGAGGCCAAGCGATCGACGATTCCGTCGCTGGTCGAGGCCATCGTCGCCTATGGAGTGTCCCGAACGAACGAGAGCGGTCGATGAGCGAGACGAACAAGGACGCGATTGTCGTCGTCGACAATCCTGAGGAGAGCCGATTCGAGGCGACCATCGACGGACGCGTCGCATTCGTCTCGTATCTCAGGCGCGACGATACGATCTTCTTCACGCACACGGAGGTCCCGAAAGAGCTCGAGGGCCGCGGGCTAGGCAGCGTGCTCGCGAAGTCGGTGCTGGATCGCGCGCGCGCAGAACACTGGAAGGTCGTGGCACGCTGTCCGTTCATCGCGAAGTACGTGGAGCGACATCCGGAGTACCAGTCACTTCTGCGGAAGGAAGCTGGGTGAGGGGCGAGCAAAAGCATCTTCTCATCGCGACGCGTTCGTCGGAGCTCGCGCTCCGACAGGCGCGGCTGGTGCAGTCCGCACTCGCGCGGGCTGGCGTCGCCGCGGAGCTCAAGACGTACAAGACCTCGGGTGACAAGAAGCTCGACGAGCCGCTGGCCGCGATCGGTGGCAAGGGCCTGTTCACTCGGGAGCTCGAGATCGATCTCGCGCGCGGCGCCGTGGACTGTTGCGTCCACTCGCTGAAGGATCTCCCGACGGACGGCGCCGATGTCAGCGGCCTAACGATTGGTGCGGTGCTGGCGCGTGAGGACCCGCGCGACGTGCTGATCGTGAACGGCGTCACCGGCGCGTCGTCGCTCGCGGACCTGCCGCGTGGATCGCGGGTGGGGACGTCGAGCCTTCGGCGGCGCGCGCAGCTGCTCGCGCTCCGCAGTGATGTCGAAGTCGTGGCACTCAGAGGCAACGTGCCGACGCGCATTCGCAAGGTGGACGAGGGGCAGGTGCACGCGGCCATTCTCGCGGCCGCGGGGCTGCATCGTCTTGGTGTTCACGAGCGCGTGGCGAGCTACCTGGATGCACCGGCGTGGCTGCCCGCCGCGGGGCAGGGCGCGATCGCCGTGCAGATTCGTGACGATGACGAGCGGATGCGCTCGATCCTCGCCCCGCTGAATGACGAGGAGACGTGGCGTCAGGTGCGAGCCGAGCGGGCGTTTCTCGCCGCGCTCGAGGGTGGGTGTCAGGTTCCGATTGGCGCGTTGGCGACGGAGCGCGACGGGAAATTCGTCTTGTATGGGCTCATCGCGGACGTCGAGGGGCAGCGCGTGGTTCGGGGCGTGCACGTGATCGACGAGCAGAATCCCGAGCTGAGTGGGATCCGGCTGGCGAACGAGCTCCGCAGCCGCGGTGCGACGAAGATCCTCGAAGGGTTGAGGCGCGCTGACCGGATACCAGCGCCGCAGCCGGAATGACCGTCGGTCATTCCGGCTGCGGCGTCTGCTCGCTCGCGCTCGCAGAAAGCCTATTTGGTGTCGCGCGCGCCAGCCGCGCGCTCCCGTTTTTCTCGCCGGACCATGACCGTCGGTCGTTCCGGCTGCGGCGTCGCTCGCCGCTCGCCACCAAGTATTTTTATTCCTGATGCCCAGCTTTCCGAGCTATAGGCCCCGCCGGATGAGACGAACGGAGTCGCTGCGACGGCTCGTGCGGGAAACGCAGCTCGCGCCATCGCAGCTCGTGCTGCCGTTGTTCGTGCGCTCTGGACGGGGGATCAGGCAGGCCGTCGGGTCGATGCCAGGCGTCTGTCAGACGTCCGTCGACGAGATGCTGCGCGACGCGCGCGAGGCCGAGCGGTTAGGCATCGGCGGCGTTCTCCTCTTCGGGATTCCCGACGTCAAAGACGCTATTGGCTCGTCCGCGTGGGACGATCAGGGTCCCGTGCAGGAAGCGGTGCGCGCGCTCAAGCGAGACACACCGCACCTCGTCGTGATCACCGACGTCTGCATGTGCGAGTACACCGACCACGGTCATTGTGGCGTGGTCAGGGATGGTGACGTCGACAATGACGCGACGCTGGAATTGCTCGCGAAGGAAGCGCTGTCGCATGCGCGCGCGGGGGCCGACATCGTCGCGCCGAGCGACATGATGGACGGCCGCGTGCGCGCGATTCGAGAAACACTCGACGCGAACGGATTCACCAACACGCCGATTCTGAGCTACGCGGCAAAGTTCGCGAGCGGCTGCTACGGTCCCTTTCGCGAAGCAGCGGAATCGACGCCGCAGAGCGGCGATCGTCGCGGCTACCAAATGGATTCGTCGAACATCGACGAGGCGATGCGGGAAGTCTGGCTCGACGTCGAGGAGGGCGCGGACATGATCATGGTCAAGCCCGCGGGCCCGTACCTCGACGTGATTCACCGGGTGAAAGAGGAGACGGGCTATCCCGTCGTCGCGTACCAGGTGAGCGGCGAGTACGCGATGATCAAGGCGGCCGCGGAACGGGGATGGATCGATGGCGAGCGCGTCATGATGGAATCGCTCGTCGGCATCCGGCGTGCGGGGGCGGATGTCATCATCACGTATTTCGCGGTCGAGGTTGCGCGCGCGATCGCGGCGGCAGCCACAGTCGCGCGCTAGGTTCCGGTCATGCGATATCGATCATTTCCAGGAGCGGACGTCACCGTGTCGGAGGTTGGATTCGGGACATGGACGCTCGCGACTGGCTGGTGGGGTGAGCAGAGCGACGACGACGCCATCGCGATGCTGCGCGGGGCGCTGGACGAGCAAGGGATCACCTTCTTCGACGCGGCGGACACGTATGGGAACGGGCGTGCCGAGCGGCAGCTGGCATCGGCGTTCAAGGGCCGGCGGAACGAGGTCGTGATCGGGACGAAGGTCGGCTACGACATCTACGACGAGGCGGCGCAGCAGGCGCGGCGCGGGCAGAACGAGTTGCCGATGCGGACCGATCCCGCCTACATCCGCTTTGCCGTCGACCAGTGCCTCGGCCGCCTCGAAACGGACTACATCGATGTTTTGCAGATTCATAACGTGAAGATGGAGCAGGTGCGGCAACCTGAGCTCTGGGAGACGCTCCGCGCGCTCAAGCGGGAGGGGAAGATCCGCGCCTGGGGCGCGGCCTTTGGGCCCGCGATCGGCTGGCTGTACGAGGCGGTGGAGCTGATGGAGCGCGAGCACGACATCGACACCATCCAGATGATCTGGAACATCCTCGAGCAGCATCCGGGGACGGCGATGATCGAGGCGGGGCGCGAGAACGCGCCGAGCTGCTGCTTCAATATTCGCGTCACGCATGCGTCGGGGATGCTGGAAGGGAAGTACACCGAGGAGACGGTCTTCCCGCCTAACGATCACCGGCGCCATCGCCCAAGGTCATGGCTCGTGAACGGAGTGAAGAAGATTCGCACGCTGGACTTCCTCACCGAGCGTATGACGTTGGGTCAGGCCGCGCTCAAGTGGCTCCTCGCCGAGCCGCTGGTGGTGACGACGCTGCCCAACATCTACGATGACGAGCAGCTCGTGGAGTTCGCGTCGGCAAGCGATGGCCCGGATTTGACGACCGAGGAGCTCGAGCGGATCGCGGAGCTCGCGGCACGCAACTTCGACGTCGTCGAGGAACCGATGGCCTACAAGGGCACGATGGAGCGCGGCGCGCAAAACGCTCTGCGCTCGTGATTCATCTCTGGAGAGATCTCTCCCCGGGCCCTCATCCGCCGGAGGAGTTCACGGCCGTCATCGAGATTCCGTTCGGCAGCCGGAACAAGTACGAGCTGGACAAGGAGACGGGCCTGATGAAACTCGACCGGGTGCTGTACTCGTCGATGCACTACCCGGGCGACTACGGCTTCATCCCGCGCACGCTCGCCGAGGATGGGGATCCGTGCGACGTCGTGGTGCTCGTGAAGGAGCAGACGTTCCCGGGCTGCCTGATCGATGTGCGCCCGTTAGGCGTTCTGCGCATGCTCGACCGCGGCGACCCGGACGACAAGATTCTCGCCGTGCCGCTGCATGATCCGTATCACCAGGAGTGGTTCGACATCGCCGACATCCCGCAGCACGTGCTGAAGGAGGTGGAGCATTTCTTTCAGCGCTACAAGGACCTGGAAGGGAAGCGGGTCCAGATCGTGGGGTGGGAGAAGAGCCTGGTGGCGATGGAGACGATCATGGATGGGATCAGACGGTACGACGAGGCGTTTCTGACGGTAGGACCATAACGGCAGTCCATAGCTATCAGTCGATAGTTATCAGGGAGTTCGAACGAATCAGGCGTCATCCTCCGTCTCGATGACGACGTTGTTGGAGAGTCGTTCGCGGCGTCGCACCTTGGTCCGCACCTCGGCCATGAGGGCCCAGCCCGAGAGCCGGATGACGGTGCCCTGAGTCCATCCGCCACCCTGGCCGACTGCCTCGTTAGGCTCGCCCCCGCCGTGGACGCTGCCCATGAGACAGCTCAACCGGTTCACGACCTGCAGCCCCGGCGGCACGACGATCTTCACGGCGGCGCAGACCGAGCGGATGTGAATGTCGATGATGCCGCTCGGCAGGGTGGCCTGGGTGAGGTCGATCGTCGTGTCGGACATGACGGCGAGCAGGTCGAGCCGCTGTGGCACCGGCCACGGTCCGCGGCGGCTTGTCTCGCTCATCACGGCGAAGATCCTTTGCCGATCCGGTGAGAGCGCCGCCAGCTCGTCGACCGGGACGGGCGCAGGCACGGGAAGCGCGGTGCCGCTGGAAAGGTCTGCCACCAATCGCTGAAGCTCACCGACGGAGCCCGCCTTGTACGCGAGCTCCATGCGCGACTCGAGGTCATCGAGCGAGATGCGGTCGTTCGCGAAATGCTCCGAGAGCTGTTGGATCACCCGCTCGCGCTCGTCGGCGAGCGAGAGCATCGGGCGTTGCTCCGGAGAGGGCGGCGACGGCATGCTGCGGAACTGTCAGGCCACTGGGCGCACGGGCCCGTGGTCCACCGGCTCGGTGCCATGCGGAATGAAGAGCGCCTCGTAGACCAGCGCGGCGGCGATGCCGCCGAGGATCGGACCGATCCAGTACACGGCCTGGCCCTCGAAGATGCCGCTCGCCACGGCTGGGCCGAAGGAGCGCGCCGGGTTCATCGAGGCGCCGGTGAGCGGACCGATGGCGAGGATGTCTGCGGCGACCGTGAGGCCGATGGCGAAGCCGCCAACCTTCGGTGCGCGCGGATCGACCGCGGTGCCGAAGACCACGAAGACGAGGAAGAAAGTCGCGATGAACTCGAGCGCGACCGCCTGCATCGTCGTGACGTCGATCGAGATGGATTGGCCGCCGAGTCGAGAGCTGGCGACGACGGCATCGGGGAAGAGCCCACGGAGCGCGTACGCCGCGAGAACGGCGGCGAGCACCTGCGCGATGATATAGACGAACGCCATCACCGGCTCGATGCGCCGCGTCACGACGAAGCCGAGTGTGACCGCGGGATTCAGATGGCCGGAGACGCGCATCGTCGCCGTGACCATCAGAGCGAGAATCAGCCCATGCGCGAGCGCAACCTGGGTGATTCCCGCTGGGTTCTTCGTGAGGTCGGCCGCCATGATGGCGCCACCACCGATGAAGACGAGTGCGAACGTACCCACGAACTCCGCCACGAAATGCCGGAGTGAATCACGCATGCCGAGGCTCCATTCCCGGGTGAACTGCTCGAGCGTTCTGGACGGGGGTTAATCTGTGCTGCGCTCGCCCGGGATGACAGCGGTCAATCGGCGCGACGGAAGACCAGTGCGGCGTTGATGCCGCCAAAGCCGAACGAGTTGCTGAGTGCGTACTCGACGTCGACGGCGCGCCCCTCGTTCGGGATGTAGTCGAGATCGCAACTCTCGTCGGGGGACTCGAGATTCACGGTCGGCGGCAGCCAACGTCGCTCGAGTGCGAGCGCACAGATGGCGGCCTCGAAGGCGCCCGACGCGCCGAGCGCATGGCCGTAGTAGCCTTTGGTGCTGCTCACCTGGAGCCGTGGGGCGTGGTCGCCAAAGACGTGCTTGAGGGCGAGCGTTTCCGTGGGATCGTTGAGGGGCGTAGAGCTGCCATGCGCGTTCACGTACGCGATGTCGGTCGGTGCGACGTGACCGTCATCGAGCGCGCGGCGCATCGACCGAGCCGCCTGCGTGCCGTCCGGGCGCGGTGCGGTCATGTGATGGGCGTCGTTCGAGTTTCCATAGCCAACCAGCTCGGCGTAGACGTGAGCGCCGCGCGCGCGGGCCCGGTCGTACTCCTCGAGCACGAGCACAGCGCTGCCCTCACCCATGACGAAGCCGTCGCGGTCGCGATCGAAGGGACGCGACGCACGCTGCGGGTCGTCGTTACGTGTCGACATCGCACGAATGATCGCGAACGCACCGAAGGTGAGCGGGGCGAGCGGCGCTTCAGCGGCGCCGCAGAGCATCACGTCGGCGTAGCCATCGCGAATCTCACGGAAGCCGTCGCCGATGGCGATGGTGCCGGAGGCGCAGCTCATCGCGTTGGTGCTGTTCGGCCCCTGCACGCCGAGCTCGATGGCGATGTTGCAGCTCGCGGCGCCCGCGAAGACCATGAGTGCGAGCGAGGGATCGAGCGCCTTCAGTCCCTTCTCGTAGAAGACGTGCATCTGGGACTCGGCATATGCGACGCCGCCGAGGGCGCTCCCCATGGTTGCGCCGATGCGCTCGCGATCCTCGCGCGCGAGATCGATGCCGCTGTCGGCGAGGGCGAGCTTCGCCGAGGCGACGGCGAATTGGCCGAAGCGATCGAGGCGCTTGGCGCGCTTCTGATCGAGGAAGTCGGCGGGGTGAAAGTCATCGATCTCGGCCGCGTTTCGGCTGCGGAAGATCGAAGGATCGAAGCGCGTGATCGTTCGTACCGCAGAGCGTCGGGCTTGCAATCCGCGCCAGAGACCGTCGCGGGAGATCCCGATCGGGCTGACGATCCCAATCCCAGTCACCGCCACTCGACGCTTGGTTGCTGCAGACACTTTGACCTCGGCTCAGGCTACCCGTTGGAAGCTACTACGTGGCCCGCAATGGGGTCGCCCTACGACCCGCCTAACGACTAAATGGGCTCTTGCTCGGCGACTCCAGCGAGTCCTTCGAGCGTCCGGCTGGCGATGCCGTGGACGAACACGGGACCGATGACGTTCGCGGCCGCCATGCCACCAACCACCGGCCACGGTGGACCGTTCCAGGCGTGGACGAGGCGCACACGGGTACCGCCCTTTTCGGGGTGGAAGCTCCATTCCACGTCCATGCCGGTGGTGATGCCCTCGATGTGGTGGTACCGGACGCGGGGCTCGTCGCCCCCCTTGAGCGCTTTGCGCTGCACAAACATCTGCGACGTCCAGCGCGTGGGCCAGTTGAGCGGACCGAAGGGGCGGTTCGCCGACATCTCGACGATGCCGCCGCCGTCGCTCGTGCGCTCGCGGAATCGAACGTAGCGGTAGTGCGGGAGAAGCGATGGCCAGCGCTCGACGTCGATCGCCAGCTGGAAGATGGTGGCGAGTCGCGAGCGCACGAAGCGCTCGTCGACGGTGCGCATGCGCGCGACACGCGCGGGCGCGTGAAGAACTATTGGCTCTCGCTCTGAGTCAGTCGTGTTCGTCATTCTCGTTAGGCCGCGGCCGCCGGCGTCCAACTCGCCGTCAGACGGTATCCAAGTCGTCTTCGTATCGCGGGCTGGACGCCCGTGGCGCTGACGACCATACCGCCCAACTCGCCCTCCGTAAAGCCGCGCAGGACGGAAATACGCCCGTCGTGGCGCGTGATCGGATGAAAGCGGAGCACGGAGGCGGCGAGCGCGAATCCCGCGGCCGCGATCCAGCTCCGTCGCAGATCGCTGATGATCACCCGGCGCCGCGCGACGCGATCGAGCTCGGCGATGAGCGCGACGCCGCGGTCGTGATCGAAGTGATGGAGGAGCTGGGAGCAGAGCACGAAATCGACGCTACGATCGGCGAGCGGAAGGCCGAGGGCATCGCCACAGATGGCGTCGTTCACACGATGGCGCGCCGCGCTGACGAGAATGAACGCGCCGTCGACCGCAATCGTTCGCAGCGCCAGTCCACGACGACGCGCGATCTCGCGCGCGCGCCAGGGGAGATCGGCGCGCCCCGTACCGACGTCGAGCAACGACGCCTCGGCCCGGCGGGAAGCCGGCAATGACGGACCGGTAGCGGAGCGTGATGTCTTGGCGATATCGTCGAAGAGAGGACGAAGGGCGAGCATCACCGCGCGCCGGCCCCCGAACAGCATGTTCGACCGCTCGACATCGCGCAGCGATCGCTCCCGATCGGCCGGATCGACCGCGGGATCGTCGAGAATCTCGCGTCGGGTCTCGCGGGAGAGGTCCAGGAAGCTCACAAGCCTCGCTGTCAGCGCTCGAGCTGCGCGTAGCCGCCGCGGTAGTAGAGCAGCGGCCGCCCATCGAAAGCCGCGGCGCGCTCGACGCCGCAGAGGACCACGGTGTGGTCTCCTGCCTCGTACCGAGCGATGACGTCACACTCCAGATGGACGAGCGCGTCGTCGAGTAGGGGGACGCCGTGCTCACCGCGGGTGTAGCCGACGCCGTCGAAGCGGTCGGACTCCGGATCGGCGAAGCGGCGCGACAGTGCTTCCTGCTCGTTCGAGAGCACGCTGATGCCTATGTGCTCGGCGCTCATCATCAGGCCGTGCATCGATGCGTCGTGGCCGATGGAGACGAGCACGTACGAGGGCTCGAGGCTCACCGAACAGAACGCGCTCACCGTCATCCCGTGGTCGCGACCGCTGTCGTCGCGCGCGGTGACGACGGTGATGCCGCTGGCGAAGCGGCCGAGGGCGGCGCGAAAGGTATCGGAGTCGATCACTGTGCGGTGCGAGGGACGCGGGACGTGGGGCGCGGCGTGGGGAGAACGAACAGCGAAAGAAGGTAGCGCGCGTTGAGCACCGCACGGGCCGGGACAAAGTCGCCCGTAACCCCGACGAGAAGATCGGCCATGTCCTTCCGCTCCGAGAGGACGCGCGCGCAGCGATTCATGAGCCGAGGTGAGCCGACGACGGCGCCAATGAGCCACTCGACGATCCACTTGCCGCCGAACTCGCGGCGACGCAAGGCGTCGTAACGGGCGAGCGCGCCGTCGGCGCCGCCTAACGACTCGGCGCCGAGTGCTTCGAGGATGAACGGCGCGAGCATCTCCCCACCACGCAGCGCGGCGTAGATGCCCTCACCAGTGAAGGGATCGAAGAAATCCGCGGCGTCGCCGACCAGCGCCGCGCCCGCCGCCCAGGCGCGACGTGCGCGCGAGGCAAATGGCCCAGTGGCGACAACGGGCGAGACGCGCGTCGCGCCGGCGAAGCGTCGCGCGAGTTGGGGGCGGGCAGCGAGCCACGCGTCGAGATAGGCCTCGCGCCCGCGCGCGAAACCGTGTGCATGCCGCGCCGGCACGACGAGGGCGACCGTCGTTAGGCCGCGACCGACATCGGCGATGCCGACGTAGCCCGCGCGCTCGACGTGCATCTCACCGCAGTCGCCGATCTCGCTGACACCGCGATAGTGCGTCACGAGCGCGTAGCGGCGCGGCCAGCGCGCCGAGCTCGCGAGGCCGAGACGACGCGCCACGATCGAGCGCAGTCCGTCCGCACCGACTACCATCTGGCCGCGAATCTCCGACCCATCGGCCAGGCGCACGCCGCACGCGCGTCCGGTGGCGTCCCGCACCACGTCGACGATGTGGGTGGATTCCCGGACGTCGGCGCCGGCGTTGCGCGCGGCGCGGAGGAGAATCGCGTCGAGAATCTCGCGTTGCACGGAGAGCCCGCGGTCGCGGAAACCCTTCACCGAACAGCCAGCAAACTCACCGACGACTCGCGTTCCGCTTGGCGCACGGATGACCATGCCCGCGAGCTGCGCCGCGCCGGAACGCTCGACCTCCTCCAGCACCTGCATCGACGCGAGGACGCGCGACGCCTGCGGGCTCAGATACTCGGCGCAGGGTTTGGGACGAGGAAAGGTCGCGCGGTCGAGCACGATCGGCTGCGCTCCGCTTCGCGCCAGCGCGAAGGCGAGTGCGCTGCCGGCCGGTCCTCCGCCGACGATTACGACCGGTCCGTCCCGAGACGCTGTCATCACCCCGAACTCTATCCGGTGATCGCAAGCGCGATCAATCCACCGGCGAGGCCGCAGAGAAGGTTGACGCTGTCGTTGTTCAGCGCCGCGAGCCCGCTGATCGGTCGTGTTGGTGTGCCGCAATCGTGAACGGCGCGCTCGGTGGCGCGGTTGCATCGGTCACACCAGCGTCGCTGCTGCAGCGTCGCACCAAGGACGGAGTCGAGGGTCGACCCGACGACCCCGCCAATGACGGACGCCAGCGCGACGCGCACGGGCCAGCCGAGAGCGAGTGAGGAGAGCGCAATGAATGCGGCGCCGGCGATCGCGGCGAGCAGGCCGATGCCCGTGACGCCTCCGGACATCCCGACGGGGACGGGCGCCCAGCCGAGGATGGAGTGTGGAGCGCCGCCGTAGAGCGTTCCGATCTCGGTTGCCCAGGTGTCGCTCGCGGACGCCGCCAAGGCAGCAATGCCGAGCGCCAGCCACCGCTGCTCGTGCTGTGGCAGCGCCAACGCGAGAGCCGCGGCGACCGCAAAGACGCCGCCGTTGGCGAGCACCTGAAGGGCGTCGCGTGCGCCACCCTTCGCGACAACGCCCGCGGTTCGCGCGTTCTTTCGCGCGGCGCCGAAACGGGATATGGCGCTCGCGCTCGCAAAGTAGGCGACGAGCAGAATACCCCAGCGCCATCCGGCCAGAAGGGCGAGGGTACCCGTGATGGTCGCCGCGACCGCTCCGCCGGTGTCGAGCGAGCGGGCGCGCCACGCGAGGAGCGAGATCGCGAGCGCGATTCCGGCGGCGATCGTGATACGTGCGAGGATGCTCAACCGGCCTGTTGCGTGGATGTCGCGCGGGACTCCGCGCTGTGACACGGGCAATCGGGCAACGTGTCGCAGCCGATGGCGCGCCCTACCAGTGGCCCCAGCGGAGCGTTAGCTTGGCACTCCCACCACCCATCGACTGCACGGGGTTCTCGAAGCATCGCAATGCTCGCCACTGTCGACGCCCTCCTTCCTCTCAGCCTGCTCCAAGCGGTCCGCAACGTCGACACCCCCGCCGATGGTTTAGAGGCGGAATATGTCGACGAGCTTCGGAACAAGCGCCTTGGGTTGAGCGAGACGATCTACTCGCAAATCCGGCGCTACAGCGACGCCGTGCGGCGCCATCAACGCACGGCGCAGGACGAAGCGATCGCGCTCGCGCGGCTGATCGGCCGCCGTCCCGATGCCGAAGCGGTGTTTCGCGCGGCGGGCCGCATTCTCGCGAAGGAAGCATACCTCACCGTGTCGACTTTTTCCCGCCAGCTGTTGCGGGCGATGCCGACGTTGATCGCGCGACCGGTGGCGCTGAGGCGGGCGCGAAAATTCTCCACCCGGTATCTGGGCGGCAACCTGCGGCGTGTCGGCAGCTCGCTTCTGCTCGACGTGCCGCGCTCGGTGACGCTCGGGACGGCACCGGGGAGTGTGGGGTGCGCCTTTTACGAGTCGAGTCTGCGGGAGCTGCTGCGGCTTCTGATCGGGAGCATCGGCGCGGTGGAGCATGTCCGGTGTTCAGCGCGCGGCGAGGGGGGCTGTGAGTGGCGCGCCGATTGGCGCGCGTTCGATCGGTCGCAGGCGGGCGCGGAAGAGGATGAACAACTTTAGGGACAGTCCATAGTTATCAGTCAATAGTTATCAGGGACTTCGGAACGAAGCGTTGATTTGGATACTCGTCATCCTGAGGAGCGAAGCGACGAAGGATCTACTCGAGGTGAGAGGAGCAGGAGCGCGCGCGAGCAGCGCGCGCGGCTCCATACAGAAAAGGATCTACAACGCGAAGCGCTGTAGATCCTTCGCTTCGCTCAGGATGACAAAGGCAAGGAACGCTTCGTTCCGAACTCCCTGATAACTATTGACTATGGACTGATAACTTGAAGAATGCTTACTCCTGACACGCTACCTGCTTTCCGAGACGCGCTCGAGGAAGCACAGGTCGACGGGTGGTTGCTGTTCGATTTCCGGGGCATCAATCCGATCGCGAAGGAGCTGTTGCGGCTGGAGGGGATGGCGACGCGCCGGGCGCTCGCGTGGGTGCCGGCGCGCGGAATTCCCGTTGCGTTCACGCATACGATTGAACAGGAGCCGTGGCGGCACTGGCCGGCTGAGTGGACGCGCGAGACATACAGCTCGTGGCGATCGCTCGAGGCGCTGCTCGCCCAGCACGTCGGCGGCAAGCGCATCGCGATGGAGTACTCGCCTGGCGACGCGGTGCCGTATCTCGATCGAATTCCGGCAGGCGTGCTCGAGATGGTACGGGCCGCGGGCGCCGAGGTGGTGTCGTCGGGTGAGCTGGTGTCGCGCTTCTACGCCGTCTGGAGTGAGGCGGACATCGCATCGCACGAGCGCGCGGCCGAACAGATTGCGGCGATCGCGCGGGACGCGCTGGCGTTTGCGGGACGTCGGGCGCACGCTGACCACACGATCACCGAGCACGAGCTGATGCGGTGGATCCTCGAGCAGTTTCAGGGACGCGGGCTCTCGACCGATCACGGACCGAACGTCTCCGCGGGCGAGAACGCGGCGAACCCCCATTACGAGCCATCGCCGAGTCATCCGCGTCCGATTCGCGCTGGTGAGATTTTGCTCATCGATCTCTGGGCGCGCGAGGAAGGCGGCGTCTATGCCGATCAGACCTGGATGGCGTCGGTGGGAGAGCCGAACGACGAGGCGCGCCGGATCTGGCTGGCGGTTCGGGACGCCCGGGACCGCGCGATCACGCTCGTGCGTGACGCCGCGAAGCGCGGTGACGCTCTCCGAGGCGCCGAGGTGGACGATGCGGCACGTGCGGTGATCACGGAGCGCGGCTACGGGAACTACTTCACGCATCGCACCGGCCATTCGATCGACGCGCGTGATCTCCACGGTTCTGGGCCGCACCTCGACAATCTCGAGACGCGTGAAGAGCGTTTACTAATCCCGGGGGTGGGGTTCTCGATCGAGCCGGGAGTGTACGTGCCCGGAAAGGTCGGAATGCGGAGCGAGGTGAATGTCTTTCTGCGGCCTGGAGAGGCGGTGGTCACGCCGCGGGCGTATCAGACGGATTTGATTGAAGTCTGAGAGTAGAGAGTAGAGCGCAGAGAGTAGAGAGTAACTGCGCTACTCTCCACTCTCTGCGCTCTACTCTCTACTCTCTACTCTCTAACGCGACCGGGAGAGCACCGACCAGACGCCAGGATCCTCCTGACCGAGCCGCCAGAGCGCGATCGTGTTCACCCCCTCCGCCTTCACCTCGCGAATGAGCCTCTCGATCAGGCCGGCGTCACTGATCCAGAGGTCCCAGGCGCCAGGGCTCATGGCGCGGAGGGTGGACGAGGCGGTATCGCGCTGGAGTTGGACGCCCGCGGCGGCAGCGTCACGTTGCGCGTTGGCGTAGCTCAGTGCCGCGGCTGGACCCGTAGTTGGCCAGCGATAGCCGTAGAGCGGGAGCGCGGCGACAACGTGGTCCGCGCCGACCGCGCCAACCCAGAGCTTCGTCGCGCCGCGTACCCAATCGGGCGCCGCGAGCGGGCCCGGCGCTGACGTCGTCCAGTGCTGGTCGTAGAGCATGACGACGAGGTAATCCGCGGACGGGACGAGATCATGTCCCCGAAACACCGTTGTGTCGACCGCAGGCACGGCGACGGCGATCGGGGATACTCCGCGGCGGCGGGCCGAGTCCGCGATCGCGCGCACGACCGCGGTGGCGACGTCACGGTCGGCGGCGGCGAAGCCCTCGAGATCGATCACGACGCCGCGATACCCGCCGCTCGTTAGGCGCCGCGCGACCTCTCCCGCCGCGCGCGCGAGCGCCACCGGGTCGGCGCCGAGCCCCCGCACGCCCTCGGGATGGAAGCGGCCGGCGACGGCGTTTGTCACGATACCCATCACGCGCATTCCCGAAGTGCGCGCGCGGGCGAGCGTATCCCGGAGCGTATCCCGGAACTCCGCGAACGGCGCTCCCGTTAGGCTGTCGAGCTGAATCCACCCCGACACGACGGCGTCGAGCTGGGCAGCGTGCTCTCGGGCGAGGGCGCTGCTGCGCGCGTCCCACGGCACCGTGAACGCCCACACGCGAAGGCGAGCGGCCGATGGGGCGAGCGTCCGTGCGGCGCAGGCGCCCGCGATCGCCGCCCCCACGGCGGCCGCGGCGATGGCGCGATGCGACAGAAGACCTCGAAGGGCGAAGGACATCGTTTCCGGATACACGAAGGGCCGACGAGAGTTTCCCGTCGACCCGACAATGTACGTGCCACGACGCGCGAGTGGCGCGCTAGGTTCGTGTGTTGCTCATCACACCACGGTCGCGGACGAGATTGAATGGATAGACGATCGTTTCTGGCGCGTAGGGTCCCTTCTCGAAGCGCCAGTTGCGCATCGTCGTCGTGATGCAGGCTTCCACTTCGCGATGGCCGGCACCCGAAAGGCCCGACGCCGAAACGGCCGCGTCCTCGACGCGTCCGGAGGGAGCGACGGTGACCTCGACTTCGATCGTGCCGCTGAGGCCCGGGTTGAGGCGAAGACCTTCCGTCTCATAGCAGCGCTGGATCTCGGACGAATGACGCAGGGCAACGAGCCGGATGTCATTATCGGGACGCACGCTGTCGGCTTGTTGCGGCATCAGCGACATTCGACTTGCGATGGCGAGCGACAGCACAAGTGTATGCAGCATGGGAGGAGAGCAGCGGGATTCTGTACGATGTCGACGCGACCACTACGTGCGTCGCGCCCGTTGAGGTGACGAGTGGATTCACCTCACGGTCACGTGGCGCACGCCTTGCCAACTCGACAATGCGCTCCGCCCTCAATTGATACTTCTCGTGCACCATCCTGGCACTGCCATCTTGCAACGAGCTCGTGCACAAACATTTGCCGCCCGCTCGCTGATCGTACTATTTGTCCTCTTCATCGTCGGCTGCTCGGACGATCGCGGCGCCAGCACGGCGCAGGCGAGAACGGCGCGCGGCTCGTCGGCCGGAGCGATCGAGCTGCCGAGCGTCGCGTACAAACCGGTGGCGCTCGCGAGCATTGGAACGATCGAAGGCACGGTCGAGATCGATGGCGATGCGCCTGCGGACAGCGTGGTGACGCCTACGGTGGATCAGGAGCCGTGCGGGACGGGCTTTCCCGATTCGTCGATCATGCGGCGCGGCAGCGCGCTCGGCAATGCGGTCGTGTGGCTGACTGACGTCAAGGAAGGGAAGGTGCTCCCGGTGGAGCGGCGCACCGAGATCGAGAACGAGAACTGCCGGCTCGTGCCGCGGGTGCAGGCCGTGGTGGTGGGAACGACCGTGAACGTGCGCAACGAGGATCGCCTGGCGCACACGACGCGTTTCGTGCGCGGCGGCGCGGGCGGCGATACGCTCGCGCGGATCCCGCTCACGGACGACGGTCAGGTCGTGCCTAACGAGCACATCGCGGCCAAGAGCGGCCTCGTCGACGTGAGCTGCGTGCAGCACCCGTGGACGCACGGCTTCATTGCCGTGTTCGAGAGCCCCTACTTCGCCCTCACCGATGCCTCGGGGGGATTCCGCCTCGACTCGATACCGCCCGGCACGTACCACCTGCGCGTCTGGCACGAACGCGGCGCCTCAACGATCGAACGCGAGGTCACCGTCTCGGCGACGGGAATCAGTCGCGTCGAGGTGAAGGTGAAGTTGCGGTAGCGGGGCGCGGGATGCGGGGCGCGGGATGCGGGAGCCGGACCCCTTCCCGCTACCCGCGTCCCTCGCCCCGCGTCCCGCGCTCCAGCCATTGCCTAACGGCAGACAACGGATGGTTGAGTCCGCGGCGCTGGCGGGCCCAGCGCTCGATGTCCGCGAGGAGATCCGTCGCTGGGCGCTCGGAGGCGACTGGCGGCGCGCTCCAATCGTCGCTCGTCCAGCTGCGAATGCGGACGACGCCGCGCGCGGACGGGCGCTCGATGAGAAGCAGCATCTCCGGCTCGCCCACGCCGCCGCCGACGAGCAGCTGGAGAGTCTCGCTCGATGAGGCGTCGTGGAGGTCGAGCGGCATTACCGCAGGAGCAGGCGGTCGGCGACCATCGCAGCGAAGAGCAGCGCGAGATAGAGCAATGAGAACTTGTACAACGACCAGGCTGCCGGCGCCCACTGGCCACGGCGCGCGACGCGGATGACGCCGAGCAGAAACGCCGCGTCCAGGAGAATGGCCGCGGCCAGGTAGAACATGCCGAGGCCGCCGAAGACGACAGGAAGAATCGTGAGCGGTACGAGAATGCCCGTGTACCAGAGCATCTGGCGGATCGTCTCGCGCTCGCCCCAAACGAGCGGCGCCATCGGAACGCCGGCGCGGTCGTAGTCGCGCTGCTTGAGCAGGGCGAGCGCCCAGAAATGCGGCGGCGTCCAGTAGAAGATGATGAGAAAGAGATACACCGCGAGGAGATCGATGCGTCCCGTGAC
>JAJKIR010000164.1 GCA_021154325.1 Gemmatimonas sp.
CTCCTCTCCCTCTTCGCTGTCGCGGCGGTCATCCTTGCTGCGATCGGCCTCTATGGCACGATGGCATCCGCGGTGCGTCAGCAGACGCGGGAGCTCGGTGTTCGGCTGGCGCTCGGCGCGACGCCTGGCGATCTGCACTGGATGGTGTTGCGTCGCGCGCTCATACTCTCAGCCTGCGGCGTTGTTGCCGGCTTGATCGCTGCTGCAGCTGCATCGCGACTGCTCACGTCATTGTTGTTCGAGGTCAACGCTTCGGATCCACTCACGCTGCTCGGCGTATCGCTGGTGCTTCTCGGCGTCGCGGTTCTGGCGGCGTATATCCCCGCGCGGGGTGCAATGAGAATCGATCCGGCCAGAGCGCTGCGTGCGGAGTGAGTAGCGACGCGGCGCTCCGCGCCAGACTTGATGCCCAGGTCGACCCCGGCGATCGTTGTGCATGCTACGCCGCGATTTTGTCGGTCTTGGGACCAGGCTCGCCGTTGCCCGCGCCCTCGGGTTGGCTCAGCCGCGCGCTGAGACAGTCCTCGACGCCGCTACAAGACTGCGTGAGCAAACTCATATCCTCGCGCCGCCCTATCTCGACGCGCACGCTCACTCCTCCAGCGCCCTGCTTCTCGCCTATCGCGCCTTGTCCGGTGGCCCATCGCGTCGCGAGTCGCCGGTCGAGGGCGCCGCGTTGATTCGGCGTATGGACGCTGACGGGGTTCGCCGCGCCTTCGTGCTCTCGACGGCCTACCAGATGGCGGCAGACGCCTTCGGCACCCGCACCTCGGAGACGGCGGAGTACACGCGCGTTCGCCTCGAAAACGACTTTACGGCTGCGGAGTGCGCGCGATATCCTGCGCGTCTCGTGCCCTTTCTGAGCCTGAATCCAAAACGCGACTACGCGGTCGAAGAAGTCGATCGCTGCGCCGAGCAGAAGATGCGCGGACTCAAACTGCATCTTTGGAACTCGCTCGTGGACACGCGACAGGCGGCTGATCTCGCGTCCCTTCGCCGCGTTGTCGAACGGGCCGCGCATCATCGACTGCCGGTCGTCGCGCACATCCTCGTCGGCGCCGTGCCGAACTACGGTCCCGACGACACCGAGCGATTCGTGCGGGAGATCATCATGCCGTTCGACACATTGCAGATCAGCCTCGCGCATCTCGCGGGCGCGGGCGGGTTCGGGACGCAGGAGCAAGCGTGTTTTGAACGATTGATCGCGCTTTGCGGTCCTGACACGCCGTACGCGTCACGGGTCTGGACGGACATGGCTGCCATCCTCACCGCGACAACGCCAGCTGACGACGCGCGTCGGCTCGGGGAATTGCTGCCGCGATGGGGCGTGCATCGCGTATTGTGGGGGAGTGATAACGTCGACGACGCCCTCGCGCTTACGCGTAAGCAATGGCCACTCGATGCGACCGCGTGGCAGCCGATCGCTGAGCAGCGCGGCACGGCATTGGTGGCGGCATAGCGTCACGCCAACACAGTGAGTGAGCTGAAGAAGCCGTTTAAGGCGGCGGGTGTATTCCTCGCGCTTGCCTGTGCGACGATCGCGGTCGGCCTCGTCGTGCACTTTCACGGTGCGGCGCTCGGACCCGTCGCACGCGACGTGCTCGGCGACGCGCTGTGGGCAATGATGATCGCGTGGTTGGCGGGCGTGCTCGCGCCCCGCGCGCGCCTTACCGTGCGGTGCACGTGCGCTTACGCCGTGTGCGCGACCGTCGAGCTCAGTCAGCTGTACCACACTCCCGCGCTCGATGCAGTTCGCGCGACCACGCTGGGCCACCTCGTGCTGGGCAGCGGATTCGACCCGCGCGACCTGGCGGCATATGCCGCGGGCATAGCGCTCGCGGCGCTTCTCGAGTCGGCGATCCGTCGGCGGCACGTGCACCGGCTCACCGCCTAACGAGATCGCGCCAGCCGCGTTGCTGCCAGGCTGCCGACTGGTTCTCGCGCCAACCCAACCGTTCAATGGCCGGCAGTGTCGTAGCCTTGCACGCGCCAGCCGTCGTGGCCCGCGCCTTTCACGAGTCCTTTATCCCCGTGCAATGCCATCCTCACGCAGACCATGCAGCCACTCCATCCGACCCGCCGCTTGCCTAACGCTTGCGGCATTGACGCTCGTGCTGGTCGCCGCGTGCACGAGTAGCGGGGCCGTCACGGGTGGCGCCACCACCGCGCCGACGCCCGCTACAGCGGCGATTGAAGCAGCGCTCGACGCGCAGGTACCCGCGATGCTCGCCCGCTACGGCGTCGCCTCGGTCGGCATCGCACTGATCCAGGACGGGCGCGTCGTGCTGGAGCGCGCCTACGGCGAGCAGTCCGCCGGCGTGCCCGCCACGACGGGTACGCTCTATGGCCTTGCCTCGGTGACCAAGCCCGTCTCCGCCGAGACGCTGCTGCGGCTCGCCGCGGCGGGTCGGCTCTCGCTCGACGAGCCCGTGGCCTCGGCCTGGATCGATCCCGACGTCGCCGGCGATCCGCGCGCTCTGCAGCTCACGGTGCGTCACGCTCTCGCCCACCAGAGCGGGCTCCCGAACTGGCGCGGTCACAGCCCGGGCGGCCGGCTCGCCTTCGCCTTCGCGCCGGGGAGCGCGTACGCGTACTCGGGCGAGGGCTACGACTATGCGGCGCGCTTCGCTGAGCGAAAGCTCGGGCGCAACTTCGAGGACTTGGCGCAGGAGATGGTCTTTGGCCCAGTCGGCATGCGGAGCACGTCCTACTCGCGGCGCGGCTGGATGAGCGGGCGTCTGGCGGTGGGGCTCGACTCGGCCGGACGCTGGGGCGAGCCCCAAGTCGAGGACTCGTCGCACTGGAATGCGGCCAACAACTTGATCACCACCGCTGGCGACTACGCGCGCTTCGTCGTGAGTGTGATGCGCGGCGAGGGGCTCACACCTGCGCTGCAGGCCGAGCGGCTGCAGCCGGCGCGCGGTCCGCAGATGAAAGGGCGGTGCCAGGACACGTCGGCCGTCTGTCCGCGCACAGTCTCGCAGGCGCTCGGGTGGGTGCGGCTCGACTACGCCGCCGGCCCGGTATTCATGCACACCGGCTTGAACGGCCGCCCCGGGGGCGAGCGCACGCTGGCGTATTTCGACCCCGCGCGCCGGCGGGGCGTCGTGGTGTTCACGAGCGGGTCGAACGGCGCGCGGCTCTACGCCGAAGTGGCGGCTCTGCTGGACCCAGGCGCGCCGATTGTCGCGTTCCTCGCGGCGGAGTGAAGCGCCCTCTGTTCAGAACCTCAGCCGCTCGAGATCAATTCCACCTCGACGCCGAAGGGGTCGATCACCACGATCGTACTGGCATCGGCCGGCCCGCAAACGCGGACCGTCAAACCGGCGTCCCAGCACCGCTCCGCGATCGCATTGACGTCCTCGACGACGAGCTTGAGGCGATCCTTCGCGGCGCTGCCGAGGGCGCGGCTTCGCTGATAGCCCCTCACGGCGTCAAAGGCGCCGGTGCGCCCTCCGAATCGCGGACGCTCGCAGGCACGGCGGCGAGAATTGCCTCGCCCAGCATGCCCGCAAGTGCCATGGCGGCCAGCCCCATGAGGAGATGAACCAGCCTAACGATCCAGTGCATCGACCCGACGAGCACCGCCGCCTGCTCGAGCCCAAACGCCAGGAGCGCCAAGCCCCACAGGAGTCCGAACGAGGCAAGGCCACGACGCGTCCGGGTGATGAGCGCCAGCACGGCGACCATCCAGAGCGTCAACACGATCAACGTCCCGCTGATGATGTGGAGCGGAAGTAATGTGTAGGCGTGGCCGGTCCAGAAGAGAGCGCCCGACACGAGTTGCAAGGTCCCAGCGATGCGCACAATCCAGAGACTGATGGCTGCAGCGGTTCTCATATGGCGATCATGGTTACGGTTGTCACATTGACGCGCACGTGCGGGTCATCTGAATGACACGCAACGCGGCCGAGATGTGACGGAGGGACAGTGACGAGCGAACACGACGGGATCGCAAACCAATTCGAGGAACACCGCAGTCATCTACGCAACGTGGCCTACCGCATCCTCGGCTCCGCGAGCGACGCCGACGATGCCGTGCAGGAGGCTTGGTTGCGCGTGAGCCGGGCGAACTCCGACGAGGTGCTGAATCTCCAGGGCTGGCTCACGACGGTGGTCGCTCGGATCAGCCTCAACATGCTCCGCGCGCGGAACGTCCGTCGTGAGGGGCCGATCGACGCTGAGGAATTCGTACCAGCGATCGCTGGTGCAGGGCCTGACGCCGAGCAGGAAGCAATTCTCGCCGATTCGGTTGGGCTCGCGCTTCTCGTTGTTCTCGAGCGTTTGACGGCTGAGGAGCGTCTCGCCTTCGTGCTGCACGACATGTTCGACATGCCGTTCGAGGAGATCGCGCCGCTCGTTAGGCGCTCACCCGCTGCAGCGCGTCAACTGGCGAGTCGTGCTCGCCGGCGCGTGCGCGGAGCCGGGATGGCCGGCGATGCCGATCTCCAACGGCGCAGACAGGTCGTGGAGGCGTTTCTCTCCGCCTCGCGACAGGGCGACTTCGTCGCGCTCCTCGCGCTGCTCGATCCGGAGGTCGTCGTCCGCATCGAGGACGTGGCCCGACTGCCCGGCGGAGAACGCGTACTCCGTGGGGCAGAGGCGGTGGTCGAGCGGGCGCGCGACTTCTCTCGCGCCGCGCGGTTCTGCCGATTCGCGCTGCTGAACGGCAGCCCCGGTCTCGTAATGGCGCCGCACGGGCATCTCCTCCGGGCGCTCGTGTTCACGTTCGCTGGCGACAAGGTTGCGAGCATCGAGGTGATCGCGGATCGGGCGCACCTGCGTCGACTCGACGTTTCAGTCCCGGAGCCGGACGCGCTCTGAGGCGCTCGGGCCCGTCACATTCGTGCGTGCCCGCCTGTCATCACGAACGAGAGCTTGGACGCGTCGAAAACCCAAACGGGAGGGACTGAAATGCCTAACGATATTGCAGCCGCGAACAAACGACTCGTTCGCCGCTTCTATAGGGAGGTCTACGGCGACTGGAACATGTCCATGGTAGAGGAGGTGGTGTCACCTCGGTTCGTCTCTCACGACTGGCCTGAGGGTGGCCCGACCGGTCCGGAGGGGTTCGGCGCATTCTATTTGGCGATACGCACCGCGGTGCCCGATGCCCGATATGAAGTGGACGACCTGATCTCCGAAAATGACAAGGTGGTGGTTCGGTGGCGGCTGCTCGGGACGCACCAGGGCGACTTCCGCGGCATCGCTCCCACGGGCCGGGCGATCGCGCTCAAGGGGATCGCAATCTACCGGGTGGACGGCGGCAAGCTGATGGAGCGATGGGTCGTAACCGACCTGCATGGCGTGCTGGAGGAGATCCGGGACTCCTCCGCAGTCGTAGGTGCCCACGAGCCCCAGGCGGCGGCCTAACGGCTATGACCGTCGCGCCGGACGGGGGCCTCGCCGACAAAGCGCCGCTGACGAGCGCTAAACGTTAAGGAACAGTAATCGTCCGTCCGTTGAGCTCATTGCGGGTGGCACGCGCCCTCGCCATCGTGACGCGTCGTGGGGCGATGCGGTGCGCGAGGTACTCAATGGCATCCGCAAACGGCTCGACCATGAGAGGGAGAGCATGAGCAAAACAGAGACGACGGCGCCAGCTTGGTCCCGCCGGCTCACGGCCGACCTGGACGCCGCCGACGCGAAGGCAATCGCTCTCCAGCGGCTGACAACAACTCAGCTCAATTGGAAGCCGCGACTCGATATATGGAGCGTTGGCCAGTGCCTCGAGCATCTCTGTCTCTCGAACGAGGTGTATGTGCCTCCGATTCTCGAGGCATTGGTCGCCGCTCCCACAGGACCAGTGGAGGAGATCACCCCAGGCTGGTTCGGTCGCTGGTTCATCCGCACCTACATCGAGCCGAGCACGCAACGAAGTCGCGCGAAGGCGCCGCGGAAGATCGCGCCCGTCGCGTCGCAGCTCACTCCGGCGATAGTCGATCGGTTCATCGCGAGCAACGCGAGAGCGCGTGAGGCGATCGCGCGCGCTCAGTGGCATGACGTCAATCGCGTGCGGTTCAGGAATCCGTTCGCACCGGTGATTCGATTCACCGTGGGGACTGGTCTGCAACTTCTCACCCGGCACAACCACCGACATCTGCTTCAGGCGGAGCGGGTGACGCAACTGGCTGAGTTTCCACATTAGCGAATCACTCGTATGTCAGCTCCCCGACGCCCGCCAACTTTCATCTACACATATCTCGTCCTATTCTGGGTTGCCGCCTGCGGACAATCGAACGGCGTGCGTCACGATTCAGCCGATGGGCGAACGTCCAGCCCGAGTACGAACGCGCCCACTGTGTCCTACGGCCTCAAGCTCCTTCAGGGCGGCGCTTTCACTCTCGCCATTCCGCTCGAGGCCATCGTCGATCGCCAAGTTGACTCTCTTGGGAAACCCCATTGGAACGTGCGGGCTCCGGCACAACTAATTACCGCCGGCCTCGGGACCGCTGATACGACGCGGTTCACAGATGATCGGCCCCTCTACACGCTCAGCATCTCAGTCGGGCAGAAGCCGGTGGCGCAATCTCTGAAAGCGTGGGGCGATAGCCTCGTTGCTGCTCACGAGGCGGCGGCGGACGAATTGGAGCGAGGCGAGACGGGCGAGCTTGTAACGGTGGCAGGGACTGAAGCGTACCTGCGCGAGCCAACCTGCGGCGACTGCGGCGTCTACATTTTCACGTTTGCGAAAGGGGATCGGCTCGTCGAAGTGGAGTACTCCATGGACACGAGCGAGCCCCTCGGGGTGCGCAAGCACGGAATTTACGCCCTGATGCTTTCGACGTTTCGCTGGAGCGCGTCTGGCGCACCGTGATGCGGTTCGTTGCACCGCCGCACACGCTCGTTGCGGCTGCCAAGCGAGCCAGTGATTTGCATACATCCTCATTCACGGCTGTACGTTCCCACGACGCGCATTCTCACCGTCTCGCGCTCCACGTCGCATAATGCGGCGGCGACAACGGGATCGCCGGCGCGATGCTCGAACTCGAGCACGAAGTGATAGGTCCATGGTTCACCAGTTGGCCGTGACTCGAGCTTCGTTAGGTTCAGCTCTCGCTTCGACAGAGGGGTGAGGACGCGCACCAGCGAGCCAGGACGGTTGTCCACCTCGAGGATGAGCACTGTTTTCGCAGGACTGTTCGCTGCCATTCGCGCCGGTGCCCGCTCGAGTACCACGAATCGTGTCTGATTGTCACCGCGATCCTCGACATTTTCGGCGAGCAGCTCCAGTCCATACCGTGCCGCTGCAATCCGGCTCGCCAACGCGCCGCGCGTAGCATCACGGGCGGCGGCCACGTCTCGCGCCGCGCCGGCGGTGTCGTACGCCGCGCGTTGATGGACGGAGGGATGCGCCGCGAACCAGTTCGCGCACTGCGCGAGTGCAATGGGATGGCTCTCGATCGTTCGAATCGTGTCGAGCGAGGCCCCGCGGCAACCCATTATGCAGTGGTGAATCGGGATCACGACTTCACGCACGATATGCAGTGTCGGCTCGGCGAGAATCGCGTCGTACGATGCCGGGACACTTCCGGCCAGCGTATTCTCCACGGGTAAGACACCTGCATCCACCTGGCCGCGTGCAACCTGCCGCGCGACATCGCGATTCTCCCGGCAGGCGACCGGGTCGCCGCTCGCGAATGCGCGCTGGACCGCCTCCTCGCTGAAGGCGCCGAGCTCACCCTGGAATGCGACGCGTACCATGGATCGAAATCAATGCGTGTAGTTGATCCCTTGATCTGCCGGCCAGCCCGTAATGGGCAGCTCCATTTCAACGTCGCCGCCGACAGGATGTCTCTTGAAAATGGTTGAGGCGGCGCTAAAGCATGGGCAAACGAGCCGTATGCGTCCGTTCTTCTCTAGGTGACTCCTCCCGAGGGATGACAAATGCGCGATGCTCTGCGGCCGCTCACAGCTCCATCTGCAAACGGCGCGACCCAGCAAGTGACACAATTCGAGCCACGCTGCACGTTTGCCTCTGGAGTCGAGATGTGTCGATTGATGAGAATGGTCTTGGCCTTCTCTCATATACTAGTGCTGCCGGTGCTTGCGGCATCGTGCGGCAGCGGCACCGAACCGGCGCCCAAAGCGACGAGCCTCGCTCTCGTCACTGCGCCATCTGCCTTGGCGGAGACAATGTCGCCACTCGGTACGCAGCCCATCGTCCAGACGGTGGACGCGAGCGGCGCCGCCGTGCCCACTACCGCAACTGTCACCGCGGAAGTGCTGTCCGGCAGCGGTGCGGTCACGGAAGGTGGATCGGTCACAACCGACGCCAATGGCCGAGCGGCTTTCTCCAAACTGACCCTGGGCGGCGTCTGGGGACAGGTCGGCAGAGTGACGCTGCGCTTCACATCCCCCGGCCTCGAGCCTGTCCTGAGTGACGTCGACCTGCGGTGCGCTGCCGTTCGGCCACTAGCGATCGGCCAAACCGTGAACGGCACCCTGACATATGGCGACTGTACCTTCGGGAGCGTCGCCGTCAGGAACACCGCGTTCAGGAACATCTTCGAGATCACGGCCTCGCAATCGCTCACGGCCGTCCAGTTGACGACGGATTTCGCTCTCGTCGTGAAGGGGCCTAACGAGCTCGATCACTACTTCGGGTGGGTCGACCCCTCCGGCGACCGCATCAGCTTCAAGGCCCTTCTGTCCCGAGGACCAATTCGCGTCGCCGTGACCGCCATCGTTCTAGGCGACCCACTCGGCGGCGGCGGCACGATCAGTCTGGGCCCATACAGCCTCACGGCGGCCGCGGCAACCGAGGACCTGACCTGCGACCGATTAGACGCGGTGGCAACGAGTCCGATCACGACGTCTCAGAAGCTCGATTTGGGCGATTGTGTGTCCGGCGGCTTCCTCGAGGATAGGCTCATGGTGGATCTGCCACCGAACGCCACTCTGTCCGTCTCGATGACGACGAGCGCTTTCCAGCCTCGCCTCCGGCTCACAGATGGGAACTCGAACGAACTCCTGGCCGCGGCGACAGCCATTGGCAGCGCGAGCCTGACATTCGCGAACGGGAGTACGGGGAAAGGCTATCGCTTGCTTCTCTCTTCGCAGGCAAGCGGGAGCAGCGGCTCATATACCCTCAGCATCAATATCGCGTATCCGCCATCCAGTGCGGCGACGAATGTCATCTCGCCGCTTTCGCTGCTCACCAACAAGTCAATCGCGCGGAACGCCGCCCATGTATCCAGACCTTGAGCCGCTTCGCTTTAGGACCTCGCCGGAGAAGTAGCACGGAGGCCTCACCCGGATATGGTGGCAAGAAAGCCGCTCTTGTCCATCATAGTTGAACAGAGAGACGTGGCACGGAGCGCGCCTAACGCGAAGGCCAGGCCGACGTCGGCCTCGGAAGGAGAGAGGGAGATGAGTAGCGTACTCAAAGCCTGCCGCTCTCGGCAGGCCTTGTCTCACCGCAAGGCTCGAGCTCACTGCTAAAGAAATGGCGTCAACAGGTCGCCCGTTACCAGCGCATTGAGCAGCCAGGCGCCCCCATCGGAGTTCGTCATGACAACGATTCCCGACTTATGCGGCAATGATATCAATGAGATGCAATGGAAGCCTTCGTTATCGCCCGCGTGACCAACGATCTCGCCGTGCTTCGTGCGGAAAATAGCGATGCCGAGCCCCCAGGCGGTGTTATACTTGTCATGCGTTTCGACTTGCGGCCGTACCATTTGAGCGACGGTCGAGGGTCTGAGCCGAAACTCATCGGGACCTCTTGGATCAAGGATTTCCGACATGAATTTCGCGTAGTCCGTCGGCGTCGTGAGGAGCGCGCCGGCCGACGCATACCGCGCGGCGTCCGCTGGAGTCGAGCGCTTATTCTCCATCGGCTTGCCGGCGTTGTCGTGTGGCCTTGCCATCTTTCGCGCGATCGAATCATTCCAGACGTAACCACTCGACGTCATGCCGAACGGGTCGAAGATGTTCAGCCGCATGTACTCTTCGATCGGCTGTTGCGTGAGCTCGGTGATCACCGACTGTAGGTAACTGTAGCCCTCACCTGAATAGGACCATCGACTGCCAGGCGTGAACGCGATCGAGAGCGGTTGCGACTCCGAGCGCCAGTTCGGGAATCCGGTCGTGTGCTCGAGCACGTGCCGAGCGGTGATCAGCTCCAGGCGCGGATCGCCCTCGAGAAAGCGCGATGACGTGTAGCGGGTGAGCGGCGTGTCGAGGTCGAGCACGCCGCGCTCGCAAAGCTTGAGTACCGCGTAAGCAAATACGGGTTTGCTCATCGACGCGGCCTCAAACATCGTCGCCTCGTCCACCGGAACTGCCGACGCGGCATCCTTCACGCCGAATGCGCGTCGTTCCGTCATTTTTCCGCCGCTGATCACCGCGAGTGAGACGCCAGGCACCCGGTGCTGCTTCATCAAGCCCGGGAGCTGCTTCTCCAGCTGGGTCATCGGACTCAGACGGAAGGCACGTCCATCGAGCGAAAGCGCGAGCGTGGTGAGCACCACGTTGCCGCTCTGCACGAAGAAGTCTCGGCGGTCGATGCTGTCGGTCATGGAAGAAAAAACGGGAGTTACTGGAGCATTCGCCAAGATGCTTAGGCAATCAAGGGGCGAAGCATCTTGGCACCCCAAGCATCTCGCCTCTTACGTTGCCCGTGGACGGGCTGTACCGTATCCCTGGTCCGCACCGTCGAGGGCATCGTGGACGACTGGATCGCGGAGTTGCGGCGCGGTCAGCAAGAGCCCGCGTGGGACCTCTTCCTCGACGGCTATCGTGGCCTCCTTTTCGCCGCGATCCGCCATTACGTCCACGAGTATGACGACGTGATGGATGTCTTCACGTACGTGTGCGACGAGCTCCGTACCGACGACCTCCGAAGACTGCGCGTGTACGTCGATGAGGTCGAGCACCGCGCTCGATTTTCGACGTGGCTCGTCACAGTCGTCCAACACCTGACCATCGACTGGTTGCGGCGGCGCGATGGCCGTTCCCGGCCTTCCGCTCTCGCGCGGCGACTGCCTCCACTGCGACGGCAAATTTTCGAGGGCGTCTTCGTCGAAAATCGGACGCACATCGAGACCTACGAGTTGATTCGCGCGCGTGATGCGCCTGCGCTCACGTATCGCGAGTTCCTCTCCGAATTGCGCGAGACGTATCGCGACGCATTGGCAGACGGACACGTTCGCCTGCCGACAGATCACAACGGCGGCTTCACCGAACTCGAGATTGCAGCCCCGGTCACCGATACATCAGAGGCGACGGAGCGACTGAATGAGGCCTTGATGTCGCTCACCTCCGAAGACCGGCTTGCGGTGCAGCTGTACGCGATCGAGGACCTGCCTGCGGCCGATGTTGCGCGCGTGATCGGGCTTCCCGGAGCGAAGGCAGTCTACAAGCGTGTCTACCGCGCGTTGCACACGTTGCGCGAGTACCTGGCGCGCGCGGGAATTCGGAAGGGAGATCTCTGAAGTCGTGGGCAACGGCGGCGTCGTCGTCCGTCTCATGAAGCAGTGCTGAAGGAGGGGGCGGGCATTGCTCAACAGGAGATCGGCTGTGAACCATCCGGGTAGTGACGATGTTTTGAACTTCGCTCGCCATGACGGGCGGAGCTCTCCCGATGTCGCTGCGCACGTGCAGAACTGTGAGGCGTGTGCCGGAGAGGTGGAGCGTCTTCGCTCCACAATCGAGAGACTCCGTCGACAAGCCACCCCCGAGTCCACACCAGCACCGGACTGTCTTGACGATGCGGCCGTGGCAGCTCTTGCGGGCGGCGAGCACCTTGGTGAAGACCGGGAGCGTCGTCTGAACCACGCGTCGACATGCGCGTACTGTCGCCATCGCGTTGCCACTGTCGCTCGTGCGCTCTCCGATCCAGGCGTGGCTGCCGAGATCGCGGCCACCAAATTCGCGAGTCGAAGGCCACGCCTGTCGGTCGCATTCGCTCTCGCTTCTGCCGCGGTCGCGGCAGCGGCCGTGCTGTTCCTGGTTCTGCCACCCGTCGATGGTGGGTCGCGCGGGTCACATCGTGCACCGACGGCGGTGGAATCAACCCCGCCCCTCATCGCACCCCTTGGCCGCGTCATCGACGCAAGACTGCTGCGGTGGGGCAGCATGGCGGGCGCAGACCGGTACCGAGTGACGCTGTTCGATACCAGTGGCCACGTTCTATACGAGGCCGAGACGACCGATACGGTTATCTCTCTACCCGATACGATCCTTCTCACGTCAGGCCGGAGATACCTCTGGGAAACAGAGGCCCGAACGGGCTGGGATCGATGGTCCGCCTCGAAGCTGGCGGCATTCACGATAACTGGAGCTGACCGACGGTGATTTCATTGTCGGTGCTGGCTGCGCTCGCGCTCGCCCAGGCGCCTAACGGTGACACGCTTCGTCTCCGTCTCGCGCAGCTTCCCGAGTCGGCCCTCGTGGCCGAATGCCGCACGCGCCCGCTCGACGTGCGTGAGGCGTTCGGCGATGCACTCGCGGCAGCCGTGAATGGCCCGCCCAGGTCGCGGCAGGAGGCCCTTCTGGCAGCCGATCGGCTCGCCGCGGCCTACGCGCTCGCATGGAGCGATTCGTTGTTCGTTCGAGAAGTGACACGTTTCGCCGCCGCGTCGCTCCAGTGGCGTGTGGCGAAGGTGTGGCTCGATAGCATGCGGCGCGTCGGCATCATCGCGTACGGGCGTGATGGCCCGCGGAGGGCGATCGCGGTCTGGAGGCGTGGACTCGCTCGCGCCACCGCCTTGAAAGACACGGTTGCGATCGCATCGATGCTCGGCAACATCGGAGCGGCGCTCTGGCGCGAGGGACAGCTCGACAGCGCCGAGCGGTATCTCGAGCGCGCGCAGAGGTTCGCGGCAGCAACTGGGGACAAGCGTGTCGAGGCGAACGCGCTCGGTACGCTCGCAAACGTGAGCGCCGATCGCGGCGAGCTCGCGGAGGCGAGGGAGCGGTACACGCGAGCGTTGGCGCATCGTGAGGCTATCGGCGACTCGCGTGGTGTCGCCGCCGATCACAATAACCTGGGCCTGCTCGCGCAGTCCGTCGGCGACATGGACGAAGCACGTCGCCGCTTCGAGACCGCACTGGACCTCAACCGTACCGCCGGACGTGAGGACGTCGCCGCGACGAACCTCGTCAACCTCGCCGCTCTCGCCACGCTAACAGGTGATTTCGCGCACGCCGTGACACTCTATCGTGCTGCGCTCGTTGCGTGGCAGTCACGAAACATGTGGGCGGAATCGGCAGACGCATTTCGCGGCCTGGGGCAGCTCGGGCTTCGTCGGGGCGACTATCCCGCCGCGGCCGCCGATTTTCGACAGGCTCTGATGATCTTCGAGCGCACAGGCCCCGCTGTCGATGCGCTGGCGGTGCGCGGTGAGCTCGCCGGAACGATGGCGGCGATGGGGCAGCTGCAACCCGCGCTCGACGAGCTCCGTCGCGCCGAGCGCTCCGCCGACTCGTTGCGCGCGCCGGCGGCAATTCGCGCCGGGATCGCGCTCCAGCAGGCGGACCTCGCCGTTCAGCTCAACACGCTGGCCGAGGCGGATCGTTGGTACGCTCGCGCCGAGTTTCTCGCACAACAAGCGCACGATCCGACCGCCGAAGCCGAGGCGCGAAACGGTCGCGGTGTGCTGATGCTCGCGCGCGGCGACGATCGGGCGCAGACGGTGCTCGAGGGCGCTCTCCGAGCGCAGCTCGCCTCGGGAAATCTTCGCGGCGCCGCACTCACGCGCTTGTCGTTAGGCTCCGCTGCCACGGCGCGTGGGGATACCGGGCGCGCACGACGCTACGCGGCCCGTGCCGCTCTCGAGCTGCAACGGCTCGGCGATCCGATTGGGACGGCCGCGGCGCTCGGAGAGCGGGCCGCGCTCGAGGCAGCGCTCCAGCTGCCGGCGGTGGCGGAATCGCTGTATCGTGCCGGGCTCGCGCAGATCCAGGGTCACGTCGCACCGGATGTGAGTTGGCGGCTGCACGCCGGTGTCGCGCTCGCGCGACGCGCTCAGGGCTTTGCCGACGACGCGGCGCGCGAGCTGCGCGTGGCGACGAGCGACGTCGAGGCCTCGAGTCGGTCGCTCGCGGTGACGGAGCGCCGGTCAGCCTTTCTGATGGATAAGTGGGAGGTGTACTCCCAGCTCGCGCTCACCGAGCTCGCGCGCGGCCGGGCCGCCATCGCGTTCGAGTCGAGCGAGCGACTGCGCGCTCGTGAGATGCTCGAGCTCCTTGCCCGCGGCCGCGTCGACGTACCAGGGGATACTGCCGAAGAGCTGATCGCACACGAGCAGGACCTCCGTCGCCGCATCGGCGAGCTGACCCATGAGCTCGAGGTTACTTCGGCAACGGGGGAAGCCGTGCGGGGTCGTGACCTGCAGCGCGTGAGCGCAACGGCTCGGGAAGCGCTCACGCACGCCCAGGATTCCTATGCCGACCTCCTCCAGGAGCTCCACGATCGAGCGCCACGACACCGAGGATTACTCGCGCCGAGCACGGTCACATGGCGCGATGTCGCCGGACGTCTGGCTCCGGATGAGGCCTTCGTTGAGTATTTGCTCAGCGACTCCGGATCCGTCGCCTTCGTCATCGCGCGCGACACGATCGCCGCCATCCCGCTTGCCTTCGGCCGTCGTGATCTTGCCCCCCTGGCAGCGTTTGCGCGCGGCACGATCGAAGCGACGCCTTCGTCACGTATCGACTCGCTCTGGCGCGGACCGCTGCGACGTCTTCATCAGTACCTGATTGCGCCTATCGAAGAGGCCGGGTTGCTCGCGCACACGACGCGCCTCGTGCTCGTACCACACGGCGAGCTGCATTATGTCCCATTCGCCGCTCTCCTCGATACCCAACACCGATTCCTCGTCGAGCGCTATGAGATCACGACGACGCCGTCGGCATCGGTGTGGGTCGCGCTCAGCGTCCGGGCACCACGACGCGCGAGCGCCGGCTTTCTTGTCCTCGCGCCCAAGCCGGATGCACTCCCGGCGTCGCGTCGGGAAGTCGCCGCCATTCAGCGGCGCGTGGGTGCCGATGCGCGAGTTCTCATCGCTGGCGAGGCAACCGAAGAGGCCTTTCGGCGCGACGCACCGACACGTCGTGTGCTGCATCTCGCGACCTACGGCATCCTCAATAAACGCAACCCGCTCTTTTCCTTCGTTGCGCTCGCGGCGGGGGGCGCACAGGATGGTCGCCTCGAGGTGCACGAGGTGTTCGGAATGCAACTGGCAGCGGACCTCGTCGTGCTTTCGGCGTGCGAGACGGGCGTTGGCTCGGGAGCGCTCAACGATGTCCCGCCAGGCGACGACTGGGTGAGCCTCACGCGCGCCTTCCTCCACGCCGGTGCGGCCCAAGTCGTGGCCACACTCTGGCCAGTCGATGACAGGGCGACCGCGTCGTTGATGGAGCAATTTTACGATGGGTACTCGTCAGGTCGCGGCGCGGCGTACGCGCTCGCGCGCGCGCAGCGACAGCTGCTGATGTCGTCGGCAACTGCACACCCCTTTTACTGGGCGGGCTTCGTTGTGGCCGGCGGCGCGCGCGCGAACACGGGAACGCGTGGCGCACGCAACTCCATGAATGGAGATGACCGTGACTGACGCTCGGTGCCCATCGACGCGCATGTCGTTGCCAGTCGCGCTCCTTTCGCTCGCGACGATGTTATCGATTGCCTGTCGAGATGCCTCGCGCATAACGGGGCCCGGAAAGGAGGGCGCGACTCTCGTGGTCTCGGACCCTTGGGTCATTTTCTCAGGGGAGCTTGGCGGCATCGGCAGCGTCCGAAGCGTCGTCGGTGCGGCGACCGCGAGCGTTGCGTACGTATCGCTGCCGCCGGGGACACTCGATGAGGCTAATGCCGCCACGGTGCGCAACGTCAGTAAGAATGCGCAGCTGACCGTAACGGTGATCGACGGCGGCTTCGATCCGGTAGCGATCGTGGCCGATGCGGGAGATACCCTCGAGGTCGACCCAGACGGTGGGGTCGATCAGCCGATGACGGTCGTCGTGCCGGTGCGGCGTCCGCCGCAGGTGGTCCGCACCTATCCGCTGCATGGCAAGCGAGACGTGGCACTCAATTCGAGAATTCTCGTCGTCTTCAGCGAGCCACTCGATAGGCAGAGTGTCAACGGATCGACGGTCCAGCTGATGCGTTCTGGCGTCGTCGTGGCGGGGCGCGTCCAAATCGATGACGCGGGCCTGACGATCGACTTCGTGCCCGACACGCCGCTTCTGCAAGGCACCGACTACGAGATCGTTGTCACTGATGACGTGCGCGACCTCGATGGCGAGCACCTCCAATCACCCGTACGGGCGGACTTCACCACCTCTACATCGCCGCTGTCGGTACAGCGGATCGCGTTCTTCGACTGGGGCGCGATGTACGTCATGAACACCGACGGTTCGGGGTATCAGCGGCTGATCGCGGATGAAGTGGGTACGCCGTTGTCAGTCACGCACCCCGCGTGGTCGCCGGACGGATCGAAGATCGCCTTCTCCGCCACTCGCGGTGGAAACTGGGACATCTACGTCGTGAACGCCGATGGCTCGAACGTCACGAGACTGACGAGCGATCCGGCGCTCGACGCCGCACCGGATTGGTCACGGGACGGCAAGCAGATCGTGTTCACGAGCAACCGCGGCGACGGGTGGACCGACATCTACGTCATGAACGCGGACGGTACGAATGTGAAGCGGCTCACGAGCGATCCCGCCTCGGACTACAACCCGGTCTGGTCCCCGGACGGACGCAAGATTGCTTTCGCGAGCGACCGCGTCGGAGGTGGCGACAAGGAGATCTACACGATGAATGCCGACGGCTCCGGAATAACCAGACTGACCTTCGATCCCGACCCTAACGACAGGCCCGACTGGTCGCCGGACGGTTCTCTTATCGCCTACGACCGCTACGAGGCGGCTGGACCGGGGGGAGTGTACGTCATGGCCGCCAACGGCGCTGGTGAAAAGCGGCTGACCAGTGGCGGCGGTGCTCCTGCCTGGTCACCGGATGGCAAAATCATCGTGTACTCCGACGGCTCTCTTTACGTCATCAAGGCGGACGGCACGGGCAAGCGCCAGCTGTCGGCGGTCACGGCCTTCGAGCCCGCCTGGTCGCCGCGGTGAATTGCCGATAGACGCCCTCTGGCACGACCGGAGCGGAGATCTCGGGAAAGCGGCGCCTCTTGTCCGTCTCATTGAGTACTTGCTGATGGCGGCACAGTACGCGAGACAGGAGGAGGCCCATGTACACCGCAGTGCGACCCGCGCCAATCGTACTCTGCTCGCTGGCTCTCATGCTGGCTGGATGCAGGGATGCCACCCGGCCGACCCCCGTCGTTGCGGCGCCGAACTTCACACAGCGAAGCGACGCGCCTGACGACGAGAACGGCCCAGTCGTGACGATCGATCACCAGGTCCCCCACCAGTCCACCGTGGCGGGCAACGCGGGCGAACTGGTTCACCTCTTCCTCCGCGAGCGCGTGCGCAACGACATCGACGAGCGCGCACGTACCGCGGTCCTCATGATTCACGGGCGCAGCACCCCGGTGCTCGCCGGAATGGAGCTCAGATATGGTGACTACGACTGGGCTCTCTGGCTGGCGCGCTCGGGGGGCTTCGATGTGTTCATGCTGGATTTCCAGGGCTCCGGCCGGTCGCCGCGCCCCAGGATGGATGACCCGTGCAACGTGCCGTTAGGCCAGCAGAGAAGTCTGTTGATCCCGAATCCCCTCGCAACCACTTGCTCGCCGTCATACGCCGCGACACTCAATACGACGGGAAGTGACTTGGACGAGCTCGACGCAGCGGTCGAGTACATCCGCGTTCTGCGCCGCGTTGACAAGGTGCACCTGATTGGCTGGTCGCAGGCGTCGTTTCGCATTGGTCCATACGCTGTCCAGCATCCGGACAAGGTCGCAAGCCTCTTCTTCTTCGGCCCGATCTTCAATACAGGGTTCACGCGGACTCCGCCACCGTCAGAGCCTACTCCGATGACGCTGACGACGCGTGCCGACCTGTTCACGAGTAATGCCGGCACCACGGGTTGGAGCACGTGCGCGGGTCAGCGCGAGCCCGGCATCGAAGACGTCATCTGGGCCGCGATCATGGAGAACGACGCGCTTGGCCACACGTGGGGACCGCCCGCTGCCGGTGCGCCGGAAGGCTCCCCGCCCGAGGGCGTGATGCGAGTGCGACAAGCCATCCTCTCGGGATGGAACAGCCAACTGGCGTCCCAGCTCACCGTTCCGACGCTGATCATCCGCGGAGAATTCGACACGGGCCTGGGCGGACGGCAGGACGTGGC
>JAJKIR010000165.1 GCA_021154325.1 Gemmatimonas sp.
AAAGTCGAAACCGAGCGCGCCCTCGACATCAACGAAGGCCTCGCTTCGTATACCGGCATCGTGCTTGCCGCGCCATCCCGGGCCGACGCAATCGCGAGGGCCCTCGACGAACTGACCGGACAGGAGAGCGGCGAAAGCTATGTCCGGACGGCCGCGTACGCGTCCGGCCCCGCGTACGGCCTACTGCTCGATGCCGCGTCTCCCGGCTGGACACGAACCGTGCGGTCGAGCGACAATCCTGCCTGGCTGTTGATGCAGGCGCTCGGAGTGCAGCCGACCGCGGACACTGCGGCAGCCGCCGCGCGATATGGAGGGGCCGAGCTCCGCGCAGCCGAACGACAGCGCGAGCAGCAGCGGCAGTCACGGATCGCCGAGTTACGGCGTAGCTTCGTGGATGGTCCGGTGTTCCTGATGCCAGGAGGAGGCCGAGGATTTTCGGATTCCCACGGAGCCGTGGTGATTCCCGATGTGGGAACCATCTACTTCGGCGAGTACCACATGACCGGACCCTGGGGCGCGCTCGATGCGGACAAAGGTGTGCTCGTCTCGACCGACGGCCGAACACGACGTCTGGCAGCGCCGGTGCGAGGCGATGCCACGACGATCTCCGGCGACGGATGGACGTTCAGGGCCGCACCCGGATGGGTTATTCGAGAAGGCGGGAGGCGAGGTGACTACGAAGCCGTTAGGCAGTAGGGCGGCCAAATCCACCGTCTGAGGACCAACAAGCGCGATGCCGAGAATACCGCCGCCGTTGCCAGAGGAAGACGAGCTCGATCAGGATGATCGGCGCGAGGAGCAGCGGTTCGCCGCCCCTGTGCTATTCGGGCCCCTCCTTGGTATCGTGGTGGGCGCGCTGCTGTTGATGACGCTGTTGGCGTTTGGCGTCAAGATCAACGATTGGCTGCGCAGCGCGATCCTCTACGCATTCATGCTTGTCCTGGGCCCGTTCGCTATCTATAGACTCTCAAAGGCGCGTCCCGACTGGGTCGAGACTGGATTGGTGGACGACCCTAATGAGGAACCACGACCACCCGCCTAGCGAGACGCTGCAAATGCAGTGAGCTTCGCGTTAGGCCGAAACCAACGAGTCTTGTTGCACAAAGCGCTAATCTCAGTTACGGCCTCGATCGCGCTGGCCTGCGGGCGCTCGCACGAGATTCCTGCGGACGCCGCGAAGTCATCTGCGACGACTGCACACGCTCCTGATGCGAAGCCGCCCGCGCCCGTGCGAAACCACCCAGCGTCCATCGTTGGCGACACGTTTGTGCTCGTTGCGATCGGTGACCAATCGACGCGGGTGCCGGTGTCGGATTCGGCTCCTTGCGGATTTCTGCCCTACATGCGCCTGGTCATTGCGAACGAGACGCACTTCTATCACGTCGAGGACAACCAGCCGACGTGCTTTGGACCAGCAACGGACAGCGCATCGCGCGAGTCAGGTGTGTGGAGCACGTACCGCCTCAATCGCGATACGCTCCACCTCTTTCAGGGGGACGGCAGCGAATCTTTCTTTTGGGTGGACGGGATCTTATCGGCCGATTCACTCATCGAACCCAGCGGCGACAGACCCCGCCGATTCGTGCGCATTCGACCAACCTCCACATCGAAGCGCCGATGAGGGCGAACTGGCACTCAATCCTCTCGGCCGCAGTCGCACTTGGTTCAGCGATGGCCATGCAGAGTCCGACTGCGATCGCCGCTCGCGACCGCGCACGAACAGTGTCGCCGGACTCGCTGTACATCGCGATCGCTGCCGCCGACAGCGCGCTGTTCGCGGCGTTCAATCGACGCGACCTGTCCAGGCTCGAGTCCTTCTTCACGCGCGACCTCGAGTTCTATCAGGACAATGAAGGCGTCGAGAACTACGCGAAGACCATGAAGGACTTCCGCCAGATGTTCGGCCAGCCGGCACCCCTTCATCGCGAGCTCGTGCCCCGCAGCATGGAGGTCTACCCGATCAAGAATTATGGTGCGATGGAAGTCGGTCGTCATCGCTTCTGTCATCTCGAGAACGGCAAGGAGGATTGCGGCACGTTCTCATTCGTCCACATCTGGCGGCGCACGAAGGCGGGATGGCGGATCTCCCGTGTGGTGAGCTATGGACATTAGCCGCGTGCAGGGCGCGAGCCGGGCACGTTAGGCAGAAGGGCAGGGCGCCGCGTCAGCCAGGGCACTCCGCCCTGTCGGAGCGGCGTAACGAGTGTGTTCGCGCGCGCGTCCTTTTGATGACATGCTGCGCGCGCTTCGGATTACAGCCCTCCTGACCCTTGTCGGTGCGGTCGCCGGTGCATTCGGCGCCGGCATCTCTGTCGGCGTCGTCGAGATGGTCGTCTCCACACCCGCGCTCACGCCCGACGTCGACATGGTGGAGGTTGTGATCAACGCGTCCTTGTTCGGAGCACTGTGCGGGATCGGCGTTGCACCCTTGCTCTGGTGGACGATGTTGCGCTTCGTGCCGCCCTGGCGCGGCGCTGCCGAGACGGCGCTCGTCACGAGCTTTGCCGCCGGATTCACGGTGCCCATCACCATCGGTAACGGCTGGAGCGTTCTCGCGATGGGAATTGTCGGAGCAGCGCTTGCGGTGCTTCGGTTGCAGTGGGAATTCCGAGCTCGCGACTGATGACACCATGGCAGCGAATCGAGTCGTCGCCGCTTCGCGGCTTAGCGGCTCCCACGCACTTCATCACGCTTGTTCTGGTGCTCGCCGCAGGTCGTGCTACGGCGCAGGCGACCAGCGCCTCCGCACCGCCCAACAACTACCTCGTTGAGGTCACGCAGCACTGGGCCGCGGGTTCACCCCTCGGCTCGCTCCTCGAGCGCCGAATGGCACTCGACGACGTGGAGTTGCGCGTCTGGGGCGGCTACGGGCTCACCACGACCACGGGTGTCATCCTGCGGCGGACGGCGGGCCGGTGGCAGGCGTGGCGCGCCGAGGTCGTGCCGTGCTCCTACTCGGTCCCCAGTCAGGTCGGCGATACGGCCTCGCGCGCGACTGAGTCCCTCTTCGTCAGGCGCGCGCACCAGCATTGTGGTGCCTCCCTGGACAGCAGCGCTTACGTAGAGACCGTCTATGACGCGGATACCCTCGCAATCACCGAAGTCCTGGCGGCGAATCTCGACGCCGTCTGGCGACGGGTGGTCGATGCGGGCGTCAGGGAGCTTCCGCCGCGGGTTCCGCGCAACTGGGTAATGCTGGACGGGTTCACGTACGTCATCGAGCTCCGCGAAGGCGGCAGCTATCGCGCATCCGCCATCGAAGCGCTCGAGAAGCCCGAAGTCGAGGCAGACCGACAGGCTCGGACTATCTATGAGCTCACCCGCCGTGCGGTCCCGCCACAGTCGCGGGGGCGACCGAAGCCTTGATGAGGTTAAAGCGCGTCCTCGTTGCGACCGCAGTCGTTTGCGTCGCCTGTGCTCGCGAAGCGGCCCCTGTTGACTCGCTTGCGCGCCGCGAGGCGGCCACGCTCGCGTCCATTGCGCCGCAGCCGTCAGGACATGCTGAGACGACACCAACGACAGCGCTTCCGCCTCGAAGTCAGGCCGACAGCCTGCTCCAGCGCTATCTCACGATCCATGTCGAAGGTCAACACTTTCCAGCGGAGCAATTCGCAGGGATCTACTCCACCGCGACTCCGTGTGCAGAGGAAGAGTACGGCGACGGAATATCGAGCTACTGGCTCGCGCGCGGTCGTGTCATCGGGTACACCCAAATCGCCGACACACTGCGTGCCTCACTCGAACTGTTGACAGTTGCCGCTCAGGAGCCAGGAACGGAGTCGCAGTACGCCTCAGTCGTGACGGCGCGAATCCGGACCGACACTCTGACGCTGAAGCTCGTTCCGGATTCCACACATCATCAGTGGCAGACATGCGGTCTCTTGTCTGACGGCCACACACTCGGCGGCTACGGCCAACCTCAGAATGTCCGGTACAATCCGCCCGGCATGACGCCAGCACGACTGCTGGCGCAGGTTGATTCGATCAACCATGCGTCTTACCGATGAAGCCCGTGTCCCCGATGCGTCAGCGTTGGGCGCTACTCTTCCCGCAACGCCTCCGTCGGCTCGATCCCCAGCGCGCGTCGGGTCGGAACGATGCACGCGAGCAGACACACGCCCATCATGACAATGGCAAAGGCGGCGATCTGCCCAGCCTGTCCGAGCGTGAACGCACGCGCTGCCACCGCGAGCCCCGCGGAGCCTGAGTCTGGCCGAGCAGACAGTACCACCGTGATCAACCCGACCAGCACGCCACCGGCGACGACCCCCGCGCCCACCTGAATCAATGGCCGACGGAAGATGGCCGTCACGATGCGGCGCCGGCTCGCGCCTAACGCCACCCGCACGCCGATCTCCCGCGTCCGGCGCGCGACGGTGAACGATAGTACTGCGTAAATGCCCGCAAGCGAGAGCAGCAGCGCGATGCCCGTCAACACCGACGTGATTCTGAGCCACATCCCGATGATCCACAGCATCGGGTCCGCCACCTTGTCCAGGCGCTGGAAGTCCGACAGTCGCACGCGCGCATCCACTTCGTTCGCGAGCGCGCGCACGCGCCGCGCGAACGACAGCGGGTCGCCCTTCGCGACGTGCACGACCATCTTGATCGAAGGCTCTCTTGCGATCGACAGCGGCTGGTAGACGCCGGACGGGCGTTCGCGCGTCACCGAGCTGGCCATGCCGAGCTCTTTGGCGACGCCGACGATCTCCATCCAGGGCTGCGGTGTCACGACCTCGCCACTGCGTGATCGCCTCGCAAAGCGCACGCGCCGTCCGATCGGGTTCGCGCCGCGCATCACCTGATCGACGAAACCCTTGTCCACGATCACGACCTGTGATCCGGCCGCGACGTCGCCCGCGTGAAAGGCGCGCCCCGCGAGAACTGGCGTCTCGAGCACATCGAAATACGACGGGTCGATTGCCGCCAGGGAGATGACGTACCGCGGTTCCGACGTGCCTAACGAGCCGTCGAGCTCGACGAACGCTCCAGGGTGCTCATCCCGCGGCAGGTGATCGACGAAGGTCACGCCGGTGACGCCAGGTTCGGCCGCCACACGCTGACGCAGCGTCTCGAACCTGGATCCGAGACGTGCGAGCTGTGCCGAGGTATCCTCGCGCGACCGTGCAGACCCGATGTCCGCGTCGAGCTTGAGCGAGAGGTATTGCTCCGAGCGGAAGCCGACGTCGAACGTCCTGATGCGGTTCAGCTCCGTGCGCTCGTAGAAGACCACGACCGGAAAGGCCACAGTGACGGCGACCTGCGCGACGATGACTGCTGTCCACACTCCGCCGAACTTCAATCCGCCGCCGCCTGCCGTGCCCTCCTTGAGGCGCGTGCCGAGACCACGCGTGACCTTGAGCGCGGGAAGCGCACCGGCGATCACCGCACCCAATAATGTCAGACCGATGGCGTAGAGCACCGTCATGATCGACAGGTGTGGCTGATACCAGAACGGCACAGTGTCCAGATTGATCTCGAGGAACCGCGGCGCCCAACGGTTGAGTGCGATGCCCGCGGCGCCGAGTCCAACGATCACCGCGCCAGCGCCAAGCACCAGCGCCTCGGCGATGAGCTGCGCGACGATGCGGCCGCGACTCGCGCCGAGCGCGCTCCGTACGATCAGCTCGGATTCGCGCGTGGCGGCGCGCGCGAACAGCAGCAGCGCGACGTTGCCGCACAGCAGCACCAGCAGCGCGATCGCGAAGAAGTTGAACAGGAACATCAACATCTGATCGGACGTACTGGCCTCCAAGGGACTGCCGACGTACGGAGTCACCTGAGCGCGCAGGTGCTTGTGTGTTTCGGGGGAGGCGGCGGACGTCCGCTGCCCGAGCACCGTCAGCTCGGCCTGCGCGTCGGCGAGAGAGGCGCCAGGCGTTAGGCGCCCGAAGATCGAGAGCGCGGGCCCCTCTCCTGGCGTGCTTGTGCCGGCCACCTGCAATGGCCTCCACAGGTCGTGAGCGACAGGAAATTTGAATCCCTCGCGCATCACGCCGACTACGGTGGCGAACGAATCGCCGAGCTGAACCCGCCGGCCGACGACGCCCGAATCACTCGCGAACCGCGTACGCCAGATGTCGTACCCGAGCACGATCACCGGCGGCGCGCCGGGATTTTCGTCCGCCGCGCCGAGGGTCCGGCCGAGGAGCGGCGTGCCGGAGGCGACGCGGAACGCCGACGCCGAAATAGCAGCGATGCCCACGGGACGGACGTCGCCGTCGGCCCCCGTGAGGTTGACTATCTGGTCGCTCCATGCGCCGATGTCCGTGACCCTGGAAAGCGCTCCACGCCAAACCACGAAGTCATAGAGCGCCCGCGGCTCCTTCGTGTTCTTCTCGACATCCCAGTTGCGGAGCTGCACGATTCGATCGCCTCCCGGCAGCGGCAGCGTGGGATTCATGATCATGTTGACCATCTCGAAGGTCATCGCGCCCATCCAGATCGCGAATGCCATCGCCACCCCGCCCACCAGCGTTAGGCCCGGATACTTCACCAGCATCCGAAGCCCGAGCTTGAGGTCGAGCGACATGCCGCCGAGCCACGCGAGACCGCGGCCCTCCCTGAGCGTTTCGGTATGCTGGGTGACGCCGCCGAACGTCGCCCGTGCGCGACGCCGCGCCTCGTTAGGCGTCAAACCCTCTTCGCGCATGAGCCGGTTGGTCTCCATGTCGAGGTGGAAACGCACCTCCTCGTCGATGCGAGACTCGGCGGCTCGGCGGCCGAAGAGGAGTTGCATGCGCGTGCGCGCTCCGGAGAACCAGCTCATGTCGTTTTCAGCACGGCGTCCAGGCCGGTCGCGAAGCGCTTCCAGCTCTCGAGCTCCACCCCGAGCGCACGGCGACCCGCGGCCGTCAGGTGGTAATAGCGCGCGCGGCGATTGTTCTCGGTCATCCCCCAATCGCTGGTGATCAGCCCGTCCTTCTCGAGACGCTGCAGCGCGGGGTAGAGTGAGCCCTGGTTGACTTCGAGGATTCCCTTCGACATCTGCTGGATGCGCTGGCTGATTCCCCAGCCGTGCATGGGGACGAGTGAGAGCGTCTTGAGCACGAGGAGGTCGAGCGAGCCTCGCAGGACGTCGGCTTGCGGGCGAGTGGTCATCGGGGGAGGGACAGAGTGTTCCTGTAGCCAGCTAATGGAAGGTACGGTGTTGTCCTGTAGCTGTCAACAGGAATGCGTCTCGCTCGGCATTTCGGGCTTTGTATCGGGGTCGTATCGTGAGAGGCCCTTGAAACCACTGACACGGCGCTGATACCACTAACACTCTCCTCAGCAGCGACGCCTCCACTGATCGTGGAAGCATCCTTTGGTTTTGACAAAGGCAAATCCCGGACTGGAGCGAGGAGCTCTCAGTTGTGAGGAGCCCGTCAGTGGTTTCAGTGCAGTGTCAGTGGTCTCAGGGGACATTCTCACTGTGAATGGCGACGGGGCCCATGGACGAGGACCACTGGGAGGGTACGTGGTCGCCCGCGAACGCGACGGACTTACTGGAAGCGCGTCATCAGTTGGTTCGACGACCATCTCAAGCCGGCCGGCCCGACGCCGTAGCGCGCGGCGGACGCATGACCGGTTACGCGATCACGGCGCCAATCCGACACGGCGCACGAGCGTCGCCCACCGTGGGTCATCGGCGATCGGACCCGACTTGCCCGGTGGAATCACGCGGAACATGGGCCCGACGTGCAACCAGATCATGAGAAAGTCGCGCGCCTCGTACGCCCGTTCGAACCACTCGAACGCGGCATCGTAGTCGCCGAGCGCTTGATTGGCCATCGCGATCGTAATCGGTGGCACAGCCTCCTTCGCCGAGCGGGCGACCAATTCGTCTCGGAGCGCACGCGTCTCGATCGGCCTTCCCTCGAGCGCGGAGACCATTGCGAGATGCCCCAGTACGAACGGGCTCCGGCGCATGAGCCGCGCTGCCTCCTCGAGATCCCTCCGCGCTGCGGCCAGATCGCCGCCGGACGTGTAGATCGACATCGCGCGAAATCGCAGTGCCTCACCAGAGGTGGGGTGCTCGTCGAGCATTCTGTTCGCGAGCGCGATCCCGCGTTCATATTCGCCGGTCAGGTAATACTCCGACAGCGCGCCAATCAACGTGGTGAGACCGATAGGATCCGCCTGCACTGCGGCCTCCGTCGCCGCGAGCGCGTCGGCGCGCTGCCCCCTCGTGAACTGTAGATACGCCAGGAGCATGAGCGCCTCGGCGTTGTTCTCCTGAATTGCCAGTGCGCGACGAACATGTCGGGCGCACGCGACGGCGTCCCAGTCGTACCAGAGCGCCACGTAACCGAGTAAGTAGTGAGCATCGGCCAAATCAGGCTCGAGCGAAAGCGCTTGCTCGGCGTGACGACGCATTCGGGCAAAGGCATCTGCCGGCGGAAGCGCCGCGTGCGTTCCAAGCCAGAGATAGCTGTTCGCGAGACCAGCGTGCGCTTCAGCGAAGTCGGGCTCGAGGGCGAGCGCGCGCTCGAAGTGCGCGCGGGCCTCGTGCATGCCGTCGGCGCGGCGATGGAGCGCAAAGCGACCCTTGAGGTACGCCTCGTATGCCTCGATGTCCGCCACCGGCCGCGATCGCGTGGTGGGACGCGCCGCTTGCCTGTCCGCGACATGTCCCGTGCGCTCATACAGCGCCTTCCGGAGCGTTGCGGCAATCGCGCTCGCGATCTCGTCCTGCATCGCAAAAATGTCGGTCAGCTCGCGATCGAAGTGATCGCTCCACAGCTGATAGCCGTCGGTGGCGCTCACGAGCTGCGCATTCACACGGACGCGATTGCCGGCGCGGCGGACACTTCCCTCGAGCAGCGTCCCCACATGCAGTCGCTCGGCGATCGTTCGCAGGTCGACTTTCTGGCCTTTGAATGCGAAGCTCGACGACCGAGCAGCGACGCGCAGCCCGCGATCCTGCGCGAGGACGTTGAGGATCTCTTCGGTGATGCCATCGGAAAAGTACTCGTTGTCCGCGTCAGAGCTGAGGTTCACGAAAGGGAGAATCGCGATCGACGGGAGATTCACCCGCGGTGCCCGCGCGATGAGCTCTCCCGGCGCGTCCAGCGCCAGCAGCAGATCCCGCGCTGTGTCGGGTCGCTCGTCGGGTGCCTTGGCCAAACAGCGCATAACGACGCTCGTGATCGCGACACCCACCTCGGCGCGTTCGGAAAGCGGCGTGGGTTGCGCGATGAGATGCGCGGTAATGAGCTCGCGCGGGGTCCGTTTATCCGCGAACGGGTGAGCGTGCGCCAGACATTCGTATGCGAGCACGCCCCACGCATAGAGGTCGGTCCGACGATCCACGTTCGTGTCGCCCGCCGCTTGTTCGGGTGCCATGTACGCGGGCGTCCCGAGCGCGGTACCAAGCTGCGTAATGGTCGTGCCGTTCGCGTCGATGCGGGCCGCGTCGATCGCCTTGGCGATCCCGAAGTCCGCGACGAGGGCGACGCCATCGGCGATGAGCACATTCTCCGGCTTGATATCGCGGTGAATGACACCTTCGTCATGCGCGTATGCGAGGGCGCGGGCCACGTCGGCGAGGACGCGAAGCGCCGTGCGTGTGTCCATGCGGCCGCCTGTCAAGCGTGCGCGCAGCGAGTCACCCCGCACGAAGGGCATCGTGTAATACGGCAGCCCCTCGCTCTCACCCGCATTGAGCACCGGAACGATATTGGGGTGCTGCAGGCGCGCGGCGATCTGAATCTCGCGTTCGAAACGCTGCGCGGAGATTCCTTCCGCCAGCTCCGGGTTGAGCACTTTGATAACAATCTGGCGTCCGAGTCGTCGATCGCTCGCGACGAAGACGCGGGACATTCCACCGCCGCCGAGCTCCCGTTCGAGCTCGTAGGAGGCGACCAGCGACGTTCGCAAGCGGTCGAGGAGGTCAGTAGTCATTCAAGGCCAATTTCTAGCAGCATGGACTTCCCGGGAAGGTACAAGTGCTTGACTGACGATCTCCGACGCGCCACTTCAAGAGGGCGTCGCGCCACCGCGCGCACTACTCTGGGAGAGGACATGCCGAGTTTGCACCGCACGGCGCTCTAACCATCACCCGACCCCATGAACATCCTCTTGTGGACTCTGCAGGTCCTCGTCGCGCTCATGTACGGAGCGTCAGGCGTCATGAAAGTCTTCATGTTCGACAAGATCAGCGCCGACGTACCATCCTTTGGCGCGTTGCCACGGACAGCCTGGACCAGCCTCGGCGTCCTGGAGCTCGTGTGCGCGGTCGCGCTCATCGCGCCGGGCGCGCTCCACTGGCAGCCGCAGCTGACTATCCTCGCGGCCATCGTGCTGGCGATCGAGAGCCTCGTGTTCATCGGGGTGCACGTCAAGTATCGCGAGACGACACCTATCATCATGAGCGGCGTGCTGGGTCTGGTCATGGTGTTCGTTGCGTACGGACGGATCGTCCTGCAGCCGATTTTCTGAATCGCCATACCCAACATCGTTGGAGGGTCGGGTGCGCGCGACATTGTACGTAATCGGTACGCTGTGCCTGCTTCTGGGCGGCGTGTGGTTCCTCCAGGGCGTGAACGTGCTGCCGGGGAGCTTCATGAGTGGTCAGACGAAGTGGGCCGTCTACGGCGGCTTATTGCTCTTTGCCGGCGTCGGTTTGTTTCTGACCGCGCGGCGATTGGCACGGACGCCTCCGAGCTGAGCTCGAGGCGTTAGGCGGCTGTATTCGTCGAGTGTGGCCCGCTGAAGATCTTCCGCAGTCTCGGTTCATTGGGGTCTCCAAAACGACCCTGTGACAGCATTGCCACAATCACTCGACGAACCCGCGCTTTTCGAGGTTTAGTGTCTCGTAATGGCAGGACTGTCACACCAGTGTCCCAGAGCATCATGCGGCGATCGATGGTCGAGCAAATCTCCGTCCCGAGTCCCGAAGTCTTTCGCCACGACGGTTACGCCATTGTCCCTGGCGTACTCGATGACGGCAGCGTCGATCGGCTGCTCGTTGATCTCGCGCGAATCGCAAGGGGGCACGATCCCCGGAGCGGCGGCATTCGTCACCTCCTGAGAGATAGTGTCGCGGTTCAGCAACTCGCTCGTGACCCACTCGTGCGTGCGGTGGCTGAAGCCGCCGTCGGTAGTGGCGCGCTCGCCGTGCGCGGCATTCTCTTCGACAAGACCCCCGACGCGAATTGGAAGGTGGTCTGGCACCAGGACCTCACCATCGCCGTCCGCGAGCGCGCCGACGTTCCGGGGTTCGGGCCCTGGTCCGAGAAGGAGGGAGTGGTGCACGTGCAGCCACCGATCGAGCTGCTCGCCGACATGGTCGCGGTGCGGATTCACCTGGATGACTGCACGCTCGCGAATGGGCCGGTTCGAGTGCTTCCGGGTTCGCACCTCCGGGGTCGCCTCAGCGGCGCGATGATCGATGCGGAACGCCGTTCGACGGTTGATGTCGTCTGCACCGTCCCGCGCGGTGGGGTTCTCGCGTTCCACTCATTGCTCCTGCACGCCTCGTCACCCGCCGAATCGCCTACGCATCGCCGTGTCGTCCACCTCGAGTTCGTCGCACGAAAATGGAGTTCGCTCCCCGAAGGCTTGGAGTGGTACGAGCTTTATTGAGCCGGTCCGTCCTACGCCCCCCTCCGTGACGACCCAAGGGTCGAGTGCTTGACCGACGATCTCCGAGGCGCCACTTCAAGGGAGCGTCGCGCCACCGCGCGCACTACTCCAGGAGAGGATATGCCGAGTTTGGACCGGCCAGCCGCAGAAGCGCGCATTGAGCGTGCACTGCTGGAGCAATGGGACCCCCTCGGCGTTGCCCAAGGGCCAGGCGAGCATGCGGAGTACCAGCCCTATGCGCACGAGCTCTACAACCTTCTGGCCCGCGGCGCATCCGACGTGCAGATCGGCCGCTACCTGCACCGGGCCGAGGACGCGGAGCTCGGCCATCCCGAGCTTGCGTCTCGCGATCTCGCGGTGCTTGTGAGCCAACTGCGGACCATCGAGCGCCAGATGTAGGTCATCGGTACGCTTTGCCTGCTTCTGGGCTGAGCTCGAGGCGTTAGGCGGCGTGTGCGTCGCCGCCGCTTTAAGTGGCGACCCGCCTCCGTTGATCGTCTCGCCGGAAGGTGCAAGACCGCTTTCGTCGCCCCCGTCACACGAGTGAGATGACAACGAACGAACCCACTGCAGTCGACCCAGCAATGCCCACGAGATATGCGACCTTTACCGGCCGCGTTCGCGCGTTGCTGGTCGACACGTGTATCGTTGCCGCGGGGTTGGTTGTCGTCGTCATCGGCGCGGATTTCGCCGGAAGAATTCCCGGCTCCGGACGCATCGCATGGCTCGCGATGTTTGCCCTCCTGGTCATGTACGAGCCCGTCCTGATCTGGCGACGCGGCGCGACGATCGGCCACGCCAGAAACCACCTCCGCGTTGTACGTGTGCAGACTGGTCGAGCGCCGGGATTTCTCCTGTCGTTCGCGCGGTATGCGGCGAAGGTTGTCCTCGGCCTCCCGTCATTCGTGACGATGGCATTCACGCGAAAGCACCAGGCCGTTCACGACTGGCTCACCCAGACCGTTGTCGAAGTAGCTCCGGATGCCGACCCTGACGCGGCCCCATACTATGTCGAGCGTCAAGACGACCCCGGCGAGGTGCTTCCGTCGGCGGGCAGGAGGCTAGCGATCGTCGTCGCTTATTTGATAGGGATTCTCGTCTTGTATGCCATCGTTCAGAGGATGATCGATCCCGATGGCTGCGCCGCTGAGCAATCATGCGTCGGCGGACAACGGATAGCCGTCGAGGCGCTCACGCTGGCGTGGCTGGCGGTTTCATTCGCGGCCACTATTGCCGGTTGGAACGGTTCGCTTCCAGGTGCGCGGCGCTCGCCCGTCCCCTCCGACCCACCGGTCGCCTAACGAACCCATGTTGCGACAGCGAGTAGCCGTTCTTTCATTTATTCTCATAGCGAGCTGCGGCCATCCCTCCAGGGCATTCGATCCAGCAGTCGTTCCGCCCGGTCCGGCTGCGTTGGTGCGTCCTGATCAGGCGATCTTCGTCTTTCCCGCGCCGAACTCGCTGCAACCATGCCACTACCAGCGCGCAGCAGACTCGTCGCTGCGGTTATTCGGCTGGACGGTGCATGTCGGCGGACCCTCGACGCCGGAGTGGTATGCGCTCGACGTCTGGCCCGCGGTACCGGACTCGATCGTCAACGGCACCCCGGTCGCGTTACCAACGATTCTGCAGATGGCCCAACCGGAAGTCGCCCGAGTCGGCGGCGAGCCGCCGATCTTCCGTGAGACGATCGACCGCACGCACGTTGCCGTAATCCTCACCGGCGGTTCAACCCGGCACGCCGGACGAGGCTTGCGGAATTTGATGACGGGCTAAATACTCTTGCGGAGTAATTAGCCCTGGAGCCTACACGCACAATGAGCGCGCTCGAATACCACGTCCTGCTCGCCCTCGCGAGCGGACCACTCCACGGCTACGCCGTCAAGGACGCCATCGTCCACGAGTCGAGCGGAGCGCTCGTACCGCGCGCGGGCTCCTTGTATCGCGTGCTCGCGCGACTCCTTACCGCGGGCCTCGTTAGAGAGGCAACGCCCGCCGACGCACCCGCGCACCCCGGTCTCGCGCGACGCTACTACGCGCTCACCGCCCGCGGCCGCGCCGCCCTTGGCGAGGAGGCGCGTCGGCTCATGCAGACCGCGCTCGTCGCGGAGAAGCGGCTTGGCATCGCCAGGAGTCGCTCATGACGCGACTCCTGCGCCTCGCGCTCCGCCTCTTCCCGGTGCCCTTTCGCGCACAGTTCGGGACCGAGATGGCGGAGCAGATCGAGCACGACTATGCCCATGCCCGCGCGCGCGGCCGCCTAACGGCGATCGGTTTCGTGCTCGCGACTGCGTGGGACCTCGCGCACTCCGCCGTCGCGGAGCGCTGGAACCCGACCTGGACGTGCGCGCGACCGCCGCTCGCGGAGGACACAGGAATGCGATCGTTCGCTCAGGAATGGATGCGGGATCTCCGCTACGCGCTGCGCTTCCTGCGCCGCACGCCGAGCTTCACCGTCGTCACCGTTGGCACACTCGGACTCGCGATCGGTGTCAACGCCGCGATCTTCAGCGTCGTCGATCGCGTGCTTCTCACGCCGCTGCCGTACGCGCATCCCGAGCGGATCGTGCACATTGCCGCATCGGCGCCGGGCTCCGGCTTCCCCGAAGAGTTCGGCGTCTCCGCCGAGTTCCTCGTTCAATATCGTGAACGGTCGAAGCTCATCGAGGACATCTCGACGTCGAACTCGTTCACCAACACCCTGCGTGTCGGCGATCGCGTCGAGCGCGTCCGCATGTCGTGGCCAACGAGCTCACTCTTCTCGACGCTCGGCGTCAGGCCCATTCTCGGCCGCCTTCCCGTCGACGCCGATGAAGACAAAGCCGCCGTCATCAGCTACCAGCTCTGGCAGTCGTGGTTCGGCGGCGACTCGAGCGTCATCGGGCGGTCCGCCTCTATGGGCGGGGGGAATCGCACCATCATCGGCGTCATGGGGCCGAGCTTCCACTTTCCCGATGACGCAACGCTGCTCTGGATCTCGAGCACCGTTCGCGCGACGGGGATCACACCGGGTCGTTTCAACAATCCGCTCGTCGCCCGGATGAAGCCCGGTGTCACGACCGACCAGCTCGCGCGCGAGCTGACGACGTTGTCCAAGGAATTGCCCCGGCGCTTCGGCGGGTCCAACAACTACGCGAAACTCATCGAGAAACACCACGCCGTCGTACGCACGATCGAGGAGCAGATGCTTGGCTCCGTCGCGCGACCCCTCTGGGTCCTCCTCGGCGCCGTCATCATCGTCATGTTCATCGCCTGCGCAAATGTTGCGAACTTGTTCATCGTTCGGGCCGAGGGGCGGCAGCGGGATCTCGCCGTTAGGCGCGCGATCGGCGCGGCACGGTCGCAACTCGTCCGGGCGCAGATGGCGGAAGCGATCGTCGTCGCGGGGCTCGCTGGTATCGTGGCCGTCATTCTCGCGCGCGTCAGTCTTCCGGCGTTTCTGCGCGCGGCGCCGCAGGGGATTCCGAGGCTCGGCGACGTCAGGCTCGACGGTGCCACTGTGTTGTACACGCTGGTCGCGGCGCTCGTCGCCGCCGTGGCGTGCGGGCTCGCCCCGGCAATCGGTGCGTCGCAGCCGGACCTGACGAGACTCCGCGACGGCGGTCGCGGCGCGACGGCGCAGCGCACCTGGGCGCGCAATGCGCTCGTCGTCGGCCAGACGGCGCTCGCGCTCGTGCTGCTCATCGGATCGGGGCTGCTCGTTCGCAGCTTCTGGGCGCTGCGTCATGTGAATCCCGGCTACACCACCGAGAACATCTTCACCTTCCAGATCGCGCCCGAAGGTCCAAATCTCCGGGACGGCCCGTCGTTCGCGCGCTTCGATCTCGAGTTCATGGATCGCCTCCGCGCATTGCCTGGCGTGGAGACAGTCGGTCTCGTCGAGAACATTCCGCTCAACGAGGGCACCGCCACCGCGCGGTTCCGCAGCGAGGATATGGGCAGCGACCCCGACGCCGGCACGGTGCTCAACTTCACCTACAGCGCCGGCGATTACTACAAGGCGATGGGGATTCGACTGCTGCGCGGCCGCGTCTTCGAGAACAGCGAGCAGCTCTCGGCGTCGGGGAAGGTCATTCTCAGTCGCACCGCCGCGAATCTCCTCTGGCCTGGCCAGGATCCGATCGGTCGCCGCATCAGGCAGGCCGGCGACTCCAGCTGGGCAACCGTCGTCGGCGTCGTCGACGACGTGCTGCAGGACGACTTCCGCGACAAGCCGCAGCCGCTCGTCTACTTCCCGCTCGTTGGTCCGACGCCGTTGAGCTGGGCGATCAATTCGCCGGCGTACGTCGTGAAGACGCGGCGCGCCGAGACGATCGCGCCAGAGATTCGCGCGCTCGTGAAGCAGATGGCGCCGAGCGCGCCGATGTACCGCGTCTTCACGATGGCGGGGCTCGCCAGAGACTCGATGCTGCGCCTCTCCTTCACGATGCTGACGCTCGGCATTGCTGCGGGACTTGCGCTGGTCCTCGGCGCGGTTGGCCTCTATGGGATTCTCTCGTACATCGTGGCGCAGCGGACGCGGGAGATCGGCGTCCGCATGGCGTTAGGCGCTGAGGCTGGTATGGTCAGACGGATGGTGGTGGTGCAGGGCGCGCGGGTCGTCGCGTTAGGCGTCGGCATTGGTGTCGTCGTCGCCGTGCTGGCGACGCGCGCGCTCGGGAGCCTTCTCTTCGGCGTGAAGGCCATCGACGCGACGACTTTCGTTGGCATGTCGCTGTCGATGCTCGCCATCGGGCTCCTGGCGAGCTACGTCCCCGCGCGGCGTGCGTCGCGAGTCGATCCCATCGAGTCGCTGCGCGCCGAGGTTTAAGAGACGTTCACAACACGCCAGGCAAAGCCACTTAGCGGTCGATGACGGCCATGTTCGCTTCTTCGTGGCGTGCGCCAACGGCCGGCGTGAGGTTGTTCAGACGCTCGATTTGCTTCGCGCTCAACACGACTCCGTCGGCAGCCGTGTTCTCCTCGACGCGGGCGACACGCTTCGTGCCGGGTATGGGGGCGACGTCATCGCCTTGTGCGAGCAGCCACGCCAGTGCGACCTGCGCCGCGGTCGCACCAGCGTCGGCGGCAATGGCTTTGACCTCATCGACGATCCGCAGGTTGCGACTGAAGTTCTCGCGAGTGAAGCGGGGATTGTTCTTTCGCCAGTCATCGTCGGAGAGATCGTCAGGCGAGCGCATCGCTCCCGTGAGAAAGCCGTGTCCAAGGGGGGAATACGGAACGAAGCCAATGCCGAGCTCGCGCAGCAGCGGCATCAATTCGGCCTCTGGTTCACGCTCCCACAGGGAGTACTCGGTTTGGAGCGCGGTGACCGGATGCACGGCGTGCGCTCGCCGGATCGTGTTGGGAGCCGCTTCCGACAGTCCGAAGTGGCGAATCTTCCCTTGATTGATCAGCTCAACGAGCGCGCCGACAGTGTCCTCGATGGGAATCTTCGGATCGACCCTGTGCTGGTAATACAAGTCGATGCGGTCGGTGCCAAGTCGTTTCAGCGACCCCTCGACCGCGACGCGAATGTTCGCCGGACTGCTGTCAAGCACACCGGCGCCGCCGCCGGCATGTGAGACCAACCCGAATTTCGTAGCCAGGACGACCTGGTTCCGACGGTCTTTGATCGCTTTGCCGACCAGCTCTTCGTTTGTGTAGGGACCATAGATCTCGGCGGTGTCGATGTGAGTGACACCGAGGTCGAGCGCCCGATGGATGGTGCGGATCGACTCGTTGTCGTCGATCGCATCAACGTTGTAGTAGCTCGTCATCGACATGCAGCCGAGTCCTATGCGCGAGACGTCGAGCGCTCCGATCGAGATGTGCTTCATGACGCTCCAGCTCCGTTATCGTGTGAGATCGGATTGCTCATTCCCGCTCCTGCTCCGATCGCGTAACGGATGCTAGTGATAAATGCCTGCTGGGTCTTTGCCGGATCGTCGAAGAGTCTTGCCTATTCCTGTATCGCTATGGAAGAACCTTCGGCACGGGGCTATCGTGCAGCGTGGCGAAGAGATCCTCGACTCATCGAAAACCCCGAGCGACGCGTTCCAATGGCGGCGCCGCGGAGCGTGGCCACGAGTCGTTAGGCTCGGAAGGGCTGAGGCGCGAGCTCGTGTCGCTCATCGAGGGTCATACCAAAACCGAGGGCCGGAACGACACCGCGATACCGCAGTTGAAGCTGCATCGCTGGTCACAGCCGATCGAATCAGCGAACATCGTCATGGAGCCCGCGGTGTACGTGGTGGTGCAGGGGCGGAAACTGGTGAGGGTCGGCGACGAGACCTACACGTACGACCAGTCACAATACCTCGCGGTCTCGGTGGATCTTCCCGCGATCGGTAGTGTCCTCGACGCGACACCCGAAAGGCCGTACCTCTGCATGACGCTCACCGTTGACCCGCGAGAGCTGGCCGCGTTGATCGTTGAGACGGGACGACAGGAACCGCGCGACGATCATGACGGCCGCGCCCTTTACGTGAGTGCGTTGCGCGCGCCCCTGCTGGATGGATTCCTTCGTCTGATGCGGCTCCTCGACACTCCTCAGGATGTGTCGGTGTTGGCGCCTCTCATTTTGCGAGAGCTCCACTACCGGCTGCTACTGAGCGAGCAGTATGGGCGTCTGGCGCAGATTGCGATCGGCGACGGGCGGCTGCGCCGAGTTTCCGGAGCCATCGCCTGGATCAAGGAACACTTTGCGGAGCCTCTTCGGATTCGTGAGCTCGCGAAGAGCGTCAACATGAGCCCTTCCGCCCTGCATCATCATTTCAAGGCGGTTGCCGCAATGAGTCCGGTTCAGTACCAGAAGCAGCTGCGCCTGCAGGAAGCTCGTCGCCTCCTTCTTTCTGACGACGCGAGCGCGGAAGCGGTTGCCTACGAAGTGGGATACGCAAGCGCGTCACAGTTCAATCGCGAGTATGTCCGGTTGTTTGGCCAGCCGCCGCGTCGCGACGCCGAGCGGATGCGTGCGGCCGCCTCTCGGTGATGGTGGACCGGTTTGACCTTGTGTAGGCGCCAGCTTCCCCGAGCTGGAGCATCGAAACCTCGCCTGACACAGTCGTTAGGCATCGCCGTGCTGGGAGTCGCGCTCGTGGCTCCTGCGGCGTGGGCACAACTCGAGCTCGTGCCCGTCGGCGCGCACGTGCGCGTCACGGTGGCGACGGACCTGCCGCGGGTGGAAGGGACGCTACTCGCGAACGGCCGCGACTCGGTCGCCGTCGCGACTTCTCCCGGTGTCGTGCGGCGGCTCGCGACGATCTCGATCACCCGGTTCGAGGTGCGCGAAAAGAGCCGGCTCGCCGGCGCGTGGCGGGGAGCGCTCATCGGCGCGCCGGTTGGCTGTCTGGTGGTGTGCGGTCAGGGAAACGAGCTCGGAGGCTCTGCCGAGGTTGCGGGCGCAGTCGCCGCCTGGTCCGCACTGGGCGCGGGAATCGGCGCGCTCGTTCGGGCAAATGCGTGGAGGACCGTGCGACTGGCGCCACGAGCAGTGATAGTCGCCGAGTCACCCACCGCGGCGCGGCTCCCGTCGGTGCCTTTCGACACCAGCGCAATCGGGCCGCCTCGAGGCACGCGCGTTCGCCTCCGCCTCGATCCGCCGGCCGCGGCGATCACAGGCTTCGTTGTGAACGAGACGACCGATTCGCTGTTTGTCGCCACCACGCGGATGGAGCAGCTTCGGCTTTCGCGCCAGACATTGAGGTCCATCGAAATCAGCGGCGGCGTCGACCGTGGGCAGGGAGCCCTTCGCGGTGCCCTCGGCACCATCGGCGTTGCGGCCGCCGTCGGCGGCATTCTGTGCGCAGCACAACCGCGGTGCGGCACGGAGTGGGGTGGGCAGCCCGGTCCCGGGCCTCGTCTGATCTGGGGATCACTGCTCGGCGGGGCGGCTGGCGTCGTGCTCTCGCCCGTGGGCGGGGTGATCGGCTGGAATATTGGCGTGGAGCGGTGGATACCCTGGTGGCGTTAGGCTCGGCCGAGATCGTTGCCGCTCCGAGCAGGCGTTGCGGAGCGCCGGTCGACTGCTGGTTTGTAAATGTTTAAAGGATGTTAACAGCGCGCGCAGCGATCACCGCAACGGAAGTGAACGCGATCACCGCCTGCACCATCATCATCAGCTTCGCCCAGCGCGAGAGCACGGGGACGTCCGTCGGTGAGAAGGCGGTACTCGTATTGAACGCGAGAAAGAGGTAGTCGACGAACCCCGGCCGCCACGGCG
>JAJKIR010000166.1 GCA_021154325.1 Gemmatimonas sp.
GCCAACCGCGGCATCTTCGCGCTCAACGAGCTGCCCGATCTCGCCGGCAAGGTGCAGGTGGGATTGTTCAACGTCATGCAGGAAGGCGACGTCCAGATCAAGGGCTATCCGGTTCGACTGCCGCTCGACGTCCAGCTCTGCTTCACCGCGAATCCAGAGGACTACACGGCGCGCGGCAAGATCATCACACCGCTCAAGGACCGAATTGGCAGCGAGATTCTGACACACTATCCGGAGACGGTCGATCTCGGCATGACGATCACGCGCCAGGAAGCGTGGACGGAGCGCGACAACCGGCCGGTGCGGGTGCCGGATTTCATCGCCGAGATGATCGAGCGTGTCGCATTCGAGGCGCGCACGGATCGTCGAATCGACAAGCGCTCGGGCGTCTCGCAGCGGATGCCGATCACGGTGATGGAGAACGTGGTGTCGAACGCGGAGCGGCGGGCCATCGTGAGCGGCGAGCAGGAGGTCGTGCCGCGCATCGCCGACGTCTACGCGGCGCTGCCTGCGATCACTGGCAAGATCGAGCTCGAGTACGAGGGCGAGCTCGTGGGCGGCAACGCCATCGCGCGCGAGCTGATTCGGCGGGCCGCCGACGCGACATTCCAGGAGCGCGCGGGCGGCGTGAATGTCGACGAGATCATCATGTGGTTCGACGAGGGCGGCGCCTTGCAGGTGACCGATGACGCCCGCTCGGAGGCGGTGCTCAAGGGCTTCGACATCGTCCCCGACCTGCTGCGTGTCGTTAGGCACGTCGGGCTCGCCACGGAAGACGACGCGCCGGTCTCCGTCGCGGCGTGCGAGCTCGTGCTCGAGGCACTCGTGGCCCGCAAGAAGATCTCGCGCAGCGATGGCGGCGCGTACGGCCGGGCGATGCCGGAGCCGCGGCGCCGCCCGGGGCAGGATCTGTTCGGAGGCGGGATGGCATGACCGCGCGCCACGCGAGCGCGACGCGAGGCACGCAGCAACCCGCGGCTTCGCGTCAGATCACGGTCCGGCGCGCCGCCCTCGCCGATCTGCCGACGATCGTCGATCTCAGGCTGGCGCTCCTGCGCGAGAACGGCGATCACCCGGTGTACGGCCGCTTGCGCGTCGACGCCCGCGAGCGGGCGTACGACGTCTTCGGGGCGCAGCTTCGCTCGTCGAACGAAGTGATGTTTCTCGCCGAAGTGGGTAGTGCGGTCGTCGGAATCCTCCGTTGTGTAGAAACACTCAACTCACCGCTGCTGCATCCAGACCGCTACTGTTACGTGTCGTCCGTCTATGTGCGGCCAAGCGCGCGCCGCGGCGGCGTGCTCAAGGCGCTCCTGCGGCGGGCGGGAGAATGGTGCGGTGACCGCGGCCTCAGCGAGATGCGACTCCACAACGTGCCCGGCGGCAGCGCCGGCGCGGCGTGGAGCGCGTCCGGGTTCGCGGTGATGGAGGAGGTGCGCCGGAAGGAAGTGCCACGCGTGCGGCGCTGAACCCGGCGTGCCCTTCGTCACCGTCTCCCGGATGTATGGCGCCGGTGGTTCTGAAATCGCCGCGCGCGTCGCCCAAATCCTCGGTTGGGCGCTCTTCGACAACGCAGTGATCGAGGCCGTAGCCGAGCGCAGCGGCCTAACGAGGGCCGAAGTGAGCGCGCGCGACGAGCGGGTGCCGTCGATGGTTGAGCGCATCGCCACGACGCTCTCGCTCGGCACGCCCGAGTCGATGCCGGCGATACCGGAAGCTCCCCTGCTGATGACGGAGGAGCGGCTCGTCGACATCACACGGCGCGTCATCGAGGAGGCGGTGCACCAAGGTCCGGCGGTGTTCGTCGGCCGAGGGGCGCAGTGTCTTCTCGCGAATCGCCGCGATTCGCTGCACGTCTTCTGCTACGCGTCGCGAGCCAAGCTCGTGGAGGGTGCCATCACGAGGCTTGGAATCGCCGCCAAGGACGCGGACCGCGTCGTCACCGACATGAATCGCAATCGCGAGCAGTACGTGCGCCGCCACTTCAATCGCGAGTGGCGCGACGTGACCAACTATCAGCTCTGCGTCGACACCGGCTGGCTCGGCCTGGACGGCGCCGCCGCTCTGATCGTCCAGCTCGTACGGAAGGAGCTGCACGTTACGTAGTGGGCGTGAGCGCGGTGGCTCCGATCACCTTGCGACGCGCGCCCTGAAAGGCCCAGAGCGCGTACACGAGCATCACCGCGCCGCCGCCACCGATCGCCCATGCGACGCCGGCCGCGCGCGCCACCGCACCGGCGACGAACGACCCCGCGACCTGCGACAGTCCCACGACGATGAAAGAATACGCCGCCATGATGCGGCCGCGCAGCTCGTCAGGCACGAGGTGTTGCAGCATCGCGTTCGCCTGCGCGCTGTTCACGATCATCGCGAATCCGATGAGCAGCAAGAGCACGTACGCCGGTAGTGGCGTGCGCACCAGCGCGAAGAGGATCAAGAGCCCGGAAAAGAGATACGACGCGCCCGAGAGCACCACATGCCGCGGGAAGCGGTCGCCCGCGGCCGCGAGCGTCAATGCCCCGCACAGCCCACCGACGCCCACGCAGGCGAGGAGTAGTCCGTAGCCACCAGCACCGAGTCCGAGCCGCTCGCCCGCGACGACGGGCATGAGCGTCAGATAAGGCACGCCGAAGATCGAGTACACGGTGACGACGCCGATGAGCGCAGCGACGGCCGGCGTTCCGCGCATGAACCGAACTCCCTCGATGATGCCTTGGAGTGGCGAGGCGCGGTGCTGCGCCGGCACCCAAGCGGGCAGTCGAATCAGGAAAAGCCCGATGAGCACCGTGGTGTAGCTGAGGGCGTTGACGCCGAAGCACCAAGCCGTTCCCAGCTTCGCCATCACGATCGCCGCCGCGGCGGGGCCGACGATGCGAGCGAGATTGAATCCACTCGAGTTCAGCGCGATGGCCCCGGGCAGCTCGTCGCGCCCGACGAGCTCGATCACGAGCGACTGCCGCGCGGGGATCTCGATCGAGCTGATGACGCCGTTGACCGTCGCCATCGCAATGAGCCAGTGAATCGTTATGTGATTCGTCCAGGCGAGCAGCCAGAGCGCGGTCGACTGGAGCGCGAAGCACGTCTGGCAGATCGTGACGAGCCGCAGCTTGTTGGCGCGGTCGACGAGCACACCGGCGTAGAGCGAGAAGACGAGTATTGGCAGCGACTGCGCCGCGGCAACGAGCCCGACGAGAAAGGCATTCCGCGTCAGCGTGAACGCGAGCCACCCTTCCGCCATCGACTGCATCCACGTCCCGATGAGCGAGAGCGTCTGGCCAGACCAGAAGAGCAGGAAGTTGCGGTGGCGGAGCGCGCGGAATGGGTTCAGTGTCGGCGGCATCGCGAAGGCAATCTATCGACCCCGGCGTGACATCCCGCGCGCAACCTCGTATGCTTTGGGAGGAGGCTCGCGATGCGATTTCATACGTACACGAAGTTCAGCCCGGAGATGGCCGACGCGGTCGATCTCCAGTCGCTGCTCGACAAGCTCGCCGACTTTCTCCTCCAGTCGGGATTCGCCGGCGGCAAAAATCAGCAGCCGTACTACGGCCTGGACTTCGGCGAGGACGGGGACCGCTCGCTCGAGGCACTCAAGCAGGCGATCCTCAACGCGCTGATCGAGAGCGGCCAGTTCACACCCGAGATGCTCGAGGCCCTCCGCGGAGAGGGGAACGAAGAGGGACAGGCCAAGCTGGCGAAGCTCCTCGACGAGCTCGTGCAGCGCCTGGTGAACGAGGGCTACCTGTCGATGGACGCCCCCCCACAAATGCCCGCCGGCCACCAGCCGCTCGAGGGTCCGGGAAGCATCGCCAAGGCCGCGGCGCGCGACGTCCAGTTCAATCTCACCGACAAGGGCATCGACTTCCTCGGCTACAAGACCTTGCGCGGTCTCCTCGGCTCGTTAGGCAAGTCGAGCTTCGGCAGCCACGACACGCAGTATCTCGCCACGGGAATCGAGGCCGACGGCTACAGCAAGCCATACGAGTTTGGCGATGTCCTCAACATCGACGTCAACGAGACGCTGAAGGCTTCGCTCGCGCGCACGGGCAAGATCGAGGTCCCGATGGATCTCGATTACCAGGACCTGATGGTGCGGCAGGCCGAGTATCGCTCGTCGTGCGCGACGGTGCTGATGCTGGACTGCTCGCACTCGATGATTCTCTACGGCGAGGATCGCTTCACCCCGGCGAAGAAGGTCGCGCTCGCGCTCACGCACCTGATCCGGACGCAGTTCCCGGGCGATTCGCTCAAGGTGATCCTCTTTCACGATTCCGCGGAGGAGATCCCGCTGGCGGCGCTCGCGACGGCGCAGGTGGGGCCGTATCACACGAACACCGCGGAAGGTCTGAAGCTCGCGCGGCGGCTGTTGATGGCGCAGAAGAAGGACATGCGCCAGGTCATCATGATCACGGACGGCAAGCCGAGCGCGCTGACGATGCCGAACGGGCAGATCTACAAGAATTCGTTCGGGCTCGACGCAACAGTCATCGCGCAGACGCTGCGCGAGGTCGCGCACTGCCGCCGCAGCGGCATCATGATCAACACGTTCATGCTCGCGCGTGACCGGTCGCTGGTCGAATTCGTGAAGCGCGTCTCCGAGATCAGCCGCGGCAAGGCCTACTTCACTACGACGATGACTCTGGGCCAGTTCATCCTCATGGATTTCCTGAAGAGAAAGACGCGAAAGGTGAGTTAAAACAGTTATCCGTTATCAGTCCATAGCCGCTCTTTTTTGCTGCGTAGCCCGCTGCTCGCAGCGCTGGACCCGATGCGATTAGAAAATTGTGTAGATGAACGGCGCGAGCGCGGAGCCCTGCGCGAGTACGAGAAGAGTACCAACCAGAACGAGAACTACTACAACCGGGAGGAGCCAGAACTTCTTTCGCTCTCGCATGAAATCCCAGATCTCATGGGCTAATCCATGGCGCTTCACTTTCCGTTACTCCGAAGTGGGTGTCACAGTAGTCAGTCGGCAGAGCTCAGTACTGCCGCTCCAAGTTTCCGCGTCGCGCTGCGCCCGGCGCGCGTTCGAACCAGTAGCTAGTGCGGTTTGGCCTACTGAGCGTGGATGATCCGAAAGCACGCTTCAGAAGGCCGATCGGCGTGAGCACCAGGAAATAGACGCCGCCCATGAAAAGAGGCGTGGTCACTGTCGAGAGCAGCTCACCGAAGGCCATCCAAGCCCGATACAGCCCGCCAAGCCTGGATGGGATCAACAGACCAGCCAACAACAGCATTCCACCGACGGCTCCCAGGATACGTGGAGCGGCTGTGTGTCCGCGGAAGAGTGATATCGCGGCTATGGCGGCAAGAGCCACTCCCACCGTGAATGCGAACTTCCGCAACTCACCCGTCGTCAATCGAGCTGGAACTCGTGTTGCCATTCTGTCGGCTCCTTCCATTCTTGTTGCTCAGCTTTGCCGAGGAGAAAAGGACCGAGCACGAGGAAATCGAGGTGGGTGCGCATGAAGCACCGATAGGCATCTTCGGGCGTGCACACAATTGGCTCGCCGCGAACATTGAACGAGCTGTTCACCACAACCGGACAACCCGTCAGCTCCTCGAAGCTTCGTATCAGTTGGTAATAGTCGGGGTTCGTCTCCGGCGAAACGGTCTGAATGCGCGCAGAGTAGTCGATGTGCGTCACCGCTGGGATGTCGGACCGCACGACGTTGAGCTGCTCGATGCCCCAGGGCCCGCGCTCCGCACCACTCATGGGTATCTGACGCTCCTTCTTCACCGGTGCGACGAGGAGCATGTACGGCGATTCGACATCCATCTCGAAGTAATCGCTCACGCGCTCGCGCAGCACGCTTGGAGCGAATGGACGGAAGCCCTCTCGGAATTTGATCTTGAAGTTCATCTGCGCCTGCATACGCGGACTGCGCGGATCGCCGAGAATGCTTCGCGCGCCCAGCGCACGCGGACCAAATTCCATCCTGCCGTTGAACCAACCAACAATCTTTTCGGAGGCGAGGAGGCGCGCCACCGCGCCAAAGAGTTCCTCGCGATCCAGACGCTCGTAGGAGGCGCCCTGGCGCTGGAGGAAGGCTTCGATTTCGCCCTCGGTAAACCCGGGCCCGAGGTATGCGCCCTTCATCGAGTCCACACCTGCAGTCACCGTGCGTGGCTTCGCGCAGTGCCGATGCCAGGCCAGAAGTGCGACGCCGAGCGCGCCGCCAGCGTCCCCTGCGGCAGGCTGGATCCAGATATTCTCGAAGGGGCCTTCACGCAGGAGCCGACCATTACCAACGCAGTTGAGCGCCACGCCGCCAGCAAGACACAGATTCTTTGAATCGGTGAGGCGATGCGCCGTGCGCGCCATGCGCAGCATGATCTCCTCGCAGACCACTTGGACGGAGCGAGCGAGGTCCATCTCCTTCTGCGTCAGCGGCGATTCCGACAGGCGTGGCGGCCCGCCGAAGAGCTCAGTGAACGCCTCGCTGGTCATGGTCAGACCACCGAGATAATTGAAGTACTTCTGATTCAGCCTGAACGATCCGTCCTCGCGCAGGTCGACGAGATCACGCAGAATGAGATCCACGTAGCGCGGCTCCCCGTAAGGAGCAAGGCCCATCACCTTGTATTCACCGGAATTCACCGTGAAGCCGGTGTAATAGGTGAAGGCCGAGTACAACAGGCCGAGCGAATCTGGCCATCGGAGCTCAGAGAGAATTTCCAAATCGCTCCCCCTGCCCAAGCCGATCGATGCGGTAGCCCATTCACCGACTCCGTCCATCGTCAGGACGGCGGATTCCTCAAACGGAGATGGAAAGAACGCGCTCGCTGCGTGGGATTCGTGATGCTCCGCATAGAGAAGCGACCCTTCGTACCCGCCAAGCGATTCACGAAGCAGGCGATCGGTGAAAAGCTTCTCCTTTACCCAGAGCGGGCCGGCCTTGAGAAAGGATCGAAAGCCCCGAGGCGCGATCGCTAGATACGTCTCGAGTATGCGCTCGAACTTGAGCAGTGGCTTGTCATAAAAGCCGACGAGCTCGATGGCATCCATCCCAATGCCGGCATACTGGAGGCAGTAGCTCACAGCATGCTTCGGGAAGCTGGAATCCCCCTTCTTTCTCGTGAAGCGCTCTTCCTGCGCGGCGGCGATGATCTCGCCATCGCGCAGCAGACATGCAGCGCTGTCGTGATAAAAGGCTGAGAGTCCGAGGATGTAGCAATGCAAGGTCGCAAACTCCTCGCTCACAGCTCGCGATTCAGAATTCGTCTCAACATCGACGAATCCAGATTTCCGCCGCAGAACGCGACGGCGACGCGCTTTCCCGTTAGGCGCTCACGCAGCTTCGTCGCGCCGACCACGCCCATCGCGCCCGCACCTTCCACCAGGTTGTGCGTCGTCGAGAGAATCAGGCGGATTCCCTCCGCGATCTCGGCATCGGTGACGGTCACGAAGTCGGTGAGTCCCTCGAGCAGCGCCGGAAAGGTGAGCTCATAGGTCGAGCGCGTCGCAACGCCTTCGGCGAAGGTGTCCGCGCGTTCCGTCGTCCGCCGCGAGCCGGCGTGCCAAGAATCGAACTGCGCCGCCGCGCCCGCGGCCTGTACGCCATACACCTCGAGACTGGGCGCGAGCTCCTTCGCGACGGTAAGCGCCCCCACTGCCTGCGACCCGCCGCCCACTGCCAGAACGAGCGCGTCGATACCTTCCTCGCCGGCCTGCTCGAGGATCTCGCGCGTCATTGTCCCCGCGCCGGCAATGATGCGCGGGTCATTGGTCGAATGCGCAATCACACGGCCGTCTTCCCTCGCCATCCGCAGCATCGCCTGCACGGAGTCGTCGTAGTCACGGCCTTCCTCCACGACCGCGGCGCCCCACGCCCGCATCGCCGCATTCTTCTCCGGATTGTTCCCCCGCGGCACGCAGATCGTCGCCGCGACCCCGAGCAGCGCCGCGCCGTATGCAATCCCCTGGCCATGGTTCCCCGTCGACGCCGCGACCACGCCCCGTGCTCGCTCGTCAGGCGCGAGCGCCGTCATGAACGAGAGCCCATTGCGCACCTTGAACGAGCCCGTCGGCTGATGATTCTCGTGCTTGACGAAGAGCGACAATCCCGTCTTAGCGCCCAGAAGCGGATAGGAGCGGAGCGGCGTCGGCGTGAGATGCGGCGCCAGCCGTGTGCGGGCGCGCTCGACGTCGTCGAAGGTGATTGGCCAGGTGGTCGGTGCGGTCGCAGTCATGGAGTGTGGAGAGGTCGCAATGTTTTCCTTATCGGGAATGCCTAACGCTTGACGCTCACCGTCGCGGCGCGCGCGGCCGACTCGGGCGGTGACGTCGAGACCAGCACGGCGGTCACGGCGAGTACGAGCGCCGCGATCGTGAGCTCCGCGCTCGCCGTTCGGGTGATGCGCCGCGCCGCGCGGTCGTCGCCGAGCGTGGGAAGGAGGCGACGCCAGTTGAGCGCGCCGAGCACAACGACGAGCGCCACGAACGCGAGCTTGAGGAGGAGGACTCGTCCGTAGCTGCTCTCCCAGAGGGACGCGACTGTCGGAAGCCGGAGCCACGCCGCGACCAACCCGCTCGCGACGACCACCGACGCGCAGCCGAGCGCGATGGGGTGGAAGGCACGCACGAGCGATGCAACGAGTGCCCCGGACCCGAGGCCCGCCATGGAACGCGCCCCCCTCACCAGCGGAAGCGCCGCGAAGAGTAGCGTGAGCAACGTGCCAAGCCAGGCGCAGGCGGCGAGCACGTGCGCGACATCCGTCACGATCGCCGCGCCAACCGGGGTCGTCGTGCTGGCATGCCCAGTCAACGCCGGGCTACACGCGGCCGCGGCCGCGCCAATCGCCGCAACGACCCAACCGGCTCCGCTGCGTCTCCGCCTAACGAGCGCGAACCCGATCGCGGCGATCACGATACCGGCCGCGCCGATCGACCAGCCGATTCCCCACCGCGTTCCCAGTGTCGCCGCGAGCGCGGCCCGATCGACCGGGCGGTCCGCGCCGATGATGGTGCGCGTCTCACTGTAGAGGCGCGACACCGTCATGATCAGCAGGAGGACGAGCGCGGACTGTGCCAGCCGCCGTGCGGTATCCGCGATCTCGAGGCGCGTCTCCTCCGGCAGCGTGCCCGCCATTGCCCGTGCAGCGCGCGGCAGCACCGCCAATCGGAAGACTACCGCGCCCACGACGGCGAGCAGCGCCATGAACTCCACCCAGCGCGTGGCCGCACTCGCGTTCAAACTTGCTGATGGTGCGGCGACGCTGTCGGCTGAGACTACGGCATTACTGCGCGCCGTATGCCGAGCCGTATCCACGGCGGCGACGACCGGAGCGGCGCCGGCCAACTCGAAGCCGAAGCTCCCCGAACTCGCGTGTCCATCGGCAGCGGCGGTGCGCCAGAGCACCGTGTACTTCCCCGGCGCCAGCGACGACGCGATCGGCACCGTCACGCCCATCGCGTCGTCGGTCATGCGCGCAGCTGTGCCGAGCGTGATTTCGGTGCTGTCCGGTGCACGGAGCCGGACGCGCGTGAATGCGAGCTCCGGTCGTTCCGTGAACCAGAGGCGGATCGCCGATGGCGACGAGGCGAGGCGCGCATTCGCTGCAGGCTCGCTGCGGCGCAGATGCGCGTGCGCCCAGAGCGCGATGGGAACGCTGAGCACCGCGAGCGCGGCCAGCATGGCGGCGCGACGCACGATGCGTCCGGTCCCGATGCCATTCCCCGCGTTGGCTATGTTAGCTACCATGATCGCAATGACTGAGTGCGCTCGTCGCTGGTGCCGACGCAGGCAAGCTAACGAGCAGCTGCATTGCCGGCGGAGAGTCTGCCGCAAAACCACGAACCGAACGCTATGATCTGGTGGTACGTGGCGGTTGGCAGCGCCGTTGGCGGCGTCGCGCGGTTCGCCTTGACGTCCCTGGTGCAGCAGCGGGCCGGCCCGAACTTCCCCGTCGGGACGCTTGTCGTCAACATCTCCGGATCCTTTCTTCTCGGCTTGCTTTTCCGATATGCCATCGGCACGCAGGCGATTACGCCCGAGGTGCGAGCGCTCCTCACGGCAGGTTTTTGTGGAGGGTACACGACCTTTTCCACGTTCACCTACGATACCATGCTCTTGCTCGAGGATGGCCAGACGTCGCGCGCGGGGCTGTACGTCCTGTTGAGCGTCGCGCTCTCGCTTGCCGGGGCATGGCTCGGAATCCTCGGCGGACGCACCCTGCTGGCCATGCGGTCGTCGAGCTGACGGAGCGACATCGACATGCATGGCTTCAAGGGCGAACGCGTGCTGATGCGGATTCACATCGGCGAGCGCGACAAGCACAACGGCCGGCCGCTGTACACGGAGATCGTGGAGCTGCTGCGACGCCGACATTACGCGGGGGCCACGGTCTATCGCGCGATCATGGGCTTCGGGGCAAGCAGCCACATTCGCACCGACCGCTTTCTCGAGCTCTCGCTCGACCTACCGATCGTCGTCGAGTGCGTCGAGACGGAGGAGCGTATTCAGGCAATCCTGCCGGAGCTCGACGAGATGATCGGTGGTGGTCTGATCACGCTCGAGCGCGCACGCGTCATCATGTATCGGGCGGACGTTCCCGAACGCGAGCGCACCGAGGGTTGGTCGATCGATCATAGCGCCGAGCACGGATGACGGATCACCGTTCACCGTCAACCGATGTAGCGTTCAGCCGCCGGCTGCGAGCCTGGTACCGCGCCCATGGCCGCGACCTCCCGTGGCGCCAAACGCGAGACCCGTATCGCGTGCTCGTCTCCGAGCTCATGCTGCAGCAGACGCAGGTGTCGCGCGTCCTCGGCTACTACGACCGCTTTCTCGAGCGCTTCCCCACCCTCGCCGAGCTCGCGCGCGCGCGGCCGCGCCAGGTGCGCGAGGCGTGGGAGGGCCTCGGCTACTACGCGCGCGCCCGCAACCTCCACCGCCTCGCCCGCGACGTCACGCAGCGGGGCGCCGCACCTAACGAGACGCTCCCGGCGGACCCCGCTCGCCTCCGCGAGCTGCCGGGCGTTGGGGAGTATACCGCCGGAGCCGTGGCGTCCTTCGCATACGAGCGACGCGCCGAGCTCGTCGACACCAATGTCGCGCGCGTGCTCCGCCGCGCATTCGCGCCCGATATCGATTTCAAGACCGCGGCGGGGAAGCGCGAGATCTGGCAAATCGCGCGGCGGCTGTTGCCGCGCACGGGCCGCGCGACCTGGACCCACAATCAGGCACTCATGGAGCTCGGGGCGCTGGTTTGCACGGCACGCGTCGCACGCTGCGCCGAGTGTCCCGTGCGACGCCACTGCGCCACCGGGCAGATGCGTGACGTCAGCGGCGCAGTAAGGCGCCGAGCATCAGGAGACCGCTCCCTGACGGCTATGGACTGATAGCTATGGACTGCCTTAGTCCTCTCACTGGTGCGAGGGCGCGAATAGATTGCGAGGGCGCGGCCGGGACGCATCCGGCCGCCCTGAAATTCCAGCGGAGACACATCGCATGGCAGACACCATAACGGCGCCGTCGACGCAGGCGCCCAGCGCGGAGATGCGCGCGACCGGGAATCTCGATATCAAGGACGCACGCACCGGCAAGAGCTATCCGGTGCAGGTGTTCGAGGGCGGCGTGGAAGGAGACACCGCGATTCGCGCGATGGACCTGCGGCAGATCAAGACCGCGCCCGAAGAGTTCGGGCTGATGACGTACGACCCGGCGTTCATGAACACCGCGTCGTGCAAGAGCGCGATCACCTTCATCGACGGCGACAAGGGGATCCTGCGCTATCGCGGCTTTCCAATCGAGCAGCTCGCCGAGGACGCGACCTTCCTCGAGGTCGCATGGCTCCTACGTAATGGCGAGCTGCCGAAGCAGAAGGAATACGACGCCTGGGTGCACGACATCACGTACCACACGTACGTGCACGAGAACATCAAGCGATTTCTCGAGGGCTTCCGCTACGACGCACACCCGATGTCGATGTTGTGCTCGAGCGTCGCGGCACTCTCGTCGTTCTACCCCGAAGCGAAGAACATCAAGGATCCGGAGCAGCGCTACATCTCGATTATCAGACTGTTAGCGAAGCTCCCGACGCTCGCCGCGTTCATCTATCGGCACGGCAAAGGCCTCCCGTTCATCTATCCGGACAACGACCTCGGGTACGTTGAGAACTTCCTCAGCATGATCGCGAGGATGTCGGAGCCGCAGTACGAGGCCAATCCGGTCTTCGTGAAGGCGCTCGAGGTGCTCTTCATCCTGCACGCGGATCACGAGCAGAATTGTTCGACCAATGCTGTTCGTGCCGTTGGCTCTTCCGAAGTCGATCCATTCTCGGCGATCGCCGCCGGTATCGCGGCGCTATACGGACCATTGCACGGCGGGGCGAACGAGGCCGTGCTGCGCATGATCGAGGAGATCGGTCACCCGAAGAACGTGCCCACCTTCATCGATGGCGTGAAGAGCGGCAAGGGCGGGCGGCTGATGGGCTTCGGTCACCGCGTCTACAAGAGCTACGATCCGCGGGCGAAGATCGTGAAGGGCCTCGCGGACCAGGTGTTCGCGCAGATCGGGATGGACAAGGATCTCGAGATCGCGCTCAAGCTCGAGGAAGCCGCGCTCAACGACGATTACTTCGTCTCGCGCAAGCTCTATCCGAACGTCGATTTCTACACGGGGCTGATCTATCGGTCGATGGCCTTCCCGACCGAATTCTTCACGGTGCTGTTCGCGGTGGCGCGCACGGCGGGCTGGCTAGCCCAGTGGGAGGAGATGCTCAATGACAAGGAGCAGAAGATTGCGCGTCCGCGGCAGATCTACATCGGGTATGGAGAGCGGGAGTACGAGTCTCAGCTGAAAGAGAAGTTCCCGAAGACGAACAAGGACGGGCGGAAGAAGTAGCGATCGCCGTTAGGCGAGTCAGATGCGGGGAGCGAGCGGCAGCTTCAGGCGGAAGGAGAAGCGCGTTCGCTCTCCGTAGACGCTTTCCACCGCTATCCTGCCGCCCATCGCGGAGACGAGCTTCTGGCATATGGACAGGCCAAGTCCCGCACTCGAAAATACCGTTTCCCCGGCGCGCGATTGCTGTCGAAATGCGTCGAAGAGTGTGTCGAGGACATTCTCTGGAATACCGCGCCCGGTATCGCTGACGGAGAACTCCACTTCCGTCCGTGATATCTCCGCGACAGAGACCGTGACGTTGCCCTCGTCCGTGAACTTGAGCGCGTTGGTCGTCAGGTTGAGCAGCACACGAGTGATCGCGGCCGGCTGACCCACTCTTCGATCTCCCTTGCTTGGCAGGGCAAGAACGACCTCGAGCTTCTTCTCCTCGGCGATTGGCTTCACGATATCACGAACCACGTGCAGGCATTCACTAATCGAGAACGGCACCTGCATGGGATCCAGCAGGCGATCGCCACCGCGAGCGAGATCAAGCAAGTCTGAAGAGAGTGAGCTCAACCCGAAGACAGCAGCGTATACCAGCAGCAGCTGCTTCTCCTGATGTGGAGTAATCGGGCCGCTATGCCCTTTTCTGAGGGTATCGACGAGAAAGAGTACCGAGGTGAGAGGCGAGCGCATGTCGTGTGCGACAGCCACGACCGCCTCGAGCGCATTTGGGCTGGAGATGCGGCTCGCTAACCTCTGTGCCGCATCGGCTTCGAGCGCACTCCGCACGCTCTCAATGCCGCGCAGCACTGCGAGCAGTTGCTCGGAGCTGGGCTGCGGTGGTTCCGATGCGACTTGCAGAAACTCTCTCCGCAAAGCATCGACTAGGCGACGGGCAGGAGCGTAGGACGGCAACGCGCCAAGGTTCGGAACGTCACCGCCGCTCGCTTGCACGATCGCCTTGGACAACACACCGACGTGGCGCCTGAATTCGGCGCCACCGTCGATTGTCGAGCTCACGACGTTGTCTGCCGCCTGCTGGAGAAGCATGCAGACGTCACTGGCCGTTTTGGCCAGCATGCGAGGTGCGGATAGAGCTACACCATTGGCCGCACTAACTGATGGCCTCGCCCGACTCCTCTCGATGGACACTGTGTTTTTCCATGAGCCGATACAGCGTCGTTCGGTCGATGCTCGCCAATCGCGCCGCCTTCGACATATTCCCGCCGGCGCGCGACACGAGTCGCGAGAGATACTCCTTCTCGAAATACGTCACCAGTCGATCCTTCGCCAGATGGTACGCTCCGTCCAACATGCCCGTCGGCATGCCCCCATCGGACGTCGCAGGCGAGACATCATCATAGAGGGCGATGTCATCCGGAGCGAGTTGGCGTCCAGGTTCGGCAAGGACAGCGACATGCTCGATCACGTTTTGGAGCTCTCGGACATTGCCCCGCCAAGGAAGGGTGCGGAGGAATTCCAGCGTCTCCGGCTTCAGCGTCGGCATTGCCTCGTTACGCCGGCGGTGACGGCTCCAATAGTGCGACAGGAAGTGCTTGGCGAGAACGGGAATGTCCTCGACCCGTTCGCGAAGCGCCGGCAGTCGAATCGGAACGACCCGTAGGCGATAGAACAGATCCTCTCGCAGCACTCCGTTCCGGACTGCCTCTTCGGGATTCTTGTTCGTGGCGCAGACGAAGCGCACGTCGACAACCGCATCCTGCTGCTCGCTGCCGACTCGGCGGACGACCCCATCCTGCAGCACGCGCAAGAGCTTGGCCTGAATAGGGTGCGACATCTCGGTGAGTTCGTCGAGGAATAGCGTCCCGCCATTCGCCGTCTCGAGAAGACCCGGCTTGTCGCGATCGGCTCCCGTGAACGCACCCTTGCGGTGGCCGAACATTTCGGATTCGAGGAGCGGCTCAGGGAGCGCCGCGCAGTTAATCGGAACGAGCTTCCTGCTGGCCCGTCGGCTGTGCTTGTGGATGAACTGAGCGATGACCTCTTTGCCGGTGCCGCTTTCCCCGGTGATCATCACCGAGGCATCCGTCTGGGCCACTCGACGCGCCAGCTCGACCGCCCGCTGGAAGGAGGGCGCGGCACCGAGGAGCAACACTTTTTCACTATTGCTTACGTCGGCGATGAGGGATCGCTGCATCTCGCGCGTATCGCGAGCGGCGATGACGGCATGCGCGGCACGTCCGAGTAGCAAATCCAGATGCGTTGCCGAGAAGGGCTTCGGCAGATAGTCCCAGGCTCCGGCGCGGAGTGCTTCGATGCTCGAGCTGACCGTTGGATTACCCGTCATCATGATGACGAGCGTATCCTTATCGGTCGCGAGCGCGCCACGCAGGAGTGTCATCCCTGGCACTCCGCTCATGTACAGGTCGCAGAGCACGATATCGAAGCGACGGCGCTTGAGGAGCTCGAGGGCCTCGTCTCCCCGTCCGACGAAGCTGGCGTTGTATCGGCTCATCTGCAGCATGCTCGCGCAGCCCTCGCGCAGCGTGCGATCGTCGTCGATGACCAGTACCTGAATCGATTCTCTCAACTCGGGCGATATGTCGAACGACTGGCTTTCGGAGGCCGCCGCCGTCCGCCCTACGCGATCGTCAGAGCCAATGTGAGAGAAAGAAGCAGTAGCCATTCAGTCCTCCTTCGGTCCGAATCCGGTACTGGTTGGTGGTGCGAACGATCGCTTGTCGGTCTCCACCTGGTCATCGGCAGAGCCGTGTGATATTTGGGTCGATCTCGAGGGGCAGCAGGTACAGCGCTCGGGATGGTGGCGCCAGCGTGCGTTAGATCACATTCGGGCGCCCTCTTGTTAAGGCGGCCGAGCCGGGCTGTCAAGCACCAATTGATGGACCTTAGCCTCACTTGTGGCGCTCGCGTAGCAGCTCTACAAGAGGCTCTTGACAAGTTGCCCAGTGGCCGTGCGAGAGAAGTGTTGCCTCGATGCAACACACACACATTGTGTCCGACGATGACGCAACCCGGGGTAATCCCACGCGGTCCGCGCTGGGCTTGGATTGCATCGCCGTCGCTCGGTATCCCGCACAAGGGGAGAGCGCGAGCCGCGAATATTCCGACGCTCAGATGGATTCGGCGCTGCGCGGCATTGCTCTCGGTCGCGCCGCCTACAGCTGCCTAACGGTTGGATCCGGCGCCGGTATGACATAGCCACGACTCTGCCGCAAGGATGTCGTCGCTCTGTACAGCAACTCCATCGCGTCAACTGCCGAGGCAGCGAGATTCGTGACGCCCGCTACGGACGCCGAGAAGCGCAGTCGGTGCTCTGGCTCGGTGGTGTGTATGGACTCGAAGGAATCACGCAATCGTCTTACGATGCGCTCCGCGCCCTCCTCATCCGTGCCTGGCGCGATGATGGCGAACTCGTTAGGTCCGACACGACCGATCGCATCGGATATCCGAGCGCTGCATTGGCACACCTGACTAACGGTTTCGGCGAGAATCCGGTTGCTCGCGGCGGAATCGAATGCCGTATTCGAGGGATCTTGCTCGGTGCTGAATACGACGCATGCGATCGCATCGTTGCGCCGAATAGCCTCACCACCGAGTTCCCGGGCGCGACGCGCAAGTCCCCTCGCGTTGTAGAGACCCGTTTCTTCATCAACGAGCGTTTCCTCACGGATTCGATCCGCCGCGAGCTTTGCCTGGACGAACGCGTTGAGCTTCGGGAGCAGCACCTCTACGTCCAGTGGCTCGGCGCAAATGTCCCACGCGCCAGCAGCATACGCCTCGAGCTTCTCGCTGCGACTCACGGTTGCCGAGGACGTCAGGAGAATCGGCACATTGAGCGGAATATGCGGATCCTGACGCAATCGCCCACAAACCACCCGACCACCGAGATCGGGAAGCGCCATGTCGAGAATGATCGCGTCTGGCTGAGCTATGCGCGCCAACTCGAGCGCGCGCTGCGATGTGGTGACGCGGAGCGCCGCGTAGCCACGTGGCCCCAAGACGCTCTCGATCGATCTGGCTGACCACTCCTGGTCGTTGGCAATCAAGACCAGTGGAGGGCGTGATCGACGGTTCGGTGCGGACATGAGGGGTATCCGAAGGCGAATGCGACGTAATCGGGGCGACAAAGATCGCGGATCCGCATCGACCGCGTGACTCCTCTAAGCAGGAGCCGTGCATAGGCGAGCAATTGTTCGAAGTCGTTGCTCTATCTTTAGATGCCTGAGGATCCTCCCACAGCCGCGGGTCAGATCTGCCGCGTACGTGCTACAACTCGTCGGAATCGTGAGACGACTCTCAGGATTCCGGCCTCGCTGGCGTGAGGGCCCGCGTGCAGCCTGATTCTTCGAAAAACGCATGATGCCATCACAGCGACGCCCCTAAGTAAGAGGCGAGTCGAAGCAGATCCGCGAACACGCCAGCGGCCGTTACTTCTCGTCCTGCACCGGGACCCTGCACCACGAGCGGATTCTCGTTGTATCGACTCGTGCGGAACAGCACGATGTTGTCGGTGAGCTGGATCCTGGCAAAAGGATGTGACGTCGGATAGCTGCGAAGCGCCACGCTCGCCTTGCCGTCCCGCGCGACGCGCCCAACATACCGCAACACTTCTCCCCTTCCCTCGGCCTCGCACCGGAGTCGTTCCATCTCCGCATCATACTTGGGCAGCGCCGCGAGATAATCGGACACGGCACCACGCGTGAGCTCGTCCGGAACGAGACCCTCGAGGTTCACGTCCGAAAGCTCCGCCGTCATGCCGATCTCTCGCGCGAGAATGGTGATCTTCCGCGCGACATCCGCGCCTGACAGATCGTCGCGCGGATCGGGCTCGGTGTACCCGAGCTCACGTGCCTGCGCTACCAGCGACGAGAACGACCGCGTACCGTCGAAGCTGTTGAACAAGTACGAAAGCGTACCCGAAAGAATGCCCTCGATCTCGACAATCTCGTCGCCAGTCTGCACGAGGTCCCGCAACGTTTGAATGATCGGAAGGGCAGCTCCGACGGTCGTCTCGTAGAGATAATGCGCGCCGACGGTGCGGTTGGCCTCGCGAAGTCGCCGGTAGTAGCCCAGAGAGCTCGTATTGGCACGTTTGTTCGGCGTGATGACGTGAATGCCGCGTTCCAGCCAGCTACCATAGAGCTCCGCAACCCCCTGGCTCGCCGTACAGTCGATGAGCACCGCGTGCGGCAGTTGATCGTCGTATACGTGCGCGGCCAGCTTTGCGAGATCAGTCGCCTCCCCCCGACTCGATAATTCGAGACGCCAGTGTTCGAGATCGATGGGGTGGTCTGAGAGCAGCATGCGATTCGATGTCGCGATCGCCCGAACTCGAAGGTCGATGTCGAAGTCCTGTTTCAGACTTCGGAGTCGATGCGAGAGCTGGCGCAGCAGCGTACTCCCGATATTGCCGACGCCAACGAGGCCAATCGAGATCGCCTGCTTGGAGAGGTAGAATCCAGCGTGAGCTGCACGGAGCGCGCGCTGGGTATCGGTCCCGTCGACGGCGACCGATATGTTGCGCTCCGAGGAGCCCTGCGCGATTGCGCGAATGCTAACTCCCGCCTTGCCGAGTGAGCTGAAGAACTTCGCGGCGACGCCCGCCGTGCCAGCCATCCCCTCCCCGACCACCGCGAGGATGCTGCAGCCCCTGGTGACATCGACGCGACGAATCTGCCCGTGCATGCGTTCGGCGAAGAACGTCTTTTCGACCGTATTGCGCGCATGATCGGCCTGCGCCGCCGTCACGCCGAAGCAGATCGAGTTGCCGGAGCTTCCTTGCGAGATCATGAGTACCGACACGCCCTCGTCGCGCAACGCGCCAAACAATCGTTGCGCGATGCCGCGGAGACCGATCATTCCAATCCCTTCGATGTTGATGAGCGCAACATTCTCGATCGTCGCGAGTCCCTTGACCTTCTGGGTCGAGCCGGACGTCGCCTGGATGCGACTGCCGGGATGATGGGGATTGAAGGTGTTGCGAATGAAAATGGGGACGTTTCGCTCGACCGCGGTCGAGATTGTGCTCGGGTGAATTACCTTCGCGCCGAAATACGCGAGCTCGATCGCCTCTTCATATGAGAGTGTATCGAGAGTCACTGCCTCCGCGACGAGCCGGGGATTGGCGCTCATCACGCCATCGACGTCGGTCCAGATGTGAATCTCCTGCGCGTCGAAGAGTGAGCCGAAAATGGAGGCACTGAAGTCGCTGCCATTGCGGCCGAGGGTGGCCGCGAGACCATCCTCGGTGGAAGCGACGAATCCAGTGATCACAACAGTTTTCGGGAGGCGTCCGCGGTTGGCGACCCAGGCATTCGCACGAGCGCGAGACTCCGGCCACATGACATCCGCCGCGGTCTCCGTCCGCGCGACGGTCAACACATCTCGCGCGTCGAGCCAATCCACCTCTTCGTTCTCCTGACGGAGCAGCGCGGCGAGTATCTGCGCAGACCACACTTCACCGTAGCCCGATACGAGCTCGAGACCATTTCGGGAGTACCCATGGAGCACGGTCGTGACGTGCAGCACTTCCTCGATGATTGCTAGATCGCGCGTCATGATCTCGCACATTCGGCCGGCTTCATCCGCCGACAGAAGCTCAGCGATCGTCCGGCGGTGGCGCGCCGCGACATCTGCCATGATCTGCCGATAACCCAAGTCCTGCTTGCCAGCGACGTGAACCGCTCGCACGAGTTCATCGGTGATCCCAGCCATCGCGGACACCACCACCAACCGCTGAGCCTCGGGCCGCTCCCTTACGATATTCGCGACGTTTCGATAGCAGTCGGCGTCGGCGACGCTGGTGCCGCCGAATTTATGTACTACACACGTTGGGTTGTCCGCCGTCATGATCAGTCTCTGGAGGTCAGAAGCGGAATCTGCCCGCTCGAATTTGGTCGAACATCGTAGAGTCCAGCCGCACGTACGAGTCCCGTTCACGATCGTTCACGTACAGGACGTCTGCTGTCGTGCCGGGATTGAAGCCGGTGCTGACCAGCCCCTGCTTTGTCGGCTTGAAGGTTCCGGTCGATTCGATCGCGCTCACGAGGCGCACGAAGACGGGGCGCGCGTATTCCGGCAGCCTTTTGCTCAAATGCGATCGGAGTCCGGACAGATCGAGTTCACCGTCGGTGACCACGGCGACCATGCCAGCTCGCCCATCGTGCCCGGGTACTTCGACTCCGTACACCGTGGCGTCGCGGACTTCCGGCCACGCGCAGACCGCCTCGGCGACTTCGCCAGTCGCTACGTTCTCTCCCTTCCAGCGGAAGGTGTCGCCGATGCGATCGACGAAATAGAGGAAGCCGGCGCTATCGCGACGCATCAAATCTCCGCTGCGGAACCAGGCGTCGCCCTTTTTGAAGACGTCGCGCAAGATCTTGCGTTCGGATGCTGCAGGGTCGGTATACCCGTCGAAGCGACCCTCCGCCGAGCCATCGTGGGCAATTCTGCCTAACGCTTCACCGATTTCGTCAACGCCGCACCGATCGCAGAGACCGTCCTCGTTGCGAATGGGTTCTCCGGTGTGTGCGTTGCAGCGCACAAGGGCGACGGGAAAGCGGTGTACGAGAAAGGGCGGAATTCGGCCGATCGCGCCGGGCTTTCCCTCGCAATTATAGAGCGAGAAATTGGCCTCGGTGGCGGCGTAAAATTCGAGGATTCTCGGTATCCCGAAGCGCGACCGGAATGCCTCCCAGATGTCGGGACGTAGTCCATTTCCACAGGCGACACGAATGCGGTGATCACGCTCGCGTGCGTGCGTTGGGGCGCTGAGCAGGAACCGACACAACTCGCCAATGTACTGGAAGAGCGTGCAGTCCAAGTGAACGATGTCTTCCCAGAATGCACGCGACGAGAACTTCCTTCGCAAGACGACTGAGCCACCGTTCACCAGCAAGGCTCCGATTGCCACCACTCCGCCCACGCTGTGGTACATTGGAAGGCAGTTGTACATCCGATCGCTTTCAGTGGTGTCCAGCATACCGGCGAACCAGTAGCTCCACTGCAGCAACCGATGGTGGCTCACCTTGGCGGCTTTGGGCAAACCAGTAGTACCGGATGTGTAGATGTACAGCGCGCGATCGTGCGTGGTGGGCAGTGCGCATTCAGCAACCGTCAGTGGGGTCGACTCGAGATCGGTCAGCGCGACATCGACGCTCGACATACCCTTCACCGCACCGCCGCGCACCCAGCGACGCGCCGAGGGCTCGAGCATCGACTCAATGCCCGTGAGCGAAGGTGCGAGATCGGCGCCGAGCAGAATGCATTTCGGTGAGACGACCCGAATCGCGTGTGCCAGCGATTCGCCGACGAGATTCGTATTCACCAGCGCCGCTACCGCTCCGGTGCGGGTGATGCCGAGCCATGCCGCCAGATAGTCGGGGCAGTTCTGCATAACGAGGCACACGACCTCGCCGGGCGCAATGCCCTGTTGCAAGGTCCAGCGCGCGTAGCGATTCGCTCGCACCGAAAGCTCGCGATAGGTGAGCGTCTCATCCTCGCCCACGAGCGCGGGGTTGTCACCATACTTGTCCGCGAGCTGTCCCATCAGGATTGGCAGCGTCGTCTCAGGGTCGCGTGCGATCGGCGCAGTGAGCGCAAGCGCGCGCGCCCACGCCTTGTTCGGCGTGTCGCCAGCCAACGAGGGTTGCGTCATCACTGATGGCATTGCCGAATTGCGGAAATCATACGATGCTTCGCGTGGTTTACCGACTTCGCTGTCGCTGAGCCGAGAAATGTTTCTGAATCCGCTGGAGGATCATCGCGATGACTGACCGGCAGGCAACCGAACAACTGCTGCGCGACCTGTATGCGGCGCGCGTGAGCGGCGATGTGACAGCTGTCTACGAGAAATTCTCCCAGGATGCGCGGTTCCAGATCGCGGGCGCCAGTCACTCAACACCCGTTGCCGTCAGGGCCGTGGGCGCGGCTGAGTATCGGCCCTTGCTCGCTATCATGATCAAGACGTTCAAACTCAGCGACGAGCAGATCCTCTCCTTGCTGATCGATGGGACGAAAGCGGCCGTGCACTGGCGAGCGAAGATCTTCTCGCGTCTCACCGGAACTGCGGTGGTCACGGAGCTCGTCGACATGATCGAGATCCGCGATGGGCGAATCGGCTCGTATGTCGAATTTTTCGCTCCGCAGTAGGGGATCGCCTCGGGTGGCTGCCTGGCTCAGTGTTTCCCGCACTGCAGCACCAATCGACTCTACGACATTTCGCGCGAGCGGAATCGCACCAGCCATGCAATAGAAGTGGTGTATCATCCCCGCGTGACAGGTATGTCGAACGGGCACTCCTGCTTCTACGAGCCTTCGGGCATAGGCCTCGCCCTCGTCTCGCATCGGGTCGAACTCCGCGGTGTGAATGAGAGCTGGAGGTAGACCGACGAGCGACGGTGCGCGAAGAGGGGATATGCGTGGGTCGGTCTCGTCCGCATCGCCGCAGTAGGCGTCCTTGGCCCAAGCAAGCGTGCTGCGCTCGATGAAGTAACCTTGCGCAAACACTCGCCGCGACTCCGTCTCATCGGCGAGATCGGTTACTGGGCAGAGCAGGAGCTGCAAGGCGATTTGAGGCGCGCCCCTCTGCGCGCCCAGCTGACAGACGACGGCAGCCATTGTCCCCCCGGCTGAATCGCCCGCCACTACAAGTCGAGCGGAATCGATGCCGAATTTCACGGCATTTCTTGCAATCCATGTGGTGACCGACATCGCATCGTCAATTGCCGCCGGAAACGGATGCTCGGGCGCCAGTCGATACTCAACCGATATCACTCGACATCCGCTGGAATTCGCCAGTAGGCGGCAGAGACCGTCGTGCGTTGCAATGTCACAGAAGACACCCGTTCCGCCGTGGAAGTACACAATGCACGGGAGCGATCCGGGACCTGCCGCGGCAGGGGTATAGATTCGGAGCGCGATTGGCCCGTACGATCCCGGTGCGATCTGGTCTTCCACGGCCCCAACCCGCACGCCACGAGCGTCGGCGACCTCGGCGAGTCGCCGCATCGAACGTCGCAATGACTCTGCACTGGGCTGAACGGCGTTCTCGCTCCGCCCGGCCGAGATCATTTCGAGCAGACGCTTGGCATGGCGATCGAGCGGCATCAGTTCAGTCCCACTGGTGGCATCGTTAGGCTCCGGACAACGGTTCGCACTGTCAACTCTTGCGCAACGTCTCGACGAGACGACTGATGCTGGCGACCGATCGAAAGTTGGACGGCATGATGTTCCCTTCTGGCACCATTAGCTCGAACTCCTCCTCGACGGCGAGCACCAGGCTCACCATGTCTAGCGAGCTCAATCCGGCCAGGCGCAGATCCTCCTCCGGAGCGACGACTCGATCGATCGAGTGCTCGACGAGCAGGCGCCGAACCAGGCCGGCGATACGGTTCTCGACGGACTGCGCGTTCGCGTCAGACATGTGAATGCTTTGGGGGAACGCGCTGAGGCGCGCCGACATGCCCGCCGGTGCTCGGCGGTCGGATTCAGGGATGGCCGCGGTCAAGATAGATCGCTTCGGGATAGAGGCAAAGGGAGCTGGCGGCGTCGCCTGGTGCATCTGGCGCGCCAGCGTCGCCGACTCGCGCTCGGAAGCGATCTCCCTGGGAAGTGTTGAGCGCATGCTACAACTCACTGTTGCATTAGCGGGTCGTATCTGTGGATTCCGACGACACAATGCAGAGCCGCCGAACACACGCAACGTCATCAATTCATTGAACTTCGTTCCAAGTGTGGCCACCGATTCCGCACGAGAAACCGGCGATCCGGGTCGCGCCGACGGTCGGTCTGTGTCGTGCATGACCGGCTGCGGGATCGCTCACAGACCCTTTGTGCCATGTGCAACAACCGCGTTTCAACGATGCCACGGTCGCGAAGGCTTCCCCGTTCCACCTGCAAATAGGCGTTTGCACATGAACACCCTTGACGCGCAAGAGGCCGTGGCGCACACGCCCGCTACTCACCCGTGTGCCCGGGCACGATTTGTAGCGGCCGCCGCGGCCGAACATGCAACTGAAGTTGACCGTGATGCACGCTTCCCACACGAGACCTTTGCCGCCGCACGGCAGCATCGACTCCTCAGCATGCTCGTGCCGGTGGACCTGGGCGGCGATGGCGCTTCCGTCGCCGATGTCGTGGACGTCTGCTACATGCTCGGCGCGGCGTGCGCCTCGTCGGGGATGATCTTCGCGATGCATCAGATTCAGGTCGTCATCCTGCTTCGCCATGCGCGTTCCAGTCCGTGGCACGAGCAGTTGTTGCGACGGCTTTGTGATGAGCAGTTGCTCTTCGCTTCGTCGACGACCGAGAATCAGACGGGCGGGGCCGTCCGGTCCAGCGCGTGCGCCGTGGAGCGAGATGGGTCGCGGATGTCTCTGGTGAAGAACGGCACCGTGATGTCGTACGGGGCGGAAGCGGACGGCGTGTTCCTGACGGCACGTCGCACACCGGATTCACCACCTTCCGATCAGGTGCTCGTCGCCTTTGTGAAGGGCGATTACGAGCTCGAGAAGATCAAGGAATGGGACACGATGGGGATGCGTGGCACGTGCAGCACGGGCTACACGCTGCGCGGTTGCGGGAGTGTGGATCAGGTCATCCCTGAATCCTACGAACGCGTCCACCCCCAAAGCATGGTTCCCATAGCGCACCTGACTTGGAGCGCCGTGTGGTGCGGAGTAGCCGCTGGTGCGGTGGCGCGCGCTCGGCGCTTCGTAAGAAAAGGGGCGGCGCAGGGCACAGCGCAGTCGGCACCAGGCGCTTCGCATCTGACGCGAGCGATGATGTTGCTGCGCGCGCTGCGCGGCACCATCGCCTCGGCCGTGACAAGCTATGAAGCTGCCGTGAACGAGCCTGAACGGCTCGAGGCGATTGACTTCCAGTCCGGAATGAATCTGCTGAAAGTCAACTCCTCCGAGACGGCGATCGAAATCGTCATGCACGCGTTCCAGGCGTGCGGCCTTTCGGGTTACCGCAATGACGGAGAGTTCAGCGTCGCGCGTCAGCTTCGCGACGTGATGTCGTCATCCATCATGATTAACAACGAGCGCATTCTCGCAGGCGCAGCGACCTCGCTGCTGCTCTTCGACGTGCCTTCTCGCCTCCGAGACTGAGATGCCAACACAAGTATCTGCTGAACGCCTCGAGGCTATCACCTCGAGCATCCTCCAGCCGACCGCGGCCAACGGCGTACAGGGGCGCACGGGTGTCTTCGAGGAAGTGATCGCCGGGCTCACCGCGATGATCACGCGCCACCGACCTGACGGTGCTGAGGTACTACGCTTCCCGCCAGTCATGAGTCGCGCGTTGCTCGAGAAATCCGGCTACCTCAAGAGCTTTCCGCACTTGCTCGGCTGTGTGAGCTCGATGACGGGGACGGAATCGAAGATTCGCGCGCTGATCGAGGGCAAGGCATCTGGCCAGGAATGGGTCGATGCGCTTGCGGCAACGGATCTCGTCCTGACACCGGCGGCGTGCTACCAGGTCTATCCCATCATCGCCGCGCGCGGTGACGTGCCACAGACCGGGGTCATTGTCGATGTCGAGTCGTACTGCTTCCGTCGCGAGGCGTCATCTGAGCTTGGTCGCATGCAGGCGTTCCGCATGCGCGAATATGTCTGTATCGGCGCACCCGAGACAGCGCTCGCCTTTCGTGAGAGTTGGAAGGCGAAGGCCGAGCAGATGGCGAACCAGCTCGGCGTCCCCTTCACGCTCGCTCCGGCCAGCGACCCGTTCTTCGGACGCGCTGGCAAACTGATGGCCGTGAATCAGGTTGAGCAAGCGCTCAAGTTCGAGCTGCTCATACCGGTGAACTCGGAGGAAGCACCGACGGCGTGCATGAGCTTTAACTATCACCAGGATCACTTCGGAACCACTTGGGGCCTTCGCACCGACGATGGCGCCGTGGCGCACACGGCGTGCTCCGCCTTCGGCCTCGATCGTTTGACGATCGCCTTGTTCGCGACGCACGGACTCGATCTCGAGGCGTGGCCCGGTCACGTCCGCGAAGCACTCTCGCTCTAATGCGTCCGGAAACGATCGCGCTTCACCACGGCTATACAGCTGACGGACGGGCATCGACGACGGCGGTGCCCATCTACCAGTCGGCGGCGTATGAATTCGAGAGCGCCGACCATGCGGCTGCGCTCTTCAACCTGGAAGTAGACGGCTATCGCTACTCGCGCATCAGCAATCCGACGAATGACGTCCTCGAGCGTCGCGTCGCGGCGATGGAGGGCGGACTCCAGGCGCTGAGCGTCAGCTCGGGCCAGGCAGCCCTGCACTTCGCGACGCTTAATGTGACGTCGCCCGGTACCAACATCGTCTCCGTGCCGCAGCTTTACGGCACGACCTACACGTTATTCGCGCACCTGCTTCCCAAAATGGGAGTCACGGTTCGCTTTGCGGCGAACGACACGCCAGCAGCCATCCACGCGCTCATCGATGCGGACACCCGCGCGGTCTATTGCGAGAGCGTGGGCAACCCAGCCGGGAACGTCTGCGATATCGAGGCGCTGGCGAGCGTCGCGCACGCTCAGGGCATCCCGCTGATCGTCGACAACACGGTACCGACGCCGATTCTCTCGCGTCCAATTCAGTTCGGTGCCGACATCGTCGTTCACTCGCTCACGAAGTTCATGGGCGGTCACGGGACCACGATGGGCGGCATCATCGTGGATTCAGGAAAGTTTCCGTGGGCGGAGCACGCGTCGCGGTTCCCGATGTTCACGGAGCCGGATGCATCGTACCACGATCTCGTCTACACCGATCACTTCGGCGACGCGGCATACATCGGACGCTGCCGCAGCGTGTATCAACGTACGCTTGGCTCGGTCCTCTCGCCGCTCAATGCGTTTTTGCTGTTGCAGGGCATCGAATCCGTAGCGGTCCGCATGGACCGGCACGTCGAGAACGCGCGCAAAGTCGCCGAGTTTCTGCGAGATGACTCGCGAGTCGAGTGGATCAACTATACGGGCTTCCCCGATAGCCCGTACTATGGCCTCACACAGAAGTATCTCGGCGGTCGTGCCTGCTCGATCATGACATTCGGGATCCGGGGAGGCCTAACGGCTGGCGCGCACTTCTACGATGCGCTTTCGCTGATCAAGCGAGTGGTAAACCTCGGTGATTCGAAGTCGCTCGCGTGTCATCCGGCGTCCACTACGCATCGCCAGATGACGTCAGCGGAGCAGCTCAAGGCGGGTGTCACGCCGGAGATGATCCGGCTGAGCATCGGAATCGAGCATATCGACGACATTCTCGTCGATCTGGACCGGGCACTCGACGCCGCCTTCCCGGCGCGCGTCAGCAGTTACATCGGCAATTCACATCTGTCCCGGCCAACAGCGGCGCAGGTGGCCATCGAATGAACGGGCCATTGTACTCCCCGACACGCGGGCGAGTGGCGCACGCACGAACTGGACGTGAGCCGCTCGTGATCGGCTTGATCAACAACATGCCGGATGGGGCGCTGCAGAGTACCGAGCAGCAGTTCAGTGACTTGCTCGCGCGTGCCGGCGCTGGCTACAACGTCCGATTGCGTGTGTTTTCGTTTCCCGAGTTGGTTCGCGGCGAAGCTGGGCGGCGGTACGTCGAGGAGCGGTACGAGTCGATCGATGCGCTCTGGTCAGGCGAGTTCGATGGGCTCATCGTTACCGGTGCCGAGCCACGGACCGCGACGCTGCCAGAGGAAGTGTACTGGCCATCACTCACGCGACTCCTCGATTGGGCGATCGATTCGGAAACGCCGACAATCTGGTCCTGCCTCGCTGCCCACGCCGCCGTTCTCTACCTCAGTGGGATTGCACGACGACGACTCCCCCAGAAAATCTCCGGGCTATTCCGGTGTGAGAAGACGAGTAACGACGCGCTAGTCGCGGATCTGCCTACATCGTGGCGGATTCCTCACTCGCGACTCAACACAGTGGATGCCGAGCAGCTTGCGGCCGCCGGATACGAGATTGTCTCCTTCTCCGACGAAGCGGGCCCGGACACCTTCGTCCTTCAGAGGGGTGCCCCGTTTGTGTTTTTTCAGGGACATCCGGAGTACGACGCCGGTGCCCTCTTCCGCGAGTATCGGCGCGACGTTGGTCGCTATCTCGCTGGAACCATGGAGACGTATCCGGAGATGCCGACCGGATACTTCGATGACCAGACCGCGAGGGCATTCGCGGCGTTTCGCAATCTCGCCGAGCGCGAGCGCACGCGTGAGTTGCTGGAAGGATTTCCAGGGCGTGACGCACGAGCCATTCCGCCGCACCTCTGGCTCGACCCAGCCGTTCGCCTCTATTCGAATTGGCTCTCTGCTCTCGGAACGGAGTGTCGATCGGAAGCGGCCACGGTAGCTGGCGCAGCGGTGCTACGCGGCAATTAAGACAAACTCGCGATGCACTCTCCTGACGACTTGATGCCGCCGGTCTCGGTGCTCTTTCCGCCACGCGCGGAGCGCGTGCAGTGGGACGATTATCTGACCCGCGAGCTATTGTGCGCGAGTGAGCGCGTCGCCGATGGATCCGTTGTACCGACGCTCGACATGGCGAGGCTACGCTCGGAGCTGGCTGAATTTGACTTCGCCACTCCGCGCGCGCTCGACGAGCTGCTGCCGTGGACGATCGCGCAACTCGAGCACGGCGTCGTCCACATGACGAATCCTCGTTACTTCGGCTTGTTCAATCCAGCACCGAGCTTCCCCGCTCTCTGCGGTGACCGCATAACGGGCGTATTCAACCCGCAGCTCGCCACCGCGACGACCTCACCCGCGGCCGTCGAGATCGAGTCGCACGTGATTTCGGCAATCGCGCGACGGGTTGGCTTGCCACCCGAGGCGACGGGACACTTCACTTCGGGCGGCTCCGAAGCGAACTACACAGCCGTCCTGTGCGCACTCACGCACGCCAACGATCGATTCGCTCTCGATGGTGCGCGATGCTTCCGTGGTCAACCGGTATTCTACATCTCGCGCGAGAGTCATCTCGCTTGGGTGAAGATCGGCCATCAAGCAGGAATCGGTCGCTCCGCCGTGCGGCAGGTACCAACCGACGGGACGGGCCGGATGGACGTGGTCGCCCTCGAGCGCATGCTCACCGAGGACACGGCGCGCGGCTGCGTGCCCGTTTTGATCGTTGCGACTGCCGGGACCACCAACGCCGGCATGATCGATCCAATCGAACGCTGTGCGGAGCTCGCGCGGGCGCACGGCTTGTGGCTGCACGTGGACGCGGCGTGGGGCGGCGCAGTCATCGCGTCCCAGCGTCTGCGCGGCGTGCTCTCCGGCATCGAGCGCGCTGATTCCGTCACGATCGACGCGCACAAGTGGTTCGCGACCACGATGGGGTGCGGAATGTTCATCACGCGCGATCCGCTGATTCTCTCCAGGACGTTCCAGGTGTCGACAGGGTTCATGCCGTCGAACACGGCGACTGTCGATCCCTATGTCACGACCGCCCAGTGGTCGCGACGGTTTCTCGGCGTGCGCTTGTTCCTTTCGCTCGCGGCGGCCGGCTGGAACGGTTATGCGCAACATGTCGAACGCTCGGCCGATCTGATTGCACGGCTGCGCGCGCTGCTCGTGGAGCGTGAGTGGCGCATCGTCAACGACTCGCCGCTGGCGCTTCTGTGTGTCGAGCCTCCAGCTGACGGCCCGGATGCGCGCACGATTGGCGCACACGTGCTCGCGTCCGGCCGAGCTTGGATTGCCGTAGCCAAGTATGAGGGCCGAGACGTGCTTCGCATCTGCCTGACGCACGGGGAGGCGACCATCGATGACATTCGCGAGCTCGTCGACGCGCTCACTGACGCTTGCCGTAGCCCGCAAAGCCTAACGGCGGCATCCGCTTGACCACCTGATTCACCATTTCACCCGCATTGCCGAGGATCTTTCGATGGCCGCCAGTATCCGCACAACGATCATTTCACAATTCGAACAGGTCGCCGCCGAGCAGCGCCACAAGCTGGCCTCTCTCACGGATGAACGTCCGCTCATGGAATCGGGTCTCGACTCGCTCGCGTTTGCGATCGTCGTTGCCCGACTCGAAGACTCACTCGGGATCGATCCCTTCAGCGCATCCGAAGAACTTCAGTTCCCGGTGACGTTCGGAGATTTCATCCACATGTATGAAAAGATGTACGAGAATGCCACGACGTAGGACGGCATCACTCTGGGAATCGCTTGCCAGGGCCGGCCTCGAGAGAGGCCGGTCCTTATGCGCGACTGATACCTCCATCACACTCGCGGAGCTCGAGTCGGGCTCCGCCCTCGGCAATCGACTGTCCGAACTTCGCGACCGGTCGGTGCTGGTCTCCACTTCGGACCAACTGGCGGCGGCGCTCGCGCTGATTGAGCTCGACGGCATCGCACGACGGCTCGTGCTGTGCCCGTCGGATTTTGATCGCGCACATCTGCCCTATGTGCTCGCGACGGCGGAAATCGACGCGATTGTCACCGACACCCCCGCCGAGCTGAGTGGCTTCGGCGTCGCCTGTGTGATGCCATGTCATCGAGCGGTGCACCGGCAGGCGGTCGACCGCTCCGCGCGGCACGACACCGAGTGGATTCTCTTCACGTCGGGGACAACAGGCGTGCCGAAGATGGTGGTGCACACCCTGGCGACGCTCACGGGCGCGATCAAGCCGGCGGGGAGCCTCGCTGGGCCGGTGGTCTGGGCGACGTTCTATGACATTCGTCGGTACGGCGGCCTCCAGATCTTCCTCCGCGCGCTCATCGGCGGCGGATCGCTCCTGCTCTCCGATGCCGGTGAACCAGTCAGCGCATTTCTAGCCCGCGCGACGGAGCACGGTGTCACCCACATTACGGGCACTCCGACTCACTGGCGACGCGCGCTGATGAGCCCCGCGGCGCGGGCTCTCTCGCCCGAGTACGCCCGACTCTCCGGAGAGATTGCTGACCAAGCGGTGATCGATCATCTCCAGTCAACATTTCCCGAGGCGAAGGTGGCACACGCGTTCGCATCGACCGAGGCGGGCGTTGCGTTCGAGGTGACAGACGGCCAGGCCGGTTTTCCATCGAGCTTCCTTGCGCGCGACGGCGACGACGTCGACTTGAAGGTCCAAGACGACACGTTGCGCATCCGGTCATCACGCACGGCGCTTCGCTATCTCGGCGATGGAAGTGAATCGCTCCTCGATGCGGAAGGATTCGTCGACACCGGCGACGTGCTCGAGCGGCGCGGCGAGCGCTATCACTTCGCGGGCCGCCGTGGTGGGATCATCAACGTCGGCGGCCTCAAGATCCATCCGGAGGAAGTCGAGGCGGTGATCAATCGGCACCCGAACGTGCGCATGTCGCTAGTGACGGCGCGAAAGAATCCGATCACCGGTGCGATAGTTGCCGCTGAGGTGGTGCTCGCGTTGGGCGCCGAGCCATGCATCGACGCGCTGACGGTCGAAAGGACGAAAGCGGAGATTCTCGAGACCTGTCGCAGTGCACTCGCCGCGCACAAGGTGCCGGCGTCCATCCGGATCGTTAATGCGCTGGCGGTGACGCCTTCCGGAAAGCTGGGACGGCGGAATGCCTAATGTCGTCGTCACCGGCGGCAGCCGCGGACTCGGGCTCGGGATCGCGAAGACACTCCGGTCCGCCGGGCATGACGTGATTGCGGTGGCCCGGCGCGAGAGTGAAGCGCTCACCGAAGCGATGAACACTTCTTCGCCCAGCGGTGGCTCCATTCGGTTCGTGCCGTTCGACCTTGGATGCATCGGCCAGCTTCCAGATCTTGTCAAGGAGATCAGGGCCGCGTACGGACCGATCTTCGGCTTGGTCAACAATGCCGGTATCGGAACGAGCGGCGTATTGGCCACGATGCGCGACGCGGACATCGAATCGCTGATCCGAATCAATACCCTGTCGCCGCTGGTGCTCACGAAGTACGTCGTGCGGTCGATGATGACGGGCCAGGGCGGCCGCATCGTCAACGTTTCGTCCATTGTTGCCTCCACCGGCTACTCGGGACTCTCGGTATACAGCTGCACGAAAGCCGCGCTCATCGGATTCACACGTTCGCTCGCACGCGAAGTCGGTGCGCTGGGAATCACTGTGAATGCCGTGGCGCCCGGTTTCGTCAGTACCGAAATGACAGGAGGGCTCGGCGAGCAGGCGCGGGAAAAGATTGCGCGACGAAGTGCGCTGCGACGGATGCCGGAAGTCGATGACATCGCGAACGCCGTTGAATTCCTGCTCAGCGACAAAGCGAAAAATATCACCGGCACCACGCTGACTGTGGATGCCGGCAACACCGCTTGATGTGAGGGCAATGATGGACTCCGACACATTTCGACGACTCCGCGGCCGCTTCGCGTCCAGTATCGCGATCATCACCGCGCGAGATGGTGAGCAGGATCTGGGGATGACGGTGAGCGCTTTTTGCTCCGTCAGCCTGTCCCCGCCAACGGTGCTGGTCTGCGTCGACCGCCAAGCCTCGATGCATGATCTACTGCTCAGCCATCCTAAGCTCGGACTCAGCATCGTCGCGGCCGATCACGAAGCCCATTCGCGCCGTTTCGCCGACAGAGGTGAGAGGCAGCGCTTCGAGGGAATTCCCTTCACGCGCGGTGAGAGCGACGTGATGCTGCTCGACAACGCGCTCGCACAAATCGAATGCCAGCTCACGGAGCACGTCGAGGCCGGAGACCACACAATTTTTATTGCCCGCGTTGACCGCGGCACGTGTGGTGAGGGGCGCCCACTCCTGTATTATCGGGGTAATTACGCGCAACTCGCGGGATGACGGCACCGACGCGTGCGGGGCGAGCATCGCGCGTACTCACCCGTCTCCGCCGAACCGCAAGACTGTGGCAGCGGCTCGACACGTCTACGCTCCGGAAGTTGCTAGCGGCTTGCGGCGTTTGAGGTTGGCATAGGGGCGAGAACTTGCATTCACGCGCCGCATCCGCGGGCCGGCTATGCCACACTGCCGATCCTGCCAATCGCTTCAGCCATCTGACATGCGCACCATACTTCCGGCCACAACGGGAGAAATGCCGATCGATCGCGGGCTGGTCGCTTCCGGGGCGCGCCATCCCGGGCCGCCTAGCGCAGTAACGCTCAAGCGCCTCCAGCGCTACTTCGGAGCGGTCAAGCAATACAAGTGGATGATCCTGGCGATTGTAGGCGCCGCGATTGGTGCCGGCCTGCTCGCCACGCGCTTTGTCCCGCCGTCGTACGAGGTGAACGCGACGCTGTGGATCTCGGCCGAAACCGCGCGACGTCAGGACCGGGGACCGATTCGCGGCCAGGAGCTCGTTGCCGCGTCGGGTTGGGTCGAGCTGCTTCGCAGTGTCGCGCTGTCCGAGAGCATTGTGCGGCAACTCGGGCTTTATCTGAAGCCTTCTGAGGCCAACGACTCCCTGCCATTCATCGGTTTTGGCATAAAAGACCACGTGGTGCCGGGCCTATACACGTTGCGAGTCGACGGTGACGGTCAGAAGTACGCGCTGCTTCGGAAGAAGGAGCTGGTCGAGCGTGGGGTGGTAGGCGACTCGGTCGGCCGAAGCGTCGGTTTCTTGTGGCAGCCCAAAGCGCTCACCGCCGGCAAGGAACATGATTTCTCTATCGTCGAGCCTCATGAAGCGGCTGTCACGTTGCTGAACGCGTTGAATGCATCGCTGCCTGACGGCAGCAGCTTCCTACGAGTCTCGCTGACCGGAAAGGATCGTCCAATCCTGCTGGCGACGATCGTCAATCGATGGCTCGAAGCGTACATTCGCATGACTGGGCAGCTCAAACGGCGAAACCTGACGGAGTTCGTAGGTATTCTCGACGGTCAGCTCAATCTCGCCGAAGCACGGCTGCGCGGTGCCGAAAGCGCCCTCGAAAACTTCCGGGTTCAGACGATCACGTTGCCGCAGGAAGGCGGTCCCGTTGCTGCTGGCGTCGAACAAACGCGGGATCCTGTCTTTCAGGATTACTTCAAGACGAAACTCGAGTACGAGAGCGTTCATCGGGACCGCGAGGCGCTCGAGCACATCTTGCGGGATGCGCCGAGTGCGGGGGTCGATCCAGAGATGCTCTTCGCGGTGCCCGCAGTGGTCGTGGGCAACGAGCGATTGAAAGCGGCCATCGGGGAGCTTGCTACGAAAGAAGCGCAACTGCGCACCGCGCGGCTTACCTACACCGACAAATACAAGGGAGTCCAGGATCTCGAACGCGCGACGGGCATTCTGCGACAGCAGACGATTCCTGACATCGCGCGCGCGTCTCTCGAGGAATTCAAGCTGAGGGAGGCACAGCTGGCTTCACGAATCGACGGCGCGTCCACCGAGCTCCGACGCATTCCCTCGCGCACGATCGAGGAGATGCGACTACGTCGCGAGGTCGCCGTCGCGGAAAACCTCTACACGACGTTGTTGACTCGTTATGGCGAGGCAAAGCTCACGGAGGCTAGTGAGACACCGGACGTCGCCGTGCTGGATTCGGCTGTCGCCCCCAATCGCCCAACGCGCAACACGGCTCCGAAGCTGATGTTGCTCGCGGTGCTCGGCGGGCTTGGCTTCGCCATCGCCCTTGTGATAGTGCTCGACATGGTCGATGCCCGGTTCCGTTATCCGGAGCAGGCGACGGATGAGTTAGGCCTTGATATCGTCGGCTTCATGCCGCGCCTGACACAAAATCGAAATCGATCCATCGATCCCCTCCTCGCTGCGCAGCTCACCGAGGGAATTCGCTGTATACGAGTTGGGCTTCGCTCTACCACGCCTGATGGCGCGCCCCTGATGCTCACCATCTCGAGCCCCTGCTCGGGCGACGGCAAGTCACTGCTCGCCGCCAACTTGGCGGTGTCCTTTGCAGAAGCTGGCTATAAAACGCTGCTCATCGATGGCGACGTGCGCCGTGGTGCGCTCGCGTCCACCTTCAATGTGCGTGCGAGTCCCGGCTTGATGGAGTACCTGCGCGCTCCAGAGCTATCGCTGAGGGACATCGTTCATCCCACGCTGCATCCGAACCTTGTTTTGATACCAAGCGGTGCGCGCTCGCGACGCGGCGTCGAGTTGCTGGCGTCGGAGCAACTGCGCCGACTCATTGTGTCCGCGCCCGAACAGTTTGACGTCGTGCTTGTCGATACGCCGCCACTCGGAGTTGGTGTGGATGCGTTCGCGATGGGGATTGCGACAGGCAGCATGTTGCTCGTCCTGCGTACGGGAAAAACGAACCGTAAACTCGCGGAGGCGAAGCTGGAATTCGCCGACCGACTTCCCATTCGGATGCTCGGCGCCGTATTGAATGACGTGCGCGCGCAGGGGATCTACGAGTACTACTCATACACGCCGCGCTTCAGTGAGCCGATCGGTGAACGGATAGGCATTGTCGATGAAGGAACGGTGAGAGCCCGGGCGTGAGCGACACGTCGGTGCCGAGCGCTCCGTGAGATATTGCTCATCCCGGCCGTTCGAGGCCCCTGTGGCGCCCTGTGCCAGGGGCTGTGGCTAGCACACCACAACTGGGCACGCAAAACCCTGCACCGGGGTCGCGGCCCCGGCACCGATCCACTTGTGCTGTAACAGGTTAGCGATTGAAAGCTGAAGGGGCCGCCGACGGCGCGCTGACTGCAAGTCGGCCGGGATATGAATGCTCCTCATCGCAGACCCAGAGCACGTTCGGCGCGAATTCTTGCCGCTCTCGTTCTCATCTCGGTGCTATCCCGCCCCTCGGGCGCGCAGCAGTCGGATCTTCTCGCTTCGGCGAGCTTGGAAGGGGCAACCCGCGCAGATCTCCAGCGCGTGATTGCGCGCGCTGAAAGTCTGTCGGCCCTGCCCGGGACGTCGGTGAGTGAACGGAATCAGTTGAATAGCAGTGCCGCACGGGCGAAAAGCCGGCTGGAGATCGGCGATTTCGATGTCGGCGATCGCATCGCCATCTATGTACAGGACCAGCCGACACTCTGCGACACCTTCGCCATTCGGACGGGAAGGCACCTGCTGCTGCCGAACATGGAAGAGCTGGATCTCACTGGTGTGCTGCGAACAGAGTTGCAGGACCATCTGCGGAGCCGCATCAGCCAGTATTTGCGAGAGCCAGTGGTCCGCGCGACGCCACTCGTTCGATTGTCGGTCCTGGGCTCGGTCGTGCACCCCGGTTATTACGTCCTCGCCGCCGATTTGCCGGTGGCTGAGCTCATCATGCGGGCTGGGGGACCAAATCCCGATGGGGACCTTGCCAAGGTGCAATTGCGACGCGCGGGAGCAGTCCTGAGCTCAAGCACGGAGGCCGGTCCGGCAATCGCCGGCGGCGCGACCATCGATCAGTTGAGCCTTCGCTCGGGGGACGAAGTGTTTGTCGGTGAACGGCGAAGGGTCGGAGCGATCAGCATGATCCAGGTGGTCAGCGGGCTCGCCGGCGTCGCCGTGGCCCTGTTCGCGATGCAGAACAGTCGGCACCGTTAGGCAGCCTTCGCACTGGAGCCCGCATTATGGATACTCAGTTCTCTTCGGAGGCGGCGGTGTTGCCGTCGGTGGCCGGGCCGATGTACGACAACGCGGTGCTGGGCGCCAGCTCGCCGGTGCTCGCGTCCCCACACGGCGAGGCCGTCTACGTGGACTTCCTGCCGCGCGAGCGAGATGAACGATTGAACCGCGTGTTCAACATCATCGTCGCCGGCGTGGCGCTGCTCGTGTTGTCGCCGCTCTTGATAGTTGTTGCGCTCGCGGTGCGCTTCACGTCTCCCGGCCCGGTGTTCTATCGACAATCGCGCATCGGCCACGATCGTCGACGACCACGTCCTGGCGACGCGGCTCCAGTGTACGATCGAAGAGCGTGCAACCTCGGCGGTCGCCCATTCAGCATCCTGAAGTTCCGGACGATGACCGTAAATGCCGAAGGCCGCTGTGGCGTGGTATGGGCTCAGAAGCACGACCCTCGCGTGACAGCACTGGGCCGCCTGCTGCGAAAAACACGGCTTGACGAGGTTCCGCAGTTGCTCAATGTGCTCCGCGATGACATGAACATCGTTGGCCCGCGTCCGGAACGGCCGAGCATTTTCGCGCGTCTTCGACGTGACATTCGCGAGTACGCCCTCCGGCAGCGGGCGAAGCCGGGGATCACAGGCCTGGCACAGATCAATCACTCCTACGACGCGTCGGTGGACGACGTTCGCGTAAAGGTGCGATACGACCTGGAGTACTTGCGCCGCCAGTCGCTGATCGAGGACATGCGGATCATGCTCCTGACACTTCCGGTCATCGTCTTCCGAAAGGGAGGCTGGTGACGTGGCAATGCGCGCCAGCGCGCCGCTGACGACGTTAGGCGCGGCTGAGAAGAGCGAGCATCGTATCGCGGCGACGCACATGCTGGCACGGGCCGATGGTAGACGGCCGATTCGGGTCGCCCACTGCGTCTCGACCATGCGGGTTGGCGGTACCGAGTTGAATGCCGCGCGCACCATCGATCGACTCGACCGCACACGCTTCGAGCCGATCGTGTTGACGCTCGAGGAGAGCGGGCCGCTCTTTGCACGGTACCGGGACGCGAACGTGCCGGTCGTGACGTTCCCGCTCTCGAACCTGTACGGGCCGGCGGCGGTCCGACAGGCGCTTCGGCTCGCGCGGTTTCTCCGTGATGCGCGTGTGGACATCGTTCATGCCCACGACCTCTACGCCAACATGTTCGTTGCCCTACCCGCTCGCTTGGCGGGCGTGAAGGCACTCCTCATGAGTCGGCGATGGTGGCAGACGTTTCCGCAGACGAAACATCGCATCGCCAATCGGTTCGCGTACAAGGTCGCTCATCGCGTTCTCGCCAATAGCCCATCGGTTGCGCGCTCGCTCGTGGCGAGCGACGGTGTGTCGCCAGATCGCATCACGGTGGTCCCCAACTTTGTTGACGAAGCGGCGTTTGTAGCGCCGTCGCAGTCGCGCCACCCGCTGCTGGATGAGCTCGGGATCCCTCGCGGCGCGCCGGTCGTTGGCATCGTAGCCCGACTCGATCCGATCAAGGAACACGAAACGCTCCTACGCGCCGCGGCGATCCTGACAGCGACATGGCCGTCACTTCACATCGTCATCGTCGGCGACGGTGAGAATCGACTGTCGCTAGAACGACTCTGTGGTGTGCTCGGTCTGCGCCATCGTGTGCATTTCGCCGGCTATCGGTCGAACGCACCGAATCTCAATCACGCGTTCGACATCGCCGTGCTATGCTCGAGGAGCGAAGGGTTTCCGAACACTCTCGTGGAGGCAATGGCTGCGGGCAGGCCCGTCGTCGCCAGCAACGTCGGCGGCAACGCTGACGCGGTGACACACGGAGAAACCGGGTTCCTCGTGGCCGCGGGCGATGCCCCCGCGTTTGCGCGAGCACTCGACGTTCTCCTGGCAGATCCACTGCTTGCGCATCGGTTGGGCGATGCCGGCCGTCGACGTGCACGTGCCGAATTCAATGCGACAGTGGCGCTGTCGCGTCTCGAGGCGCTCTACGATTCCCTCGTTGGTCATTCCGCGCGATGCAATACCTAGAGCGTGGAATGCCCGGCTGGCGCTCGGCGCGAAGTGGCGCGCCGCTGCCTCGAACACGGCTCTGGACGATCGTCTCCGCGAGCGACGGTGACATGGTGAGCTGGACGCCGCCATTCATCGCGCTGCTGCTTTTCATCTTCACGACGACCTCCTACCGCTTCAGCCTGGGCATGCCGGTGATGGCTGTTGGCGTGCTCGGACTGTTCCTGCAGCGCGAGTCCATTCGTGTGCCATTTCCGCTTGTGGCGTTCGCGGCGTTCCTCCTGTGGTCATACGTCTCTATGACGCATTGGATGTTTCGCGAAGTCACGTTCGACCACCTGACGGAACTGGACAAGGTCTGGCTCGTTGCCTTGGTCACGGCCAACGCGCTGCGCACGCGCCGGCAGATCCGCCTGTTCATGCTCGTTTTCCTTTTCACGTTTGCGCTCTTTCCAATTCGCGGCGCCCTCGTGAACTCCGTCGTATATCATGAGGTTCGCACGGCGTGGTTCGGAGTGTTCGGCAATCCGAATGACCTCGCGGCGATGGTGCTCCTTCAGATCTCGATGCTCCTCGGCCTGCTGTCGACGGAGCGTCAGCGCATCGTTCGCATCGCGGCGATGATCGGGTTGGTGATCTTCCCGATCGTCATGTTCCTCACGCAGTCTCGCGGCGCGCTGCTCGCCGCCGGCACGTTCGTCCTTTTGATGCTGGCGAAATCTCGCCGGCGCGTACAGCTGGTGCTCAAGTTCGCGCTCCTGGCTGCCCTCGTGATTCCACTGGCGCCAACGAGCGTCTGGGATCGTCTTGGCGGTCTGTCGAAAGTCACAACGACGCAGAACTTCGAGGACGTCGATCCCGAGGGTTCGGCGCGGAACCGCTACAACATCTGGCGAATCGCGTCGCACATCATTCGCGACCACCCTGCCACGGGTGTCGGTTCCGGAGCGTACCCCCTGGCCCACGAGATCTACTCGGTTCACGATGGCTTCGATGTGCGTGATCAAGGGCGCCGCGACACCCATAGCACCTATCTCAATATTCTCGCCGAGAATGGCGCACCCGGCCTTCTGCTCTTTCTCCTCGTCCTGGCGTCGACGGTGTGGGACGCGGAACGCGTTAGGCGCCGCTGTCGCCACGTGATCCCACAAAGCGCCGACCAGCTTGCGTTACTGCAATGCGGGATTGTGTCCTTTCTCTTCGCCGGGCTGTTCGGGTCGTTCGGGTATATGACCTTTCTCTACGTCCAGCTCATGCTCCTGTGGTGTACCGCGCGCGCCTGTGAGCGAGAGTTGGCGATGGCGCTTCCGACCGCGCCGCACGCTGGGCGCGTCATTCCGCACCGTTCACGTCGGCTCCTCTTGCCTGAGTCGCTACGGTGGGAGGGACGTTCCTGATGTGTGGCATTGCCGGCTTTGCGCGAGCAGGACTTGCGTCGCCCCGTGGCCCACTCGAGCTGCAGGCGATGTGCGATGCGATTGCCCATCGCGGCCCCGACGATGAGGGTTTGTTTAACGTGCCGGGGATCGGCCTCGGGATGCGTCGGCTCAGCATCATTGACGTTGCGGGCGGACGACAGCCGATCGCGAACGAGGACGGCAGCGCCCACATCGTGTTCAACGGCGAGATCTACAATCATCGTGCGTTGCGACACTCGCTGGTGGCGAATGGTCATCGATTCGGAAGTGGCAGCGACACAGAAGCCATCATTCATCTCTACGAAGAGCGTGGCGCGGCCGTCGTCGACTCGTTGCGGGGCATGTTCGCGTTCGCACTCTGGGATAGCCGGCGCCAGGAGCTGCTCCTCGCGCGCGACCGTCTGGGGATCAAGCCGCTCTACTATTGGCAACACGAAGACGGCAGCATCTACTTCTGCTCCGAACTTCGCTCCTTCCTCGCGTTGAGCACCTTCTCACCGTTGATCGATCGCGAGGCAGTCGCCTGGTACCTCGCCCTCGGCTACGTGCCGGATCCGCTGTCGATCTTCGTCGACGTGAAGAAGCTGCCGCCAGGGCACACACTCGTCTGGAGGCCCGACGGCAAATCGGAGGTGCGGCAGTATTGGTCGGCCACTCGTGAGGAGAATGCGACCCTCGATGAGACAACGGCCATCGCCGAGTGCCGCCGGCTCATCATCGACGCCGTCTCGCATCACCTCGAGTCCGAGGTGCCGCTCGGTGCTTTTCTGTCGGGCGGCCTGGACTCCTCCGCTGTCGTCGCGGCCATGTCGCGCGAGCTCACGCAACCCGTGCGCACGTTCTCGATCGGCTTCGAGGACCCCGCGTACAACGAGGCGCCGCATGCCGCGGCCGTCGCGCGCGAGCTCGGGGCGAGACATACAGAGCTGATCGTGCGTCCCGAGGTCGACGCGCTGGTTGACGATGTCGTGCGCAGCTATGACGAGCCGTTCGCGGATTCATCAGCAATCCCAACGTACCTCGTCTCGCACCTCGCGCGTCAACACGTCACGGTCGCCCTCTCTGGCGATGGAGGCGATGAGCTGTTCGGAGGCTACACACGTTTTGGCGAGCTTCTGCAGCGCCGAGTGATGTCGGGTAATGTCAGGCACGGCATCCGCGCTCTCGGGCGCTTCTTGCCGCACGCCACGCCGGGACGCAACAGGCTGCTCGATCTGGGACGCACACGGCGCGGCCGCTACGCGGCGACGGTGGCGCAGCCGCTCGCGCCGTCAGAAGGAGGGATCGCCCTTCCCGATCTCGTGCACCGGCTGGGTCCCTTCGAGGCACTTCTCGATCGCTGGTTCGACCAGGCCGCGAGCCGCGACTTCGCGTCACAGATGATGCTCGTCGACCTAACGAGCTACCTCCCCGGCGACATCCTCACCAAAGTCGACCGCGCCAGCATGTCGGCCTCGCTCGAAGCGCGGGTTCCGCTGCTCGATCATCATCTCGTGGAATTTGCCGTGTCCCTGCCGAGTCATCTCAAAATGCGAAATGGCACCGGCAAGTGGATCTTCCGACGAGCAATCGAGGGCCTCGTTCCGGCATCCGTGCTCGAGAGGCGCAAGCAGGGTTTCGGCGTGCCGCTCGCGCGCTGGTTCAGACGGGAATTGCGGCATCGCGTAGACGAGATTCTCTCGCCTTCGTGCTCGATCCAGGAATTCGTCGCACCGCGGCGGCTCGCGCAGCTGGTCCGTGAACATCTCGTCGGACGACGCGATCACAGTCCGATGCTGTGGCGACTCGTGGTGCTCGAACGTTGGCTCGATGATCTCGCCGCGGGCGCTCTCGGGCAACCGTCTTCCAGCACCCCACCGCTCAAGATCGTGCGCCAAGCGCGCGCCGTGTAGGCGTGACGACATGACCGAATGGAGAAGATCCATGGATAGCACCATTGGCTGGGGCGCCGACACGAAGACTTCATACGCGGCGACTGTGCAACAACAGCCGCCACTCGTCGTCGACGTGGACGGCACACTCCTGCGCACGGACATGCTCGTGGAAGGTGCGTTGCAGCTCGTGATCCACCATCCTCGGCGAGCACCTGGCCTGCTGCGATCGATGCTCGGTGGCAAGGCGGTGCTGAAAGCGTACGTCGCAACCGAGAGCGGATTGGCCGTCGAGATGCTGCCGCGGCGCAAGCGCGTTGTGGACATGATCGTGGCGGCGCACGCCGATGGCAGGCAGGTAGTACTAGCCTCAGGTGCGCACGAATCGCAGGTGGTCGTGATCGCGGGCCAAGTTGGTGCCGACGTTGCTCTCGGCAGTACGGCCACGGTGAATCTCACCGGTCACACCAAGCTGCGAGTGCTGCAGGACCGGTTAGGCGCCTTCGATTACGTGGGCGACGCGCCCGTCGATCGGCCTCTGTGGGCAGCAGCGCGCCACGCCACGATTGTGGGCGATTCATCGCTGACTCGCCTGTTGGCCCGCCGAGCGCGCCCTGACGTTTCCGTCCTGCCCGACAACGGTCCTTCGGTGTGGCGAACGTGGCTCCGCGAGCTTCGACCCCACCAGTGGGCCAAGAATGCACTGCTGCTCTTGCCCGCGGTCGCGGCCCATGTGAACTGGACATTGGCGCTGGGACTTCGTTGCCTCGCCGGGCTGGGTGCGTTTTGCGCCCTCGCGTCGGCGGTCTATGTGATCAACGACCTCGCCGACCTCCCGCACGACCGCGCGCATCCGACGAAGTGTCGTCGCCCCCTGGCAGCGGGAGATCTCTCTATTCCCGCCGCGCTTGCCGGCGTGACGGTTCTGATCGCGATCTCCATCGCACTGGCGCAGTCGCTCCCGCGATCTTTTTGCGTCATCCTCGCCGGGTATCTGTGCCTAACTACTGCCTATTCGTTCACACTCAAGCGGCGAGCGATGGTGGACGTCATCACGCTCGCGTCGCTCTACACGAGTCGCGTCGTGGCGGGAGCGGCACTCGTGGCAGTCCCACTTTCACGCTGGTTTCTCGCGCTGTCGATTTTTCTGTTTTTCTCGCTCGCTCTCGTCAAACGCGTGATGGAGCTGCTCAAGAAGCCTGGCGGCACGGAGCTGGTGGCCGGTCGCGGTTATGCACCAGCAGATCTTCCGGTCCTCGTTGCGTTGGGCGGCAGCGCTACCGCGGCCACATCGCTCGTCTACTGCTTGTACATCACCGGAACAGAGGTGACGACCCTCTATTCCCGGCCCGATCTGCTCTGGGCCGGCCTTCCGCTCCTTCTATACTGGCAAGCGAGGCTTTGGCTGCTGACCATGCGGAAGAAGGTCCATGAAGATCCTGTGGTATTCGCGCTGCGGGATCGCACGAGCCACATGATCTTTCTGGCGTTTCTCATCTCGGTTTTTCTCGCGACGTAGCGAGCACGAAGGGGCTCGGCGGATTCTGCCGAGCCCCTTCGTTCACTGGTGTTTTTAGCGGATCGGGATTTCGACGAGGAAGGTGTCGGAGCGACCGCTGCTGTTGTTCATGTTCGAATCGAACAGCGCGATCTTGCCGTCCGGACTGATCGTCGCGCGCGGCGTCGCCCAGTAGTTCGTCCC
>JAJKIR010000167.1 GCA_021154325.1 Gemmatimonas sp.
AACTGGCCCCAGTTCTACACGCAGGATGAAAGCGCGAACATGCCCGCCGAGGAGTTCGCGATCGTCACGAAGGGAAGCAACAATGGCTGGCCGTACTGTTATTTCGACGCGGTCAGGGAGCACAAGAAAGTCTTGGCGCCGGAGTACGGCGGTGATGGCCATCGCGTGCAGGGGCCGCAAGGCATCGATTGCGCGAGCTACAATCAGCCAATCCTCACGTTTGGCGCGCACTGGTCGCCGGACGGAATGCTCTTCTACGACGGCAAGCAATTCCCGGAGCGCTATCGTGGCGGCGCGTTCGTGGCCCTCCACGGCGGCTTCAATCGAGCACCCGAGCCGAACCAGGGCTTTCAGGTGCAGTTCGTTCCCTTTGGACGCAACGGCCGGCCGGCTGGTGGCGCCGAGACGTTCGCCGATGGCTTCGCCGGATCGACCGGTCCGCTGCCCGCGACGGCGAAGCATCGCCCGGTGGGTGTCGCGGTAGGCCCCGATGGCTCACTGTATGTTTCCGACGACAAGGGCGGCCGGATCTATCGCATCCTGTTTGTCGGTGGTCGCGATCGGGACCACCATTAGTCGCCGTCGATAAGCATACGCTAATGCGGAGCGCCGTGTAGATTGCCCGCGGCGCTCCGCATGGTGCGCACCGCCTCCGCCTGCGGACGCCTAACGGGGGAAGTGGTGTGACGAAGGCTGAATGGTGGCACGCCATGCTCGCGGAGTTCGTAGCCGTCAGGTCACAACGGACGTCCCACTCCCGTCCACTCTGAAGCAGCACCGCGGCCGATCGCCTCGCTCGCAACATTGCTGCACGGGCACCTGCAACAACTCGGCGAGCATTCGTTCGACGGCTCGGCACACCTCGGGGCGCCCGTGAACCGCCTCCGATAACAGACACCCGTAGCCGCGGATGACGTAGCTGTGATCGAACGATTCGACCTCGGTCAACGCACCCAACTGCTCGAGTAACGCGTTCGCGGCATTTACACGCTCGGGCAAATCCCCGCGGAGCCGCGGCATTTCGTCCGCGAGGCTTTCCCTAATGCTCCGCATGAGGTCGTCCAGCTCGGACGAGTGCCTATGGCAATAGCGTGAATTATTTCCCGCTTACGGTCGGAGTGTTGTTCTAGGTCGCTTCCTGCCGATCCGCACTATCTAAGCGCCAGCGTTAGGCGGGGGACTGGATACCGCTCGTTATAGGCGCGGCGTCGAATGGAAACGTCCCGATGAAAGAAGCTGTCGATCGTTGACTTCATGCGGCAAAGTACTTAATATGGTCGAGTCACTCTTTTGAGACCCTGCGCGGCGGAGCTCGTCCTCGCACGCCGTGCCGTAAGCGATGCTCGGGAGCTCGCCATGAATCGAATTCTCTTCGCGATCGCCATTGCAGTCGGACTCTCGTTAGGATACGTGGACTCCCGTCCGGGATGGGACGATACCGGCATCACCGCCGGACTCCTGTTCATAGTCGCGGCAGCCCTGGGCGCGCTGGCGCCCGAACGCCCCTGGCTGTGGGCGCTCTGCATCGGCGGCTGGATTCCAGTCTTCGGCATTCTCGCCCGATCGAACTACGGATCGGTGATGGCAATCGCTTTCGCCTTCGCGGGAGCATATGGCGGCATGTTGTTGCGTCGCGTCTTCATGCCGGCGGGACTGCACTAGGCGAGGCAAGCTAGTCGAACGGAGGCTTAGGGCTTTACGCTCGGTGGATCGAGCCGAACGAACTGCCCCGCGTCGATATTCCCGTCGTGAACCGTGTACAGCGTGAACCCCGACGGGATGATCACCGCGCCGACCTCCTGCCCGCCGACGATCGCCGCGCTCACCTCGGACCGCAGCTGCACCCCGTCGCTCACGAATGACGAGCGCTCGGGCGCGTGCATGTGTGAGCCCAGCGCGAGGACGTACCGATGGCCACGCATCGCCTCGAGCACATCGAGCACGTTGCCGACAGTGTGACGGTATTGCTTCTTGCCGTTGACCTTCGCGAGGCTCGCGACCAGCGGATCCTCATCGTATGGGATCAGCGTCGTCCAGCTCGAGATCATCGGGATGTGGTTGAACGTGACGATCGGCATTGCCGCTGGGACATGCGCGAGATCGCGCTTGAGCCATTCCATCTGCGCGCTGTCGACGTCACCGTAGTACGCAGAGTCGTCGGGGGAGATGGTGTTGAGCCCGATGAAGTGGACGCCACCGTAGGTGAACGAGTAGTAGTCGGGACCGAAATATTGGCGATACATGCCGCGGTTGTAGAGCGGATTCGCGGAATCTGCATGCGACCGTGAGCGGATGATACCGTAGTGATCGTGATTGCCTGGCACATTCCACACGGGCGTGCGAAAGGCCTTCGATTCCGCCGCGTACAGATCGAAGTACGCCCGCGCACTCGATTCGGACTGGCTCATGGCGTCGCGTACGAGATCGCCGCCCATCAGGACGAACGCCGGCGCGAGCGAGTCCGCCATTCGACGAAAGCGGCGAAAGCGATCGGCGTTCTCCGGGGCGATGTGCGAGTCGGACGCGTGTACAAAGGAGAACGTCCGCGACTGCGCCTGGCGCGCCAGACCGAAATCAACGGACGCGTGCGCCGCCGCCACCGGCGTCGTGGCGCGCCAGAGCGCGCTGCTGGAGCGAAACCCGTTAGGCAACGAGACGAACACGATGCCGGTTGTGCCAGTCGGAATCTCGAAGCGTCCGAGCGAGTCGGTGACGACGACGTCGCGCTGGTTTGAAACGATCACTCCCGATACGCCAGGCTCCGAGGCGTCGCGCTTTCCATTCGCATTCGCATCGGCGTAGACGACGCCGTGAAGTGGTGCGCTCTGCGCAACGGCACGAGACGCTACGAGCATACTCGACGCCGCGAGCAGCGTGAGTCTCACGAGCGCGGAACAGGCGATTGGCTGCAAAGTGATATCCTCCTTCGACTCCACCGGGTTCGTCGATGCGGATATCGTAGCGCTGCGACGCAGTGCGAAGTGTAAGGCTCTGGCATATTTTCCGGGCAGATCCGCAGCATCTCCATCCCGTCACGCTGATTGCCGTGCCACTCGTACTCGGCGCAGTGGTGAATTCCGACAGCGTGTATCGAGGCGCTTCAGTGACGTGCCTTCTGTCGCTCGAGCTCTCGTCGGAACGCGCTCTCGCGGTCCGCGACATAGCGCCTGTAGCCTTCCGGATCGACGAAGGCGCTCGCGTCGCCGGCCCGTAGCCGCGCGTACTTCGATCGAAGATCGAAGTAGCCGCCGTGCGCGCCGAGGAAGATGTCTATAGGCAGCGCGCGGAGTAGCTGAAAGGTGCGCTCGAAGTCGCTCGCGATCGTCGGATAGGCGGGATTCATGACGAGCTTGTAGCCGGGGTTCACATTCGGGCTGCCGACGATCACAACGTTGTACGCTCGGCCGCCCTCGGAGATTTGCATCGTCCACATCGTGCAGCCCTTCGTGTGGCCCGGCGTCAGATGGGCGACAAGAGTCGCATCGCCGACGCGTACCGAATCTCCATCGTGGAGGATGCGGTCGACTTTGACCGGCGGATAGCGCAGCGACGCGTCGTCGCCGTATTGAAAGTCGGTCGTGCCACCCGATTCCACTACCGAGACGTCACCCTCCATGACCGCGTACGCAGCCCCGGTGAGCTTCTTGATCGCGGCACTGCCGGCGTCGTGGTCCCAGTGCGCATGGCTGATGAGCAGAATCCGGACATCAGTAAACTTGAAACCGAGCTGTTCGACGCTTGCCCGGATCAGCGGGACGCTGGCCTCGAGGCTGCTGTTGATGAGGATGTGGCCCTGCGGCGTCGCGATGAGGTAGCTCGCCAGATCCTTGCTGCCGACGTAATACAGGTTCCCGGCGATGCGGAATGGCGGAAAGGGCGTCGTCCAGTCGGGGTTACCCTGTCCGAGCATCATCGCGGGGGTGTTGATCATCGCGAGCACGGCGAAGACGATCGCACGCACGGAACGCGTCATTGGCGGCGTGGTCGGGAGTCGCTTCACGAAATCTGCATGGTCGTGGTGCTGGATGCTCTAGCTTCGCAGCGCCACCGCCGGATCGATTCGCGCGGCGCGCAGCGCTGGAATCCAGCACGCGAGGATCCCAACGAGCGCCATCACCGCGGAGACGCCGGCGAGTGTCACCGGATCGTGCGGCTGCACGCCAAACAGGAGTCCCTGCATCAGGCGCGACAACGAGAGTGCACCAACAACGCCTAACGCCAAGCCGAGGACGACGAGCAAACCCCCCTCGGCGATGATCATGCGCTGGACGCGGCCGCCATCCGCGCCGAGACTCATGCGAATACCGATCTCGTTAGTGCGCGCGCTCACCGCGAATGCGAGCACGCCGGCGATGCCGACCGCGGCAACGATGAGCGCGAGCAGGCCGAACGACGAGACCAGCATCGCATTCAGGCGCCGCGGCGCGACGCTCTCGTCGCGGATCTGCGCGACCGTCATCACGTGCTCGATCGGTTGATCCGGCGCGAGCTGCCGCAGCGCCTTGGTCGCCGCGGGGGCGAGTGCGGCCGCATCGCCTTTTGCTCGAATGACGAAGCCGCCCATGGGGAAGTCGCTCTGCGCGAAGGGAATGAACACCGCCGGCATCGGCACCGCGTCGAGACCACCGTCCTTCGTGTTGCCGACGACGCCGACGACCGTTCGCCAGTCGTTTTCCGGGATGCCGATGAAGCGGAGAACGTCGCCAGTCCAGGCGATCCGCTGGCCAATCGGATCTCGGCTGCCGAACAAACGATCCGCCAGCGTCTTGTTGAGGATCGCGACTTTCGCCGACCTCTCGTTGTCGTTCGCCGTGAACGTGCGCCCCTTGAGCAGCGGAATACCCGACGCCTGGAAATAGTCCGGATTTGCGCTCCGATAATCGCCCTGCGGCTGCGCCTCACCGGGAGCGAGTGGATGCGTTTCCGCCTTGACGTCGAGCAGAATGCCTCCCGCGCGGAGCGGCATCGTCGATCCAAGTCCGACTTGCTGCACACCCGGGAGCGACGCGAGCTGCTCGCGCATGCGCTGATAATCGGCGATCATCTCCTCCCTCTTCATGCCGTTGAAGTCCTTGGGGACTTCCATCGTCAGCATGGCGTCGCTGGTCAATCCCGTGCTCACCTCGGAGAGTTGCTGCATCGTGCGCGTCAGCAGCCCCGCGCCCGTCAGGAGCATCACCGACACCGCGACCTGCGCGACCACGAGCGCCTGCTGTAGCCGTTGGCGGCGGACGTTGGTCGAACGCCGTGCCCCCGCCGACAGCGACGCGTTCAGCGACTCCTCGCTCGCCAGACTCGGCGCGAACGACAGAATGATGGAAACGACGACGGCGAGCACCAGCGTGAACGCGAGCACGACGCCATCGATGCGGATCTCGTCGGCGCGCGGACTGTAGCGCGCCGCGAGCGCGGTCAACATGCGCACGCCGCCGAACGCGAGCGCGAGTCCGAGCGCGCTCCCGCTCAATGCGAGCAGCAGGTTCTCGACGAGCAACAACTTGCGGAGCCGCGCTACGCCCGCGCCGAGCGCGGCCCGAATGACCAGCTCGTGCTCGCGCCTAACGCCGCGCATCAACGTGAGGTTCGCGACGTTCGCGCAGGCGATGATCAACACGAACCCCGCCGCGCCCATCAACAAATAGAGCGTCAGCTTCGCCTTCTGCGCGAGCACATCGCGGAACGGCGTGACGGTCACCTGGAAGTGCGATCCCGCGTCGTACGACTCCGGATACTGGCGATGTACCCGGTCCGTGATGCCGGCGACTTCGGCCCGCGTCTGATCGAGCGTCGCACCCGGCGCCAGCCGCGCGACCATCTCCGTCATGCGATGCGTGCGGCCGGTGACCATCGTCGCGCTGAGGTGATGCTCGCTGTTCACCATGTTCATGAGCGCGTCGATCTTCGCCGGGAAGGACGGTGCCGACTGCAGCACACCCACCACCGTCACCACCTTGCCGCCGACGCGCAGCGTCTTGCCGACGATGGTCGGATCGCCGGCGAACTTCTTGTCCCAATACTCGTGCGTCAGGATCATCACGGGAGCGGCGCCGCGGCCATCGTCCTGCGGGCCGAAGGCACGGCCGACGATGGGCGAGAGGCCCATGACGCGGAAGTAGTTGCCCGTCACCAGGCCCACGTTCAGCCGTTCGGCCTGATGATTGTCGACCAGAGTGACCGTGAACGGCGAGTATTCGGCGATGCCTCCCAGGCTCTTCGACGATGCGCGGAAGTCGTTGATCTCGGGCACGGAGAAGGCGATGTCCTCGCCGCCCGGAGTGTTCGTCGACTGGCGGAGATAGACAAGGCGGTCGCCGTCGCGATTCGGCAGCGGACGCAACATGACACCGCGGACGACACTGAAGATCGCCGTATTCGCGCCGATGCCGAGACCGAGCGTGACGATCACCGCGAGGGCAAAGCCCGGCGAGCGGGAGAGGCTGCGCAGCGCGAAGCGAAGATCCGAGGGGAGCATGGCTTACACGGGTTGAAAGGGAGTGCGGTACTGCCGTCGCCAGGGGAACTGGCGTGGCCTCACCCTAGCGTCGAACGGGCCGACCGGAATTCGACAAACTGCCTCCGAAATAGGCCACCAGGCCCGAGGATATGCCAGGCGCTCCAGATCTTTCGCACCGGGCCGACTTCGCGACCGGGTGCGTCGCCAGACGGCGAGCCGGCCGCGCTCGATCGTCTCTCAGCCTCTCATGATCGTCTGCGCCGGTTCGCCCCCGCGTCGCGCGCCACGCCGGAACGAGTGTCGCCGCGAGGCCGGCAACACACAGCAGCGCTGCCGCTGCGGCGAGCGATGCCGGGTCGCTGAGGCTCACCCCGACGACTGCCGTGCGCAGCAGCCGCATCGCTGCCAACGCGAGCACAGTGCCGACACCGACGCCAAACAGAATCGGCCGCGCGCCCTGGAACGTCAGCAGCCGTAGCACGTCACCTGGCGACGCGCATTGCATATTCCGGATTATGATGACTCGTGTCTGGTTGTTGATCGTTGGTGCATGCGCGACATCCCTCCTCGCCGCTCCTGCGCATGCTCAAGGGGGAACAGAGGGGGGAACGACCGGCGATGTGCGTTCCCGCGACATACGAGAACGTGAGGCCTGGGCCGCCTCCAGCGTGGCACTCGCTGCCGCGTTTGTATTCGATGAGCGTTTGCGTTCTGTCGCTCTCGCCAATCATTCGCCAGCGCTCGATCGTTTTTCATCCGCCGCCGACGTGCTCGGAACCGCGGGCCACATCGTGCCGGCTTTGGCGACCGCGTATATCGGTGCGCGTGTGTTCCATCAGCGCAGCTTCGCGGCTGCCACCCTGCGCGTCGGGGCGAGCTATGCCGTCGCGGACGCGATCGAGTCGCTACTCAAACCTGCGGTTGGTCGCATCCGTCCCAACGTCGGGCGCGAGCCGCTGACATTTCAGCCGTTCAGCGCGCGCGGCGCCTACCACTCGTTTCCCTCGGCGCACGTCGTTCACATCGCGAGCCTTGCTTCCGCGATTGCGATGGAAACGAATCGTCCGTGGGTGAGTGCGCTCGCCGGCGCGACCATCACGTACGTCGGCGTCCAACGTGTGTACCGCGATCAACACTGGACGAGCGACGTGGTCGCGAGTGGAATGCTCGGCGTGGAGGCAGCGAAGTTGACCACCCACTGGATGAGGCGGCGATGGGGGAGTGCGGAGTGACGCGCCCACTTCGGCGCCGAGTCGCGCCCATGGAACCACCGCGGTAATACCTAGCGCCTGCGTCGCCGACGCCTGCGCTTTGGTCCTTCACCGGATGGCGCGGCGCCCTCGTGATACGGCGACGGCCCCCTCTGCGCGGACTCCGATTGCGGCGCCGTTTGCTTCGGGGCCGCCGGTCTTCTGATCGCTTTCTCCTCCGACCGAGCACGCTCGGTCGCTCGCCGCGCTCGATGTTCCGCCAGCCGCTCCGCAATTGGCCTCTCGAGCTTCGTCGTCGGTTTCGCGTTGTAGTCGAAGTCGGGTAGTGTCACCCGCGGCAGCGGCTTTCCGACGGCACGCTCGATCGCGCGCAAGTCGTCTGCCTCATCCGGCGCGGCGAAGGTGTACGCCTCACCTACCGCTTCGGCGCGTGCCGTACGACCGACGCGATGAATGTAGTCCTCCGGTGCTCTCGGCACGTCGAAGTTCACGACGTGGCCTAACGCCTCGACATCGATGCCGCGCGCGGCGATGTCGGTCGCGACGAGCACGCGATACGCGCCGCTCTTGAAGCCCGCGAGCGCGTCGGTGCGCTGCGCCTGCGATCGGTTGCCGTGAATGCGCGCCGCCGATACGCCGTGCTTCGTCAGAAAGGTCCACAGGCGATTCGCGCGATGCTTCGTGCGGGTGAACACGAGCGCCTCGCGCATGAGATTGCGCTGGAGGAGCGCGAGAAGCAGCGCGGACTTGAGCTCCTGACCCACGGGATAGACCGCCTGAGTGATCCCCACTGCCGGCGCGGCCTTTCGTTCGAGATTGATCGTCGCCGGATTGTGCAGCATCTCGCGCGTCAGCTCGAGGATCGGCTTCGGCATGGTCGCACTGAAGAAGAGCGTCTGCCGCTTGGCCGGCAGATACTTCAGTACGCGCTTGATGTCGGGCAGGAACCCCATGTCGAGCATGCGATCCGCTTCGTCGAGCACCAGCACATTGATCCCGGCGAGGCTCGCGTAGGGATGCCTGAGGTGATCGAGCAGGCGGCCGGGCGTCGCGACGAGGATGTCGACGCCGCTCCGGAATGCGTGTTCCTGCGGTGCCATCCCCACACCACCGAAGATCGCCGCCGCGGTGACTGGCGTGTGAACGGCGACGGCGTTCAGCTCCTCGAGAATCTGCGCCGCGAGCTCTCGGGTGGGCGTCATGATCAACGCGCGGGTGCCGCGCGTGCCACGGCGCCGCTGCTCGAGCAGCCGGTGCAGAATCGGCAACAGGAACGCCATCGTTTTGCCGCTGCCCGTCATGGCGCAGGCGAGGACGTCGCGTCCCGTCATCGCCGCGGGAATCGCGTCGGACTGAATCGGCGTCGGTCTCGTGAAGCCGAGCTCCTTGACGCCCTTCAACAGGTCTGGATGCAGCTGGAATTCGCCAAAAGACATCGGCGAAAGCTAGCCGAACCTTGCGGGATGGCGAAACAAGGCAATGGCCCCTGAAACCACTGACACGGCACTGAAACCACTGACGGGCTCCGTGTCAGGGAGAGCTCCTCGCTCCAGCCATGATTTGCTTTGTACAAGTCATCAGTACAGCAGCATCGGGCGCGTTCCGGCTCCCTGCGGAGCCGGAACGCCTGTCGCTCGAAACTCTACCCGATACAAACGCCCAACAGGCAGATCAACGGCGGTTGCGTGACGTTGAACTGCGCGCTCTCGGCCCCCGCAACACCGGACCCTCCGACCTGGAGCGTGTAGCCGTTGCCAGCCCGGTCGATCTTGAGATTCGAGAAGGTGCCGACGCCGCTCGCTGCGGTGATTGTCGTCGTGCCCGACAGCGTTCCACCACTCGGGTTCCTGCCGATCGACATCGTCATCGATCCGTTGAAGCTCGTTGCCGTGTTGCCGTAGGCGTCGCGCGCGGTGACCTTCACCGCTGGCGAGATGGAGCTGCCCGCCTGCGTAGTGCTTGGCTGCACCGTGAAGACCAGCACGCTGGCGCTCGCGGCGGACACGCTGAACGAGGCGCTCGTCGCACGGGTGAGACCGCTCGCCGCAGCCGTTAGGCCGTAACCCGTTCCAGCCTTGATGATGCGGAGATCGGAGAACGTCGCCACGCCGTTCACGGCGCTCACCGTCGTCGATCCGGACAGGGTGCCTCCACTCGGGTTCGCGCCCAGCGCAATCGTGATCGTGCCGCTGAAGCTCGTGGCGACGTTTCCGGCGGCATCGCGTGCCGTCACCTGGACGGCGGGTGAAATCGGGCTGCCGGCCGTCGCGTTGCTGGGTTGGACCGTAAACGCGAGCTGCGTCGCAGCCGGCGCAGCGCAGCTCACCTCGAACGCGGCGGAGGTGCTCCCGCCGGCCGGTACGTCCACCGTACGCGAAGTGCCGCCGCTCACCGTGCAGTTCGCTGCGACGCCCGAGAGTGCCACGCTATGACTGCCCGAGGAGAGGTCGGCAAACGACTGTGTGCCGTTGCTCGCGATCGACTTGGCGTTCGTTCCATCGACCGTGACCGTGTATCCATCCGGATCCAGGCTCGAGCCGGTTGTCGTCGCGGTGATGTTGAGCGTGCCCGTGGTTGCCGTGGTGGCGCAACTCACCTGGAACGCGACTGATACGCTTCCGCCGGCCGGCACGTTTGCGGTTTGCGAGTTGCCGCCGCTCACCGTGCAGTTCGCCGCGACGCCCGACAGTGCGACTGTGTGGCTGCCCGATGAGAGATTGCTAAACGTCTGGCTGCCGTTGACCGCGATCGGCTGGCTGTTCGTCCCGTCGACAGTCACCGTGTAGCCGTCCGGGTCGAGGTTCGAGCCCGTCGTCGTCGTGGTGACGTCGAGCGTTCCGGTCGTCGGCGTACTGCCGCCGCTCAGGGCAACGTCGCCCACGGTGATCGTCCCGCCACTGCGGTAGGTTTTGCCGACACCGTCGACGTCCGGCAGGGTGACGATGAAGGTGTCGAAGCCGGTACCATTGCTTGCGTTGTCACACGCGTCGGCATAGAACGGATAGATGCTGCCGCCGTCGACTCGGCTGTTGCCGCCGAATCGCACGCACCTGTCGGAGGTCTGTTGGAACGACGTCACGCCGGTCGCGGGGTCGTTTGCGGGGTCGACGATCAGGTACTCCGCGTTCCCGTCGGGCATCACGTTGGAGTAGTCGGTGAACTTGAGGCGGCCGCCGGACGATGCGTTCACGTCGAAATCGAAGTCCTGTCGATTGTTGCCCGGCGTAGCCGTGCCGCTGCCGAGTGCACCCACTCCGCTGATCCGCGTGTCCGCGCTTGTGCGCGTCGCCGTGGCGGTCTTCACCAGGTCGCCTGACGAGAGATTGCCATTGCGGTCATAGGGTCCACCGCCAGGCGCGTAGAAGCGAATGAAATCCGTGCTCCCGGCCGACCCGTTGTCGCAGGCGTACAGCGTGAACTGAAGCAGCAAGCCGTTATCCAGGCGCCCCGTGCCGTCAACCTCTACGCCATGCGTCGGGTCGGCACAGGCGGCCGATCCGTCACGGAAGGCCGCAAACCAGGTTGCCTGATCATCCACGGACACGGTCAGCGAACCAACCGTCGTCGGGCTGCGCACGATGCTCCAATCCGTCAGGGTGAGATGACCCGCCAGATCGGACGTGATATCGAAGTCGAAATCCTGACGTGGGGAGCCGGGAGCGGCGGGGCCTGTTCCGATACTTCCCGTGCCGCGAATCCCGGCGCTGGCTCCGGATACGGCAAAGACTGGTTGAATGGGAGAGCGGGGGGTTGGGCTGACGACATCACGACAGCCGATACCGAGGAGCGTGGCTGCGATGGCGGTCGAAACGCGAGCGAACCACGGCGTCCGCTGAAAGTGATACATCTTCGCCTCACGGTTGGAAAGTTTGCGCGGGAAAAAACTGAGCCGCCAGTCGCAAGGGCCACGCCCGTGCGCCTGACGAGAGGCGAGATTCGATGTGCGAGTCACGACGTACAGAAGGATCACGGAAGACGCACGAGCACATTGTTTCATTTTTGCTAACACCAGCCGCGGAGTGCGAATGCTCGTTCGCAATCGCGAAAGTGCGAATGCGCGTTAGCAATTGCGAAAGTGCGAATGCTCGTTCGCAATCGCGAAATGCGAATGCGCGTTGGCAATCGTGAAATGCGAATGCGCGTTGACATCAGCGTGCCTAAGGTCGGAGCTCGCGCTGCATGCTGGACCTGCATGCTCGAGCTTGGTGGCAGGCATTCGACGTCGCCAGGCGCCTCCCATATTCGTCCGCACCCAACCGGGGTCTGCCGCATTGACGAGCAGGTCGGCGCCGCCAAGCTCACGCTCGATATGGTCGGCGAGAGCGCGAACGCTCTCGTCGTCGCTCACATCGAGTGGGTGAGCCTCGACGTCGAGTCTGCGCGCCTCCAGCGATCGACGAAAAACTGAAGGGCTACTCGCTCTGCAGCGCAGTGGCGGGATCGACTCGCGCCGCCCGACGCGCGGGGACATAGCTGGCCACAATCGCGACGACCATGAGTACCGCCGCAACGGCGCCTAACGAGATGGGATCGTGAGGGCTCACACCGAACAGTTGATTCGTGAGCACTCGCGAAAGCCACAACGCGCCGGCGAGCCCGACGACGAGCCCGCACACCGCCGGTGTCACCACCTGCCGGACCACCAGCGCAACAACACTCCTCGGCACTGCGCCGAGCGCCATGCGAAGTCCTATTTCGCGCACGCGCTGTGACACCGAATATGAGGCGACGCCGTAAATGCCGACGCACGTCAGAACCAGTGCGAGCGTCGCAAACGACAGCAGGAGGACTGTGCTGAACCGCCGCCATGACATCGACGCCGAGACGATGTCATTCATCGCGGCCACGTCGGGCGTTGCCAATCGAGGATCGGCAGCCGCGATCGCACGGCGGAGCGCAGTTGCGGCGATCGCGGGGTCGTTCGCGCGAACGACGAACGCGGGCAAGCTCAGGAGGTCCCCGCTGAGCTGGTTCCTGGGGAGCCAGATCGTTCCGCGCGGCGCCTTTTGCTCGAGGGATTGGTCGCGGATGTCGGCGACGACGCCGACGATCTCGTTCGACGTCACCTGTTGTTTGCCGGGACATCCCTTGTAGCATCCGACGAGAATGCGTTTGCCGATTGGATTCTCATTACCGAAGAATCGCTTCGCGTACGCTTGACTCACGAGCACGATAGGCGTCGACGTCCCGATGTCCGATGGGCTGATGTCGCGACCAGCAACCAGAGAGATGTCCATCGTCCGGAAGTAGAACGGACTCACCGCTCGCCATTCGGTCGCACCCTCCGTCAGATCGCTGCGTCCTTCGACCGTCGTTGGAAGGTTCCAGCCACGTCGCAACGGGAGCGTTGCCGTTGCCGCGGCGTCGATGATGCCTGGCGTGGCGCGCAATTCATCGAGCACGTGCTGCTCGAACCGGTGCACCGCCTGGGCAGTAGTGTAGTCGCGCGGGGGGTGAGCGATGGTGGCCGTGTAGATGCCCGCACGACGAAATCCGCCGTCGACGCGGAGCACGTGGAGAAAGCTCGAGATCAACAGACCGGCGCCGGCGAGGAGCGCCATCGCAATCGCCGACTGAAAGCCAACGAGCACACTTCGCGTGGCTCCGTGAGATGTGCTTCCACCGAATCCAGTGGTACGCGTGCTGCCCGCGAGCCTTCGAGTGAAGTCGGCACCCGTTGCTGCTGTTGCGACGACGAGGCCGATGACGAGGCTCGCCGCAAGTGCGACGAGCGTCGTGAGGACCACCACGCGTCCATCGAGATGGAGTTGGCTCTCGTGCAGGAGAGCGGCATGCGCAAGTGCCACGAGGCCGCGCACCGTCAAGAAGCTCGCCGCCGTCGCCAGTGCGGCCGAGATGATGCCGAGCCACATCATCTCGATGACGACTTGTCGCACGATGCGCCAACGTCCCGCGCCTAACGCGGCACGAACGGCGAATTCGCGCTGTCGCGTGAGCGCGCGCGCGAAGACGATGTTGGAGACGTTGGCGCACGCGAGCAGGAACACGAACAAGGTCGCGCCGAGGCTTATCCAGAGCTGCGTTGCGAGCTCGGAGCCGAAGATCTGCGTGTACTTCATGACCGCAACTCCGAGATCGTCCTTCTCGACATGCTCCGGGAAGGCGCGGCGAAAGCGCTCGAACACCGTCGCCATATCTCGGCTGATCTGCGCCTCACCCATACCGGAACGCAGCCGCCCGATCGTTGTATAGTTCGCGCCGCCATCCGCCAACTGACTCGGCGACAGCACGAGCGGAAGCACGACCGAAGGGGATGTCGTCAGCTCGGCGATCTCGAACGATGCGGGCAGCACACCGACGACGGAGTAGACGTTGCCGTCGAGTCGAATGGTGCGATCGAGCACGCGCGGATCACCACCGAAACCACTCATCCATAGGGAGTGTCCGAGAATCGCCACCGGCGACGCCTCGGGTGCATAGTCGCGCGCACCGAATCCGCGTCCAACGATCGGCCGCGCACCGACGATGTCGAGATAGCTCGGCGTGACGCGTATTCCTTCGATCGGCTTCGCGTCATCGTTTTCGCCGACGCGGGCTTCGAACCACCGGTACGTCGCGAGTCCATCGAAGACGCGACTGTTGTCGTGCCAGAATTGAAACCGGCCCGCGGGAAGCGCGCCGATTGGCGTGGTCTTGTCCCACCGCGTGCCCAGATACACGATGCGCTCAGCATCGGGGTAGGGAAGTGGTCGGAGCACGACGCGGTCGATCGCATGGAAGATCGCCGCGGTTGCGCCGATGCCGAGCGTGAGCGTCACGATCACGACCAACGAGAAGACGGGCTGTCGGAGGAGCGAGCGGCCCGCGTAGCGAACGTCACGGACGAAGGCGTCGAGGCGATCGCGCACCGTGCGACGTCGCTCGGCTTTGCGCGTGTACTGTTCGACTTCGTGCTCGATGCGCCCAAAATCGCCGAAGCGGCGCCGCGCTTCGCGGTCGGCATCGTCGCGCGCCACGCCTTGCGACATCAGCTCCTCCATCCGGCCGCGAATGTGGAACTCCAGCTCTTCGTCAACTTCGGCGCGCATGCGCTCGCGGCTCGACGGCAGGCGGAACGCGCGGCGGATGGTCCAGCGCTCGTCGTCCTTCACGGCGTCGCTCCCTTCGCGTTCAGGATAAGCGTTGCGGCCTTGGCGTACCGGTTCCACCTCGCGAGCTCGGCGGCCAACTGGCGACGTCCGGCAGCGGTGACACGATAGAATTTCGCACGCCGTCCGCTGTCGGTATGTCCCCACTCCGCCTCGAGCCATCCTTTCTCTTCCATACGATGGAGCGCGGGATACAGCGCGCCTTCCTCGATCTGGAGGCTCTGCTTCGTGGTGCGCTCGATCCACTGCAAGACAGCAAGGCCGTGCATCGGACCCCACGAGAGCGTCTTGAGAATGAAGAGATCGAGCGTGCCGGGCAGGAGTCCAAGTCCGGACTCCGCAGTCGATGTCGATGACGGAGGTACCATAGTGCCTAACCTAAGAGACTTAGGTTAGAGCTATCCAGGGGCGACAACGTAGTCAAGTCCGCCGAGAAACAGCGAAACTGCCCCATGATCCTTCCTTGCATCGCCGCTCACGGGCACCGATCGTGTATACGCACCGGCGTCCGGCACCGCACGTTCCAGCTCGCCGAAATCCTCGAATCGAAGCTTCAGAAGGAGCGCATGATCCGACCGCTTCGGGCCGCCGCTCGCGCGATGTCTGGCGCGCTGTGCGTGAGTCTCTGCGCGGCATGCGCGCACAGCCGAGCTGGATCGCCGAGCTCCACACCGCGGCCCGACAACGTTCTCGAGGTGATGCAGCGCGTCGCGGATTGGCAGCTCGCTCATCCAAGTACACACGATCCCGCCACCTGGACGCAGTGCGCGGGATACACCGGATTCATGGCTCTCGCGGCGATCAGCGCGGACCGGCGCTTTCATGACGCCATGCTCCGCATGGGCGAGAGCAATGGATGGAAGCTGGGGACGGAAGGTTCGCCGTATCTCGCCGATGACCATTGCGTCGGACAGGTCTACGCCGAGCTGTACCTGCAGCACGGCGACTCGGCGATGATCGCGCCGATGCGCGCGCGATTTGACTGGATCCTCGCCCACCCGCCCAACGACAACCTGAGCACCGACCGCTCGCGCAATCCCGATGCGGGCACGGGCTGGTGGTGGTGCGACGCCCTCTTCATGGCACCCGCTGCGTGGCTGCGGCTAGCGAAGGCGACCGGTCGACACGAGTACCTCGACTTCATGATTCAGCATTGGTGGCAAACGTCGGACTACCTCTACGATCCGGAGGAGCATCTCTACTTCCGCGACGACCGGTTCTTCGCTCGGCGTGAGGCGAACGGCCGCAAGGTGTTCTGGAGCCGCGGCAACGGCTGGGTGATGGCCGGCCTTGCGCGCGTGGTGCAGGACCTGCCGAAGGACAATCCATCGCGGCCGCGATTCGTTAGGCAGTTCCGCGAGATGGCGGACCGGATCGTGACGCTCCAGCAGCCCGATGGATTCTGGCGCGCGAGCCTGCTCGATCCGGCGAGCTATCCCATGCGAGAGACCAGTGGAACGGGATTCTACGTGTACGCCCTCGGCTGGGGAGTGAACGAAGGCTTGCTCGAACGGTCGAGGTTCGAACCGGCCGTGATCAAAGGGTGGAACGCGTTGCTCGGCAGCGTGCACGACGATGGGAAGCTCGTGCACGTCCAACCCATCGGTGAGACGCCGGTGCACTTCGACGAGGAGAGCACGGACGTGTACGGAGTCGGAGCGTTCTTACTGGCCGGGAGTGAAGTGTACCGATTGGTCGGCGGCTCTCGTCAGGCTGCCATCAGTGACCGCGATGGCACGCCCGCGTTTCGCGTGCTTGCGTTCTTTACGGCCAAGGAAGACCAGGCGCACATCAGCTTTGTCCACGAAGCCGTTAGGTGGTTTCCGCAGACGGCGGCGGAATACAACTTCCGCTTCGATACGACGTCCGATTGGAGGAGACTCAATCAAAGCGTCCTCTCGAACTATGAGGTCGTGGTGTTTCTGGACACCCGTCCCGAAGATCCGGCGCAACGGGCCGCGTTCCAGGCGTACATGGAGCATGGCGGAGCGTGGATGGGCTTTCATTTCGCCGGTTTCGCCTTGACCCCGTCGGCAGTCCCGGCAAACTGGTCCTGGTATCACGACACTTTCCTCGGCGCGGGATCATACGTCAGCAACACGTGGCGACCGACATCCGCGATTCTCCGGGTAGAAGACCGCACGCATCCGGCGACCCAGCATCTCCCGGAGACGTTTCGGTCATCACCGAACGAGTGGTACCGCTGGGAGCGGGACCTCCGACGCAATCCCGACATCGACATTCTCGTGTCGATCGACTCGACCAGCTTCCCGTTAGGCACCGGCCCGAAGCCCAACGAGATCTGGCACGGCGGCTACTACCCCGTCGCGTGGACGAACAGGAAGTACCGGATGATGTACCTCAACGTGGGCCACAACGACATCGACTACGAGCACCGGTTCGACGCGACCAACCGGACGCTGTCGTATACACTGGGCAATCCAGTCGAAGATCAACTCATCATCGACGGCTTGCTCTGGTTGGGGAACAGGGCGAACCAGGCGCCGCGGCCTTAGGTTGCTTCGCTAATGTGCCTCAGCAGGAGCAAGGACGCCATTCGATCGCTCGATGTGAAGGACCGGCGGGGCGGCGTACGACCGGCTCCCGATCCGACTCTCGCGTTAGGCAATTCGTCTCAAGGGAAGGCGCTCGTGACTGATCCGGTTTCGCGGGAGCGCGCGTCAGTGGCCGAGCGCGCGCGGCGGTTCCTCGCGGCACGGTTCGATCGAAAATCCCAGGTCGGCATCGGGCTGACGGTGAGCGTGGCGATCTGTGCGCTTGCGATCTGGGGATTTGCGAGTCTCCTCGACGCGATTCTCGACAACGACGCGCTCGTGCGGCCCGATGCGATAGTCGAAGGATGGTTCCATGCGCATGCGACGCCGAACGGCCTCGCGATCTTCAGCGCCATCACGCAGCTCGGATCGCCAGGTGTGGCTGTCGTGGTGGTCTGCGTCGCGATCTATCTCTGGCGGCGGCGCGTCTTCCTTTTGCTCTGGGACTGGCTGGGTGCGATCCTTGGCGGGCTCCTCATTGAGCAAGTACTCAAGGCGAGCGTCCATCGGTCGCGTCCGCAGTACGCGGCCGCGTATCTGCACGGCCACTCGTACAGTTTTCCGAGCGGCCACACGATGGAGTCGACGATCTGTTATCTGCTTCTCGCATTTCTGATCTCGTCAAACCCGTCCACGCGACCGGCCATCCGCCGTGCCGCATCGGTCGTTGCCGTCGTCATCGTCGTTCTCGTGGGATTCAGTCGCCTCTATCTTGGAGTGCACTACCCGTCAGACGTGATCGGCGGGCTGTTGGCGGGTCTCGCGTGGCTCGCGGTCTCTGGTGCCGTGAGGCGGTTCTTCGTCGCGCGCGGCGGTCTCCTCGACGCTGGCTGGCGACGTCCGTCCGTCCAGGAGCGCTAGGCGGCCAGAAACCTCGTGTCATCGTCGCGACAGGCACCGATCCTATGCTTCACAATCGTGGACCTAACATGAGGAGACGTTATATGAAGATGAGCACACTGGGAACGATCGGCGCTGCGCTGATGGTGTTGTGCGCCGCGGGACGGGCCTCCGCGCAAGCAACGAAGCCCGCTGCAAAGGAAGCAAAGACCAGTCAGGCGGCGTTGCGGAAGGAGGCAAAGGTTGCGGAAGCGGACGCACGCAAGACCGCGCTCGCCGTGGTGCCGAGCGGCAAGGTGCAGTCACATGAGCTCGAGCGTGAGAACGGAAAGCTGATCTACTCCTACGACATCAAGGTTGCGGGGAAATCTGGCATCGAGGAAGTCAACGTCGACGCAATGACAGGTGAAGTCGTGGCGCACGAGCACGAGGATGCGAAGGCCGAGGCGAAGGAGAAGAAGGCCGAAGCCAAGAAGAAACCGTAGCTCACGCGACTCCTAACCACTCGATGCGCCAGCACGTTCTTCGACTTTTCACCAGTTGTCTGATTCTCGTCCTCCCACGAACAGCGCTGTGGGCGCAATCGTCGGTCGCGGGGGGCATCCATGGCCGAGTTGTGCGCGCCGGATCGAGCATTGCCATCGCCTCGGCCACAATCGACGTAGCGAACGTTGCCACGGGTACACCGGCTGGACGTGTCGTCACTACCGCCGACGGCACGTTCAGCGTTGCTGGGCTTTCGACCGGTCAGTTTCGGGTGACGGTACGCGCCCTCGGCTTCGCGGCGAGGACGTTGCCGCTCGTCACGCTCGACGCGTCGCGTCCCAACGTCGACGTTGGCGTGGTCTCGCTCACGGAGATCCCACTTCAGCTTCAAACGCAAGCGGTCACCGCGCAGCGCCAGGAGGTGCAGATCGAACCCGATCGAACGAGCTATGTCGTGCGCGACATGCCTACGACGAAAGGCGGCACGGCGCTCGACGTCCTGCGCAACGTCCCCTCGGTGGACGTCGACATCGACAACAATGTCAGCTTGCGCGGCAACAGCGGTGTCGTCATCCAGATCAACGGGCGGCCGAGCAGCCTCAAGGGAGCGCAGCTCGGGAATTTTCTCGATCAGCTATCCGCGGACGCGATCGATCACGTCGAGATCATTCCCAATCCATCGGCGCGCGAGGATGCCGCTGGCGTCGCCGGAATCATCAACATCGTGTTGCGACAGAAGCCCGACGCGAGCACGAGCGGCAGCCTAACGATTGGCGGCGGTACGACGGGCCACGTTGATGCGGGGGGCAATGGCGGCTGGCAACACGGTCCATTGTCGGCGTTTGCCGGCTACTCACTGTGGCGTGACAGCCGGCCGCGGTATGACGCAATCTTTCGCCAGGACGGCTACCAAAGTCCGCTCACCTTTTTGCGAGAGAACGGAACGCGGACGCAGATTCCGCTCGTCCACACGGTGACCGGCAACGCGACCTACGAGCCGAGCGACCACGACGAACTCTCGATCGACGGGTTGTACAGCCAGCGTCGCGAATGGGAGTCGCAAGCGATCACCTATCAGACGCTCGACTCGGCGTTGGTGCTCGACGATCTGGCGGATCGACACTCCCGCGACGTCAACCACGAGGGCAGCGCCGATGGCGCGCTGAGCTACAAGCACCGCTTCGCGAACAAGGGGCACTCGTTCTCGAGCGACCTGCGTTTCGAGGAACACTTCGAAGGCGGCCCCACGGATATCCTGGATCAGACGCTCTGGCCAACGAGCGGCCCGGCGACGACGACGTTGCAACAGACACGAACGGTCTGGACGCACTCGAGTACCACGTCGCTCCGGGTGGACTACGCGCAACCGCTTGTGCGCGACCTGCGCTTCGAAACGGGCTACAGGGGCTATCTGGAGCGCATTCGCACGACGCAAGACATCAAGAACTACGATGCCGCGCAGTCGGCGATGATCACCGATCCTTTGCAGGCGAGCGATTTCGCGTACGACGCATTGGTGCACGACGCCTACGCCATGCTCGCTGACCGGATCGGCAGCTTCCAGCTCCAGGCCGGTATCCGCGCCGAGCACGCGGGAACGACATTCGATCTGCACACGCGCGATCAGCGCTACGACAATCCGTACAACAGCTTGTTCCCGAGCGGTCTCGTCTCGTTCGCGCTCGACGACGCGCACCAGCTCAAGCTGTCGTACTCGACGCGCATTCGCCGGCCCGATGATCCGGATCAGCTCGATCCCACTCCACACGCGCTCGACGCGCTGAACATTTCCGTTGGCAATCCGCATCTCCGGCCGGAATACATACGCGCACTGGAATTGGGTTTCCAGCGCACTGGCAATCGAGTCACTGTGCAGCTGACGCCGTTTTATCGGCACTCGTTCGATGCGTTGAGGAGTGTCCGCACCATCGATACGGCCGGCGTCACGACACTCAGCTACGCCAATATTGCCACCACCGATTCCTATGGCACCGATGTCACCGTGGCGCTCGGCAGTGGCGGGCGGCTCAGCGGCTTTGTTGGTGGCAGCGCGTACCACCAACGCAACAACGCGAGCAATCTCGACCCGAGCTTGTCGGCGAGTGCGTACGGCTGGAGTGTGCGCACGAACACCGCGTGTCGCCTCTCGCGCACCGTCGATGCTCAGGCGCTGGTCTCGTATGTTGGGAGGACCACGGTAACCCAGGGCTGGAACGCCCCGCGCACGCGGGTCAGCTTCGGCATCCGAGAGAAGCTGTTGGCCGACCGCATGAGTGTCACACTACGTATTCTGGATCCATTCAGCACCGCACGCGAGCGCTCGGCAACGCTGGACCCGGCGTTCATGCAAATCAATGACCGTACGCGCCCGATTCGCGGCCTGCAGCTCAGCGCCACCTGGATCTTTGGCCGGCCGAACAAGAAGAATGGCGATCAGATCGAGCTGAATACCTCAGGGCAGTAAGATGAACGATTTTCCGTAATGCACGCGCTGCAGATCGCGACGGTGGTCGTCGCCGCGAAGGACCTACACCGGGCCATCAATGAACAGTTCCACCAGGCCGAGGATCGTCACGCCGAGCAACCGCCGCGCCATCGCCATCGTCCGGATCGGCGTCGGCATACTATTTCTCATCTTCGGCGAGTACAAAGTGTTCGGCACTCAGTTCACGCTAGGCGGCGGGTTTCAGGGCTGGATCGAGCGATTCGTTTCTGGTCACAGCGCTTATCCGTTCATGGTCCCGATTCTTCAGGGATTCGTCCTGCCGCACGAGGCCGCGATTGCTTTTCTCGTGGCGTATGGCGAGCTCGCGATCGGATTGGCGCTCGTGACCGGCATTCTCGTGCGCACGGCAAGCGTCTTCGGCGCGATCTACATGCTCGCGCTGCTCTTCTCGTCGAACTATCCCGGCGCTCAGGCGGTATTCTGGCAATACTTCGGCGCGTCGCTCGATCATTCGGTCCTGGCGCTCTGCTTCGTGGCGCTCGCGTTGAGCGAGCCGCCCGCGGTGTTGTTCGTTAGGCATCTGCTGAGGCGCGACCCGTTCGAGGATGTGGACGCGGCCGCGCTTCGGAGCGCGCGGCGACTTCGCGCGCGGACGTCGAACGCGCGACAGGTGACGGAACGCTGAGATGTATTCTGCAGGAGAATCCGATAGCCACCCAGGTTAAGCTCCTGCATGTCCCCACGCGATAGTCTGCCCGCGCCAGGCGGCCCAGGGCTTGAGCCACGCTGGACGTCGAGCGCGAAGAGCGGCGTGGGCACCGCGTTCGACGGCCGGAGCCTCGTCTGGTTCACGGTCTCGCACGGCATTCTCGACGAGGTCTACTACCCGCGCGTCGATCAGGCGAACACGCGTGACTTCGGCCTGCTCATCACCGACGCCGGTGCGCCGGATCAGGAGCCGTTCTTCTCGGAGGAGAAGCGCGACACCGGCAGCGTCGTGCACCTGCTCGCCCCCGGCGTACCCGGCTATCGGCTGATCAACAGCTGCACGCGCGGCCGATATCAGATCGAGAAGACGATCGTCACCGACCCGGAGCGCGACGTCATTGTCCAGCGGGTGCGCTTCCGTCCTCTCGTCGGCACGCTCGAGAGCTATCGTGTATTTGCGCTGCTCGCGCCGCACATCGGCAATCAGGGCTTTGGCAACGACGCCTGGTGCGACGAGTACAAGGGCATCCCAATGATGTTCGCGCAGCGTGCCGATGTCGCGCTCGCCATCGCCTGCGATTGCGATTGGCGCGCCCGAAGCTGCGGGTATGTGGGCGTGAGCGACGGCTGGCGGCTGCTCCGCAATCAGCGCCGTCTCGTCGAGTACACGGAGGCACGGAACGGTAACGTCGCGTTGACGGGTGAGGTCGACCTCTCCGTCGCGGCGCGCACTGTCGGCGATGACCGCATCGCCGAGTTTGTGCTCGCGCTCGGGTTCGGCTCCGGCCCAGCGGAAGCGGCGCAACGCGCGCGCATGACACTCGCGTCGAAGTTCGATGCCATCGCCGAGACATACGTCCGTGAGTGGCAGGGCTATCACGAGCGAACGCTCGGCCCCGAGCCACCGAGCGAATCGTGCGATCCGGACGACATGCGGATCACCGCCGAGCACGATCTCGCCACCGACGCCGATGGTGTGACGCATAACGAGACGACCGCGGGAAGCGGCGACCCGCGAGATCGGACGCCGGTCGATCTGCCGACGAGCGTCATCGATCTCTACTACACGAGCGCCGCGGTGCTCGCGTGTCACGAGGACAAACGTGCGATCGGGGCACTCATCGCCAGTCTCTCGATTCCATGGGGACAATCGAAGGGGGATCACGAGCTAGGCGGCTATCACCTCGTGTGGCCGCGCGATCTCGTCGAGAGCGCGGGCGCGCTCATGGCCGCCGGCCACTGCAATCTCGCGCGCCGCACGCTGCGCTATCTCATGAGCACCCAGGAAGCGGACGGGCAGTGGCCGCAGAACATGTGGCTCGACGGGCGGGCGTACTGGCGTGGCGTTCAGATGGACGAGACGGCGTTTCCGATCCTCTTCGCCGAGCTGCTGCGTCGCGAGGACGAGCTGAAGGATCTCGATCCCTGGCCGATGGTGCGCAAGGCGGCGGCGTTCGTCGTTAGGCACGGCCCGGTGACACAGCAGGATCGATGGGAGGAAGACGGCGGCTATTCGCCGTTTACGCTCGCCGTCGAGATCGCGTCGCTGATCGTGGCCGCGGATTTTGCGGACGCGGCCGGGGAGAGCGACACTGCGACGGTGTTGCGCGAGACGGCAGATGCCTGGAATGATAACGTCGAGCGCTGGACATACGTCACGGGTACCGAGTTCGCCCGGCTCGCTGGCGTCGACGGGTACTATACGCGCATCGCGCCACCCGAGTCGGCCGACGCGACCGCGGGTGTGGATTCGCTCCCGGCCGGCTACGTGTCGATTCGGAATCGGCCGGCGGGATCGGACCGAACGCGCTACGAAAACCTCGTGAGCCCGGATGCGCTCGCGCTGGTGCGCCTCGGTCTGCGCGATGCCAACGATGAGCGTATTGTAAACACGGTGCGCGTCATCGACGCGCTGCTTTGCCGTGGTACGAAGACCGGGCCGGTGTGGTATCGATACAACAACGATGGATATGGGGAGCACGAAGACGGCGCGCCCTTCGACGGCGTCGGCGTCGGTCGCGGATGGCCGCTCCTCGCCGGTGAGCGCGCGCATTACGAGTTGGCCCGCGGCCGCCCGCACGCCGCGGTGCACCTCCTCGGCGTGATGCGGGCGCAGACGAGCGACGGCGGCATGCTGCCCGAGCAGGTGTGGGACGCGGGCGACTTGCCGCATCACGAGCTCTTCAACGGACGGCCCAGCGGTAGCGCGATGCCACTCGTCTGGGCGCACGCCGAGTACGTGAAGCTCGTGCGGTCGCTGCGGGATGGCGTCGTCTTCGACATGCCCGATCGGCCGTACGATCGGTACGTGCGGAACAAGGTGCAGGCGCGTCACGCGATCTGGTCGGCGGCGAACAAGGCGCGCGTGATGCGCGCAGGACGCACGCTTCGCGTGCAGGTCGATCGGCCGGCGCTCGTGCATTGGACGGCGGACGGCTGGAGCACGAAGCACGATACGATCGCGCGCGAGCTCAGACTGCTCGGTGTCTGGGTTGCCGATCTGGAGACGAGCGCGCTCCCCGCGGGCGCCGCGGTCGAGTTCACACTTTACTACCCGGAGGAGCAGCGCTGGGAGAACGTGAACTACCGGGTGGCGCTCATGACTGATACGGCTTAGACCTCTTGCGCCTAACGAGGAAATACCATGGACCGCACTGACGCTTCCCAGCAACACTCCTCCTCCGCGCCAAAGTCGGATGACAATTCCTGGGTTGTTGCGCACACGGCAGCCGGCGCCTACCGCACAGCCGTTACTGTCGGTGGACACACCTTCACGGCCGACGAGCCTTTGAATGTCGGCGGCACCAACACCGGGCCTACGCCATACGACTACCTGCTCGGCGCACTCGGCGCCTGTACGGCGATGACAATCCACATGTACGCCGCGCGAAAAGCTTGGCCACTCGACGACGTCATCGTGCGAGTGCACAACGCGCGGTCCTACGCGGCCGATTGCGAGAACTGCGAGGCGCAGCCCGTCGGGATTGGACGCATCGAACGGCAAATCGATCTGAGTGGATCGCTCACCGACGACCAGCGGCAACGTCTCCTCGCAATTGCCGATCGCTGCCCCGTGAAGCAGACGTTCGAGCGCGGACTCCAGATCGTGGCCGTCGCTGCGCGGTGATGCCGCGCGGATCCGTTCCACGAGGTCGCTCGTGACGGGGCGCGCGGTGCTCGGCGCGACGATTCTCGCGTCGAGCATGACCTTCATCGACGGCTCTGTCGTCAACGCCGCGCTACCCGTCATGCGCGCGCAGCTTGGCGCTAGCCCAAGCGCGGCGCAGTGGATCATCGAGTCGTATATGCTCTTCCTCTCGTCTCTGCTGCTCGTCGGCGGCGCATTGGGAGATCGGTGGGGACGGCGACTTGTCTTCGTCGTCGGCACCACGTTGTTCGCGCTGGCCTCCGCGTGGTGTGGCGCGTCGCCGAATGTCACGCAATTGATCGTCGCGCGAGGAGTGCAGGGGATCGGCGCCGCCCTGCTCGTGCCGGGGAGCCTTGCCCTCATCAGCGCCAACTTTCCGGAAGATCGGCGCGGCCGGGCGATCGGCACCTGGGCCGCGCTCACATCGATCGCGGCGGGTATCGGACCGCTCTTCGGCGGCTGGCTCGCCGATCACTATAGTTGGCGCTGGATTTTCTTCTTGAATGTCCCACTCGCCGCGCTGGTGATTGTCGTCTCGCTGACGAAGGTGCCCGAGAGCCGCGATGACGAGAGTCGGAGCATCGACTGGATCGGCGCGCTGCTCGCCACCGCGATGCTGGCCGCACTAGTGATAGGTCTCATCGATGCAGCGACGGCTGGACTCACGGCGACACGCGTCCTCTTCTGCCTCACGATTGCCGTCTGCTTGCTGCTCGCTTTGATTGTGGTGGAGCGCGCGAGCCGGCATCCCATGATCCCGCCCGCGATCCTGCGATCGCGGACCTTCATCGGCGTCAATCTGCTGACGCTGTGTCTGTACGCCGCGCTCGGCGCGACGACATTCGTGCTCCCCTTCACCCTCATTCAGCTCTATCGGTACAGCATCGTCCAGGCGACGGCAGCCATGCTCCCGTTCGTGGCGGTGATGGCGCTGTTGTCGCGCTGGGCGGGATGGCTCCGCGACCGGTACGGTCCGCGACTGCCTCTCTCGTTAGGCCCGACGATTGCCGCCGCGGGCTTCGCGCTATTCGGCCGCGCCGTTAGGCCGGGCCCGTACTGGTCGAACGTTCTGCCGGCCGTGCTGACGACGAGTATCGGCGTGGCGATCAGCGTCGCTCCCCTGACGACTACCGTCATGAGCGCGGTGAGCGAGGCGCATGCGGGCCTGGCCTCTGGGATCAATAACGCCACGTCGCGCGTCGCTATGCTCATCGCGGTGGCATTCGCGGGGATCCTGAGCGGCAATGCGTTCGCGACCGGCCTCGCGACGGTGAGTCGAGTCTCCGCGGTCGTCTGCCTCGTCGGCGTTGCCGGTGTTCTGATCCTTGTGCGCAACTCGGCCGTCAGGTCACGCCTGGGTGGCCTTTGACGCGCGCGACGATATCCGCGATACTTCTCTGCAGCGCGCCTGACAGAGCGCCTCCCACCCGCGGCAAGGGAAGCATTCCCACCTGTCATGGTCTGAAACGCGGTGCCGTGCACCTTCTTTCAGCCTGATCTCTCAGCGGGTACAGGCGGTCCGTGAAAGGAGGCGCTATGTCCGCTGCTCGAGATCTACCCGCACGTCCGTCGCTCGACTCCCTTCGCAAACAAGCCAAGAGACTCGCTCGCGACGTTGCCGCCGGAAACGCCGACGCCATCGCCCGCGTCCACGCGCAGGTGCCGCGCGCCAAGCTTCCACTCTCGAATCGCGATGCGCAGCTCGTCGTCGCGCGGGAATACGGATTCGTCGGCTGGTCGGCGCTCACGGCCGAAGTGCAGAAGCGCGTCGGCGGTGCACTCGAGTGGGCTGCTTCGCAGGCAGAGGTCGCAATTCATAACGAGGACCACGATCGGCTGCGAACGTTGTTGACGGAGTACCCGGCGCTCGTCTCGTGGCGCGACGCGAGCGATCAGGCGCTGCTCGACTTCACCACGTCCTACGCCATGGACTGCTCTGACCCGCAGCGTGAGCGCACCTACAATCGACCGCTCGCCGCCGAGATGCTGATCGAGGCAGGCGCGGCGGTCGAGCGCAAGACCTGGATGCACGTGATCAAGACAGGTGCGTCAGGCATGCTCCAGATGCTCGCGCGAAAAAACGCGTTGCCCCAAACGCTCCCCGTTGTCGCCGCACTTGGGGACCAGGTGGCAGTTCGCGCGCAGCTGGAGAGATCACGCGTGCGGGATGACGCGGAAGAATCGTCTGATGAGCAGATAATCATCGGTCGCGCGCTCATGACCGCGTGCCGGTTCAAGCATACGGAGGTCGCGCTGCTGCTGCTCGAGCGGTCGATTGCGCTCGATCCGGCGCTTGGCCAGCGAATCGATCGCTGGCAGAATCCCGGGGCGTTCGTCGAGTTCCTCGCTCAGCAACCGGGGCTCTTGTGGCGGGAGCCCGAGAGAACGCCATGGGAGACGTTCGTGACTTTCCAACTGGCGACGGCGCGCGACCGCAACGATCTGCCCGCGTTCCGCCGCTGGCTCGACGACGAACCGTGGGTACTGGAGCGCTCCTTCATTCCCGTCCAGATAGACTTGATGCTGCCCGCGTGCTACCAAAAGGATCGCGAGGCATTCATCGCAGCGTTGCTCGAGCGCGATCCGGCGCTCCTTCATACCGGCAGTCCGCCGCCGGCGCGGACGTCGCTCATCGCCCAGGCGCTCTCGTATGGAAATGCGCATCTCATTCCGCTGCTCACCCGCATCTGGCCGCTGCCTAACGACTTGCCACACTCCGCCGGGATCGGCGACGCGGCCGCGGTGGCGCGTTGGTTCGACGGTACCGGCCGGCCCGTTCTCGGATCGCTGGCGCACCACTACCCTCATAGCGATCCGCAATTTCCCCGCGCAGACCTCCATTGGGGACCCCCGACGACGCAGCAGGTCCTCGATATCGCACTCGCGTGGGCGGTGCTGAATCGGCACTTCGAGATCGCGACGTTTCTCCTGGAACGTGGCGCCAACATCAACACCGATTGGGCGACGCACGAGCCGGCGAGCATTCTCCACGAAGCCACCATTCAGGGGAACGAGGACGCCGTAAGGTTCCTCATCGAGCACGGTGCCGATCTGACGATGAAAGACTACCGGTATCGGTCCAGTGCCGAGGGATGGGCGCGGTACGCGTCGCGCGATGAGCGGATGGCGGAGCTGCTCGCCATGGCCGCACATACCAAATCGCAGAACCGCCTGAGTGACTGACGATGTCGGGCCTCGAGCTCATCCTCATCCTTCTCGCCGCATCGACCGCGCTCCGCATCGTCGCTGAGCGCCGGCGCATTCCGTTCGCGACGCTGCTCGTGCTCGGCGGAGTGGCGCTAGCCGCGATCCCACGCTTACCGCGCGTGACCGTGCCGCCGGACGTGTTGTTCCTCGTCTTCGTACCGCCGCTCTTGTACTGGGGCGCCGCGTCCTTTCCCCTACGCGACCTCCGACGTTCGGCGGGGCCCATTCTGCGCCTCGCCGTGCTCATGGTACTCGTCTCGGCCGCCGCGGTCGCGGTGGTGATTCACGCCATCGACCCCGCGTTCACCTGGCCCGCGGCATTCGTGCTCGGCGCTGTCATCGCCCCGCCAGACCCTGTGGCCGTGCTGTCGCTCATGACTTCACTGAGGCTGCCGCGGGAGATCGAGCGGATACTCGAGGGCGAAGGGCTGCTCAACGACGCGACAGCGCTCATTCTATACCGCATCGCGGTTGCCACTGTCGTGACTGGCGCGCTCGGGACGCCACGACGGCTCGTGTGGCAAATCCTGCTCGTCGGTGTCGGCGGCGTTTTGATTGGCCTCGCGGTCGGATTCGTCGTTCTGCATTTGCGCCGGCTCACCCGCGGGATCGACGCCGCCGACAGCGCAGCGTCGCTCCTCACGCCGTTCGCCGCGTATCTCGGCGCAGAAGCGCTTGGAGGCTCGGGTGTGCTCGCGGTCGTCGCCGCGGCGATGTACGTCGCGCGCAACGTTCAGAGATTCTTATCGCCATCGTCGCGCGTGCAGACCACCGGCATGTGGAGGGTGACGACGTTTCTGCTCGAGTCGCTGGTTTTCATTCTCGTCGGCATCGAGCTGCCATACATAGTCGCGGACATCAAGGCCGCCGCGGTGGTCACCCTGATCTGGGAATCCGTTGTGGTGTTCGCGTGCATGCTGCTGGCGCGCGTGCTCTGGGTGTTTCCCAGCACGTACCTCGGCCGCCCGATTGACGGTTGGATTCGCGGTAGCCGCGAGCGTCTCCCCGCGTGGCGAGACGTGCTCTTCATCGGTTGGGCGGGCGTGCGCGGGGGGGATTCCCTGGTCATCGCGCTTGCGTTGCCGCTCGTGACAGCGACGGGACAGCCCTTTCCAGGGCGCGATCGAATCATCTTCATCACGTTCTGCGTGATCTTCGCGACGCTCGTGATTCAAGCGCCGACGTTGCGGCCATTAGCGCGTGTGCTGAATCTCCATAGCGACGGCAGTGCGGCGGATGAGGAAGCTCACGCGCGACTCGCTTCCGCAGAGGCTGGGTTGCGCGTGCTGGATGCCATTGACGACAAGGGTATTCGTTATCCCGAGGTCGCGCGGTACCTGCGTCAGCGGCATCGCCAGCGCGCGCGACGGTGGGCGGCGGCAGAAGCAACGCGATTCGAGAATCGAATCCTCGATCACGGTCACGTCGTGTCGATGCCGCCGTCGCATCAGGCTGGCGCGCTCGACGAAAAGCGCGCTGCCGAGTATCGCCAGATCCGTTCGTCGATGATTGCGGCCGAGCAACAGGCGCTACTCGACCTTCGCGACGACGGAACCATCGGCGACGACGTCATGACCAGCATCAACCGGGAATTGGATCTCGAGCAGATATTGCTGGACAGCGCGCAGCCGGTGGTCGAGTCAGCACGAGAGGTACAGCCGTCGCCGTCGGCACCGATGAGTTGAGTGGAGACAATGCGCATGCGTCCATCGCTCAGCGGATGCGCAGCACCATCCGTCCGAGCACGTGTCCGCGATCAAGCCGCTCGTGCGCCTTGGCCGCGTTTTCCAGAGTGAAGACCTCGGCGATGGGGATCTCGAGATGAGCGCTCTCGATGGCACGACCGAGTCGCTCGAACTCGCGACGACCGGCCTCGGCGTCGTACGCCTTGATGCGAAGCCCGCGACGCTTTCTCGGTTTCGGCTCGACTCCGTTCGGATAGGCGGCCCGACCGCCGCGTCGCAACACGTCGAGACAACCCGTCAATTCGTGGCCCCCAACGAAGGCGAGTACGGCGTCTATTCCGTCGGGCGCGAAGCGCTTCGCCGCTGCCCCGATGTCGTCACGCCGGCCGTCGATTACTTCATCGGCACCCAAGCGGCGGACAAAGTCCACGCCGTCGGGGCCTGATGCTGTCGCGAGCACTCGGGCACCGCGCTGCTTCGCGAACTGAACGGCGAGCATGCCAACGTTTCCGCTCGCACCGTGCACGATGACACTCTCCCCGTCCTCGAGCTCGAGAGCGTCATCCACGCCCTGAAGCGCAGTGAGACCGAGTGCCGGCAGCGCGCCGGCATGCGTTTCGTCAAGCGCATCCGGCACCGGCGCGACCTTCCCAGCGGCGACGGCGACATACTCTGCGTAAAAGCCGCCCTTCGGATTCGAATAGCTGTAGGAATACACATAGTCGCCGACAGCGACGTGCTTGACGCCTTTGCCAACCGCGACGACGGTTCCCGCGCCGTCGATCCCAAGGACGAGCGGAAAGTCCTCCTTACCTTCCGCCCACTCGCCACTGCGTTGCCCAGCGTCCCAGGTGCCGACACCGGCGGTGTCGAGCGCGATGAGCACTTCCTTCGCGTTGGGCTCCGGCACCGGCAGCGTATGAATCGAAAGGACTTCCGGACCGCCGAACCGATCAATCGCGGCGGCGCGCATTGTCGCCGGAATCTCTCTCGGAATAGCGGGAGCCGTCGCGCGTGCCACGGTGCGGGGTGTCATGGTTGCTTCTCCGAGGTGGGAGGCGTGATAGGTTGGGGGTGTCGTCCCACGAATTTTGACCATCGAGCCCTTATCAATCGCTAGGGCTTTCAATTTTTTCGCCATGTCTCTGTGTGACTCTGCTCTCTCTTTCCAACATCGGTGTTTCCTTCGGCGCGACCGAGCTCTTCAAGAACGTCACCTTCACAGTCGCCGAGGGCGAGCGATGGGGGATCATCGGGCGCAACGGCGCCGGCAAGACGTCGATCTTCAAGCTCATCACGGGAGAGCTCGCGCCAACGGTGGGAAGTGTCGCGCGCAAGCCGGGACTTCGGCATGCACTGCTCGACCAGCACCGCGCATTCGAAGGCGCAACGACCGTGTGGGAAGCCGGTGCGGCCGCATGGCGCGAGGTGATCGCGCTCGAGAAACGCATCGCCGAGCAAGCGATCGAGTTGGGTGAGCTCGGCGAGCGCGTCACTGATGCGGTCCTCGAACGGTTCGGGCACGACCAGGAGCGCTTCGCGGACCTCGGCGGCTACATCTATCATGCTCGGGTCGACGCGGTGCTTCAGGGGTTGGGCTTCGACGCTGAAGAATCCAAGATACGTCTCGTGTCGTCGCTCTCGGGTGGGGAGCGAGGACGCGTCGGGCTTGCGGCGCAGCTCATTGCCCCCGCCGACCTGCTCCTCCTCGACGAACCGACCAACCACCTCGACCTCGACACCACGACGTGGCTCCAGGAATGGCTCCACGAGGCGAACGAAACGGTCATCGTCGTGTCGCATGATCGCGCCTTCATGGACGCCATCTGCACGCACATCCTCCACGTCGAAGCGCGTACGAGCGAGTCGTACAAGGGCAACTACAGCCAGTTCGTTCCGCAGCGCGCCGAGCGTCGGCTCTCACGCGAGCGCGAGCTGGAGAAGCAGCGCGCGTACGTGAAGAAGGAAGAGGAGTACATCCGGCGGAACATTGCCGGCGTCAACTCGTTTCAGGCAAAAGGCAAGCGCAAGCGGCTCGAACGCCTGCCGCGTCTGGCGCCGCCACCGGGGGATCCGGCTGCGATGGCTCTGAAATTAGAAGTTGCTGAACGTGGTGGCGATCAAGTGATCTCGGTCAAGGATCTCACGGTTGAAGTGCCCGGTCGCGTGCTCGTCGAGGATTTTACGGCCGTGCTGAGACGGAACGATTTCGTTGCGCTCATCGGTCCCAATGGGGCCGGGAAGACCTCAGTCGTCTCCACGATCATCGGGGATCACGAACCAGCGAGCGGCGAGGTACAGATCGGTCGATCGATCACGCCCGCGTGGTTTCGCCAGGACCTGGCTGACCTCCCGCTCCGGAAGTCGATGTTCGACGCAATTCAGGATCAACGGCCGCTGTGGAGCCGAGGCGCTGTGCAGAATTGTCTCGGCGCGTTTGGCTTCAGCGGCGATGAAGTCTTTCGCGAGATCGGCACACTCAGCGGCGGTGAGCGCGCCCGCATGGCGCTCGCGCTCATGACGCTCAGTCGTGCCAATCTTCTCATTCTCGACGAGCCAACCAACCATCTCGACGTCGAGAACATCGAAGCGCTCGAGGATGCGCTCGAGGAATACGACGGCTCGGTGCTCCTGGTGAGTCACGATCGAGCCTTCCTGCGGGAAGTTGCGACGCGCGTCTGGTGGTTCGACGGCACGCGGGTCAGAGACTTCGATGGTCCATTCGTCGAGTGGGAGGCGGACCGCGCGCGTCGCGGGCCGAAGTCCTAGACCGGACGGAATGGAGCGCAGCCCCTTGCACTATACATTGCCATATGGCTATATAGCGATATGGCAATATACAGCGATACCAGCCTCACTCTAACGTTCGCGGCGCTGGCGGATCCGACGCGACGGGCGATACTCGCCAAGCTCGCGCGTGGCGCGGCCGACGTCAGCGAGCTCGCGAAGCCGTTCGGGCTGAGTCAGCCGACGATCTCGAAACACCTCAAGGTGCTCGAGCGTGCGGGTCTCGTCGCGCGTGGCCGCGACGCGCAGCGACGTCCGCGTACGCTCGTGGCGAAGCCACTCCGCGAGCTCGATCGCTGGCTCGAGGCGTATCGACAGCTGTGGGAAGAGCGTTTCGCGAGCCTCGACGATTATCTGGCGACGCATCCGCCTTTCGAGACGGACCTTCGACGCAGGAGAAAGAAATGATCGACAGCAGAACGCCGACGGAAGCCGCACTCCCGTCCGACTTCGACATCCAGATCACCCGATCGTTTGACGCGCCGCGAGAAAGGGTGTTCGACGCGTGGACGAAGGCGGAGCAGGTCGCGGAGTGGTGGGACCCGAGCCGCCGCCGGCTCGCGCGGTGTGAGATCGACCCGCGGCCGGGCGGCGCGTTCCGTTTCGAGCACCAGAAGAACGCGGACGGATCGGCACACGTTTTTGCTGGTGTGTATCGCGAAATCACGCCACCGAGCCGCCTCGTCTTCACGACGCCGAGTCCTTCCGGCGGAGTTTCGATCGGGACGCTGCAGTTTCATGAGCATCAGGGCGTGACGCGGCTCGTCATGACGATCACGTGCTCGTCGAAGGCTGATCGGGACGCGCTCCTTCGCATGCGCGTTGACGCTGGAACCATCCGATCGCTGGAGAACCTCAGTGCGTTTCTCGCGAGGCCGACATGACTGCAGGCACGAGCCATTGCTCGAAGCGGTGGCTGTTCATCGCGATGGGTCTTGTCACTGCGGTCGCAGCGCTGGTGGCCGCGGCAACTCGCAAAGGAGAGACTGTGGGATCGATGACGACGACTGGTACCGTGAAATCCAAGGATGGCACGCCGATCGCCTTCACCAAGCTTGGGCGCGGCCCGGCGCTCATCCTGGTCGACGGAGCGCTCTGCTTTCGCGAGAATGGACCGAGCCGCGATATCGCAACAGCTCTCGCTTCAGATTTCACTGTGTACGCGTACGACCGGCGTGGACGGGGCGAGAGCGGTGACACCAAGCCGTACGCGATCGATCGTGAGATCGAAGATTTGAAGGCCGTTATCCGCCAAGCGGGCGATTCCGCGTTCGTCTTCGGTTCATCCTCTGGGGCTGTCCTGGCAATGCAGGGCGTCGCGGCCGGACTGCCAATCCGCAGCCTCGTGCTATACGAGCCGCCACTCGACGCGGTCAGGCCCGGCGGACCGCCATTCGGTGAGGCGAGGCGTGCGGTCGACTCGCTCGTCGCGGCAGGCGACAGTGCCGGCGCCGCGTGCTACTTCCTGGCCGCGATGCTCGGCACGCCGCGAGTTTTGGTGATGTTGATGCCAGTGCTCATGCGGCGCACCTGGACCAAGGTCATGTCGGTGGCGCACACGCTGCCCTACGATCTCGCGATCCTCGGCGATCATTCGGTGGTGAATCTCCGCGCGATTGATATCCGGGTTCCGACGCTTGTCATCGGCGGCGCCAAGAGCCCGGCATTCATCCGGCAAGCGGTGGAACGCGTCGCGAGAGACCTACCGAATGCGCGCGCACTGCTCCTGCCCGGCCAGAGTCACGACGTGTCTGGCGCGGCTGAGGCTCTCGCGCCGGTATTGAGAGACTTCTACACTCTCGGTCGTGAGCCACCTGCGCACTGACAGATCGCAGGGTGCAAACAACGCGTCCGCACATGCGCCCGTTAGGCGCCGTGCGGACGTGTGGTCCGGCATTCACGCGGAGCGTCTGGCGACGCTCGCGCTCTCGCTCATCAACTTGCTGGCTTGATTCCCGTCGCCACCCAGCCGACGAGCGTCTGGAAGGAGCTCAGCACCAGCGGGGTGGGAAAGTTGCAGTGGCCATAGTTAGGCACGCCGCGCTGGAGAAGCAGGTTCGACGTACCGGCCGATCCGGCGATCTGACCAAGCGCCGCCTCGTGGAAGAATGGCACGAGAGGATCGAAGACGTTGTGGACACTCACAACCGGTATGCGCAGGTTGCCCGTCGGCACATAGTACTGTCCGAGGTAGTTCTCGGCATCGACGGGCGAATCGTAGCGCGTCACGTTTGCGTTGGCCCCGCCAATCAGTGCGCTGAGCAACCCAGGATTCGGAATCACGGCCGTACCGAGCGTGTATTGCCGGCCTGTGTTCTCGTAAGGCGAGTGGCCGTGCGTGCGATCGACCACGTCCGGAGTACCGACGAGCTGATAGTACAACGCATTGATCAACGAGCCCACCAACGTCTGGAAGGCCACGCTCGAGGGATTCGTGACACTGCCGATTGGCGCGAAGGCGAGCGGTGTCTGCGCCGTGCTCGCAATCGCATACAAGCCGAGTGGATTGCTGGAGATCGCGCCCACGACACGTGACTGCAGCTCGGCGATGGACATTGGCGACTCGGGCACCGAGATCACGTTTCCGGGGAGGACGCCGGGATAGAAGTAGTCGAACAGTGCGCGCACGTCGCCGACGTACTGAAGCTCGAGAGGCGTGCCGCCCACCATCCCGCACATCGTGAGCACCCCGTCGTACTGCTTGGGAAATTGCTCAGCCAGATCCAGGGCGATGAGGGCGCCGAGGGAGTAGCCGGCGAGGTAGCTTCGCTCCGGCCGTGAGGGAAGCTGGCCATTGATCAGGCCGGCCAGTTGATGCGTGCGCTGGGCACCGTCTTTCACGGCGAGGCCGTTCTCGGAGAAGCTCGAGTAGGCGAAGGCGTAGCCCTGCGACACGAGCGCGTCGCGTACCTGGAAGAAGTTGTCCTGATCATCCAGCGTGATGTCCGACTGGGGCGTCCGGATACCGTGGACGTAGTAGACCACGGCCTTGTTCCAGTTGTTGGGGATGTAGAACGCGTAGAGTGACCCGGGGCCGGTCTCACCCTCTACGATCTTGCCCCATGCGGCGGGCGTTGTGGTCGACGAGCTCGTGACGGTGGCGCCCGCGGGCGAGATGGAGGGATCGAGCGGGGACGCATCGGTACATCCGCCGGTCGCCAGCGCTGCCGCGAGAAGAGCCAGAAGTGCCTGCCGCATAGGTGCCTCAAGGGGAAGGGGTTGGGCCGCAACTCGAACGCCGCGAACCTAACGTGACGCATAACGAGATCGATAAGCACGATCACGTAGGCGCACCCCGGGGAATGACGTAGAGAGGCTGCGCGCGCTCGACGGATGGCGGCTATCGCCAGCCCAGAGCGGGTGCGAGGTGGGTGAGGATCGACTCGATCACGTGCGCGTTGTATTCGACACCCAGCATGTTGGGCACAGTGAGCAGCAGGGTATCCGCTTCGGCGATGGCCTCGTCCTGTTTCAGCTCTTCGACCAACACGTCTGGCTCGCCGGCATAGGACCGACCAAAGACGGCCCGCATGTTATCGATGACGCCTCTCTGGTCGCTGCTTTCATCGCGACCGAAGTAGGCGCGGTCGAGATCGTTCATCAGCGCGAAGATCGATCGAGAGACCGACACGCGCGGCACTCGTGAATGGCCTGCTTCGGTCCATGCCTGTCGGAAGTGGCGGATCTGGCGAGCCTGCTGGACGTGAAAGGGCTCGCCTGACTCGTCCGCCTTGAGCGTGGAGCTTTGCAGGTTCATCCCATGCTGCGCGGCCCAGATCGCAGTCGCATTGGACGCTGAGCCCCACCAGATGCGATCGCGCAGTCCCGGCGAATGTGGCTCGAGCCGAAGCAGCCCGGGTGGGTTCGGGAACATGGGCCTCGGATTGGGCTTGGCGAATCCTTCTCCCTTCAACAGCTCGAGAAAGACTTCTGCCTGACGACGGCCCAGGTCTGCGTCGGTTCCTCCCTCCGGCGGTGCGTAGCCGAAGTGACGCCAGCCTTCGATGACCTGTTCCGGCGAGCCGCGGCTGATTCCGAGCTGGAGACGGCCGTTGCTGATCAGATCGGCCGCGCCCGCGTCCTCCACCATGTAGAACGGATTCTCGTACCGCATGTCGATGACGGCCGTTCCGATCTCGATGCGGCTCGTCCTCGCGCCAACGGCTGCGAGAAGAGGGAAGGGGGATGCAAGCTGCTGCGCGAAGTGATGCACGCGAAAGTAGGCGCCGTCAGCGCCAAGCTGCTCTGCCGCGACGGCCAGCTCGATCGACTGCTGCAGAACATCGCGCGCGGATCGCGCGGCGGAGTGGCGTGTCGTAGCCCAATGACCAAACGAAAGGAAGCCGATTTTCTTCACGGCCGAAGGGTACTGGTGGCGACAAGAGGACGTGAGAAAGAGCGCGCGAGGAAGAGCGTGCGAGGAAGAGCGCAGCCGCCCCGCTACATCAGGTTTCTTTGCGCAGGTGCGCGATGAGCCCATCCTCCATCCTGCAGACGACAACCGCCAAGTTCCAGGACCTGTAGAATGTCTTCTCGTTAATGAGATCTAGCCGCACGCAGCGGCGCAGTTGGTTTTGACTCTCTTCCAGCTCGCCCTTTGACATGAGGCAGTAGCGAATCTTCTCCGCTGCCGTTTCGCGTCCGAGTCCCTCAGCAAGCAGGTCGCTGACCGCTTGAGCCGCCTTGGCAAGCTGCCGGCGAAGACCCGCAGGTGACCGGCGTGGCAAGTCATGCGCGATCTTGACGCATTGCTCTCCGTACAGCCGTGCAGCCTCGAGCAGTCGGAGTGGTTCGCCCGAATCCATAGGCGACGATACCTGCGGTCGCGCTGCGCGCGCCGTCATTTTACTTCGGCGTGTATCTCTCTGATTCCGCTTTCGCTCAGCGCGGCGGCGCCTTTCTCGCGCGCCTCTCCCCGCGCGCTCTTCCTCGCGCGCCCTTTCTCGCGCGCCGGTCTCGGCGCCGTTTCTCGACGCCGTTTCTCGGCTCGGGAAGCCGATGTTCTTCAAAGTGCCGAAGGGGGCGAACGGAACGCCTGTTGCGTTGCCGTGCGCTTCTTCAACGGAGGATGCAATGCGCGAGAGCGAGCGAAATGTCGGACGTGCCGATCACAATCTGTCGGGAGCGAAGGCCGCGACGCAGGGCGCCGAGGAGCCAGAGAAGGTCACCGGCGATGAGAGGATCACCGCGAACGACTCTGCCGATGCAAAGGCGCATGGCGCTCACGGTCGAGGCCGCGGAACCGAGAGGACGGACACGCAACCACCGTCACAGCCCGATAGCACCAGTGGCTCGGACCGCGGCGGGAGCGCCGGTTGGGGCAATGAGGCGAGTGGCGGTTCGGTAATCGATCAGCGTCCAGAGAAGTAGCGATCCGGCGCGGTCAGCTCGCTGGCCGCGCTACCCTCTCTTCCTCGCGCGCTCTTCCTCGCGCGCTCTTCCTCGCACGCCTTTTCTCGCGCGCTTTTTCTCGCGCGCCTTTCTCGGCGC
>JAJKIR010000168.1 GCA_021154325.1 Gemmatimonas sp.
GCCGATGGTACTCCGCTCGAGAGAGCGCGGGAGAGTAGGCCACCGCCGGCTTCTCCAGTCCGAACGCCCTCGCCCTCACCCGGCGAGGGCGTTCGTCGTTTCCCCCCATGTGCCAGGGATGCCAAGTTGAAAACGTACGAATCTTGCCCTCTCTCGCACCATGCGATCCACCCTTGCCGCAACTGCCGGAATCCTCACCGGCATCCTGCTCATCCGTGAACGACGCCGCCGTCAAGCCGCCGAACGTTTTGCCGCCGCGAGCCTCGAGGCCCTACTCAATGCCATCGACGCGAACGACGCAGACACGGGTGCTCACGTTCGCCGAGTTGCAGCATATGCGCTCGTGCTCGCGGACGCGGCGCAACTCGACGAACACGAGCGAAAGGTCGTCGAGCGCGTCGCGCTCTTTCATGACATCGGCAAGATTCACGAGGCGCTGTTCGACATTATCCACGAGGACACGCACCTCACGCCGGCGGAGAGACGCGCCATCGCAACCCACCCGAGACGCGGCGCCGCGGTCCTCGCTCCGCTGACACCGTTCTATCCGGAGCTGGCTGAAGGCGTGCTCAGTCACCATGAGCGTTGGGATGGAACAGGATACCCCAACTGTCTTCGCGGCCCGGCCATACCGCTGGCAGCACGCATCGTGACACTCGCCGACACCTATGACGCCGTGACGCACAATCGCCGCTATCGCAGCGGCCGCGGCGTGGCATCAGCCGCGCAGGTAATCGCGTCCGGGCGAGGAACTCAGTTCGATCCCAGTCTCGTCGACCTGATGCTGCTACCGCCGGTCTTCGACTGCATCGTTGCCCAGGAGCGTGCATTTCGTCGCAAACCGCGCACGAACCATGAGGACCGTCGACGGGGAAATCGGGAGTCGTTCACTCCCGACGTCACCTTTCGATGGCGGAACGAAGTTCGCGAGCCGCCGTCTCGGGATCGGGAGATCCAAAGATCCCGCTGATCAAGGCGATACCGCAGGCGCCGGCGCGCATAGCGTCCGGCGCCGTCGCCGGCGAAATACCGCCAACCGCGATTACCGGCATGACCGCCGCGCGCGTCAACCGTTCGAGCGCGCTCATTCCGAGTGCGCGTCCGGGCCGACGCGGATCGACATCGAAGGCGGGACCGAGCGCGACGTAGTCGGCCCCATCGGCGCGGCGCACATCCTCCTCCGTTCCCGCCGACCGTCCGATCACGAAGTCTGCACCGCAGAGGCGACGAACCTCGGCGACAGCGATGTCGTCGACGCCAAGATGCACGCCTGCAGCGCCAGCCGCGAGCGCCACGTCGATGCGTCCGTGCACGACAACCGGAACGTCGACGGCCGCGATCAGCTCTCGCGCGGCTGCGGTCAGCGTCCGAGCGCCCTCGTCAGGCAGTCGCAGCTGGATCATCGTGGCGCCCCCGCGTTTTGAGGCGACCGCGCGACGCGCCAGCCCATTGATCCCGTCACGCAGGTTGTCCGTGATCGCGACGAGCCGAAGCAGATCACGCTGCATAACGAGGGCGCGAGCTCAATGTCCGCGCCGGCGCCGTCGGCTGTCACTCGGGCCACTATCGCGGCGAACCGTGGTCGAGACGGAATCCCACGCCTGTCGGGCGAGGCGTCGCGCGCTCTCGTGCCCGGCGAAGTCATTGCGAAACTCGTGATGGCCGTCGGGTAGCGCGACGAAATACAGATATGGCACGTTTGCCGGATACAATGCCGCCACGATGCTCGCTCGGCCGGGCGAGGCAATTGGGCCAGGCGGGAGTCCGGGATGCTTGTACGTGTTGTACGCCGACTCGACCTCCAGATGCTTGTAGAGCACGCGATTCTGGTGTTCTCCGAGCGCGTACTGCACCGTCGGGTCGGCCTGAAGCAGCATGTGACTGCGCAGCCGGTTCAGATACACCGCCGCGATTACCGGCCTCTCCTCCGGCAGGCGCGCCTCTTTCTCGACGATGGAGGCGAGGGTCATAACATCGTGGCGAGAGAGTCCGAGCGTATCCAGGCGCGTCGTCCATTCGGGTTGCCAGACCTGCTCGAATCGCCTGACGCCGATCGCGATCGCCGCGCGCGCACTCGTCTGTTCGGGAAAGATGTACGTGTCGGGAAAGAGGTATCCTTCGATCGTCTCCGTCGGAATGTCGAGTCGATGGAGCAACGCCGTGTCCCGCACGGCGACTCCAAGCGACTCGGCGGACAGCCCCAGCTTGCTCACGAGAAGTGGAACGATCTGTCCGAGCGAATAGCCCTCCGGGATGGTGACCGAGTGCACCAGGCCCTTGCCGCCGCGGATCGCGTCGAGCGTCGCACCGTAGCTGCTGTTGCGCCGGAGCATGTACGTGCCTGCCTTGATCTTGCGGTCGTCGTGCCGGACCAGCGCGTAGAGTCGGAATACCCGGGCCGAACCGATGACGCCCGCATGGGCGAGCGAATCGGCCGCCACGCCTAACGATGCACCCGCCGGAACGGTGACACGAACGGGACGTCCTGTGCCGCCCCCGCAGCCGACGGCGATCACGGCCACCGCGGCGATCTGGCGCCAGCTCCTTCGGCGCGCGCCGATCGCGTCAGCTCGTTCGCGCGAGCGCATGCTGCAGCAACATCGTGGCAGCGAGAGCATCCACGTCTCCCTTGCGATGCCGAGTCGAGCCACCCATCTCGCGAATGGCGCGCAGAGCGGCTGCGGTGGTGAAGCGCTCGTCGACCAGCTCCACCGGTAACCCGGTTCTTCGGTGCAATTCCTCGGCTATCCGTCGCACTTCTGTCGCGCGCTCCGTGTCGTCTCCGTTTTCGTCGAGCGGCAGCCCCAGGACGAACCCACGTGCCTCGAGCGCGACCGCGCGCCGCACGAGCTCGGCGACGGGCGGTCGCTTGCCGGCACGCCGCAGAATGAAGCCGGCGGGCGAAGCAATGATGCCGGTGGGGTCACTGATGGCGAGGCCTATCCGCCGCTCGCCATAGTCGACGGCCAACAGCCTCCCGCGGTCACTTGCCACGGCGCTGGCTAGGTGCCCTGCACCATCTGCTGGAAGAACTCGCGATTGTTACGCGACCGCGCCATCTGCTTGAGTAAGAACTCAATCGCGTCGACCTCCGGCATGTCCGAGAGAAAGTTGCGAAGCAGGTAGACGCGGTTGAGCTCCTCCTGATTGAGGAGCAGCTCTTCGCGGCGGGTGCCGGAGCGATTGATGTCGATCGCCGGAAAGACACGTCGATCGGCAATCTTGCGATCGAGGATGAGCTCCATGTTGCCAGTGCCCTTGAACTCCTCGAAGATCACTTCGTCCATTCGCGAACCCGTCTCTACCAGCGCGGTCGCGACGATCGTGAGGGAGCCGCCCTCCTCCGTGTTGCGTGCGGCGCCGAAGAACCGCTTCGGCTTCTCCAACGCCTTCGAGTCGACGCCGCCGGAAAGGATCTTTCCGGAGTTCTTGATCACGACATTGTGCGCTCGGGCCAGACGCGTCAGCGAATCGAGGAGAATGACGACGTCTTTTCCGTGCTCCACGAGTCGTTTCGCTTTCTCGATCACCATGTCGGCGACCTGGACATGGCGATCGGGCGCCTCATCGAAAGTGGAGCTGATGATCTCGGCGTTCACATTCGCCTGCATGTCCGTAACCTCTTCCGGCCGCTCGTCGATGAGGAGCACGATGAGCGCGACCTCGGGATGATTCTCCCTGATGGCGTTGGCCATCTTCTGCATGAGGATGGTCTTGCCGGCGCGCGGCGGGGAGACGATCAGACCGCGCTGTCCCTTGCCGATTGGAGCGATGAGATCGACGACGCGCATGCTGAGATCCCCATCGCTCGTCTCCAGCCGCAGGCGACCCTCGGGATAGCGTGGCCGGAGATTGTCGAACGCGATACGCGTCTTCGCGCGCTCCGGCTCGTCACCGTTGATCGACTCGACTTTGAGGAGTGCGAGATAACGCTCCCACTCCTTTGGCGGTCGGACTTGGCCGCGCACCGTGTCGCCGGTGCGGAGGTCGAAGCGCTTGATCTGCGAAGGCGAGACGTAGATGTCGTCGGGTCCGTAGAGATAGTTCCAGTCCTGGCTCCGCAGAAAGCCGTAGCCTTCCGGCAGGACCTCGAGGACGCCCTCGCCCGTGAGCGTCTCGCCGCGATCAAGCAGCCGTTGCTCGATCCGGAAGATGAGATCCTGCTTTCGAAGTCCGGAATCATTCTCCGCGCCGAGGGTATCGGCGAGCTCACCAAGCTCCGAGTGAGACTTTCGTTTCAGCTCGGCGATATTCACGGACGAAGGCGGCGACGAGAGCATGCGTCGCGAGATGTGCGGATGAAATGACGCGGGAACGCGCGCGAGGACCGGTGCGAGCGGGTCGAGTAAGCGGCACCGCGACGGAGCGGGCGGCCGCCTTCGGCGGCGGGGCGGGGGAGGTCGAAAGTCATGCGAAGCTATCGGCACCCCGAGGGACGGTCAAGGGCGCCGAGAAGCGATCAGAAATGGATGTAGCGAAGTGGGCGGCGATGAACGTCGGCCATGATGAGCGTCATCTCACGCTGCGCGCCGGCGATCGCCTCGAAGAGCGCGGAGTCCGCTCGCGCCCGGCCGAGGGTGCCCCTGGAAGACGCCAATCGCGCGCGAATGATGTCGAGCTCATTGCGAATATCGGCGACTTCCCGCAGGAGCGTGGAATCGCGGCGAAAGCGGCCGAGCGAGGCGTTCTGACTTGTAATCAGAGCGCGAACGGAATCTGCGCGCGCCATCACGCGCCGAGCTCGATCGGTGAGACCGCTCTCGGGAGCCAGCGCGGAGCCGATAGTTCCGCTGGGGCTCGTCAACTTCGCGGCGATTTGCATGGCTTGACGACGCGCCCGTACGAGCTCGACGCCTCCGTGCTCGATGCCCATGGCGCCGAGAGTGCCGTGAACGCTGTGCAGCTGATTGTTGAGGAGCTTGACGTTGCTGATGATCGCCGGAAATTCTCGCGACGCGATGGCGAACTGCGATGTCATCGTCTCGAGATCCGATTGCGGCAACGTCCGAATGGTATCTCCCGAGGCGACTACGGCGGCGGCGGTCGTACCGATCGTGAGATACACGACCGGCGAGCTAATGAGGGTGCCCCCGGAACGGACCTGCGCCGTGGAGTTGTTCCGGATGCCCTGTTTCGCACTCGAGAGCACATCCATGGAGATGAGCACACGTTCGGAAACTGGCCGGCCCGCGGGCATGAACTGAATGTCCTTCACGACGCCGACTTTTTGGCCGCCAAGCCAGACCTCGGAGCCACGAATCACGCCTCTGGCCTCGCCGGTGAAGGCGTAGAGGCGGAAGGTGCTTCCATGAAGGCGACCGACGCGCGCGAAGACGAGCACGCACAAGCTCGCGCCGACGAGCACGGCGAAGCTTACGAGCCCGATGGCCAACTCACTCCAGCTTGCCCGCCGAGGCATCGGTGTCGAAGGATCCGGATGTTGAGGGAATTACCTGTTGGGCTGGGCAAGGCTCGGACCACGCCGTGCGGCGCAGGAGCGCCCCGAAGGGGTGCTGGAGGGCCATTGGGCTCGCCGACAGGGAGCGGAAGCGCGGCCAGCGCGCGCGACAGGATTCGAACCTGTGACCTTCGGCTCCGGAGGCCGACGCTCTATCCAGCTGAGCTACGCGCGCGGGGTACTGCGGTCGGAAAGCTATCAGTGGCCCAGGTCGGGGTCAACGAAACGGTGGGGAGCCCCCTGCGAGGCAGTCCCACTCGCGAGCGGCCGCCGCCGGGCTCGTTAGGCTGAGCTGAACCGTTAGGCAGCTGCGGCGAACGCATCGAGCCCCAACGGGCCAGAGATCTGGCGCATTGGGGCTCGTGCAATGGTCGGGGCGACTGGATTTGAACCAGCGACCTCCTGCTCCCGAAGCAGGCGCTCTACCGGGCTAAGCTACGCCCCGCCGAACTGGCAATGATCGCGTCGTGCGACGCGCCCGGAAGGACTCGAACCTCCAACCTTCTGATCCGTAGTCAGATGCTCTATCCAATTGAGCTACGGGCGCCGACATGACGTTGCAGCCGCCGAAGCGGCGCACGAGTGTGCAACGACGCACTGGTACGGCGCATCGTTGTGCAGTCTCGGAAATTAACCTCGCCCAAAAACCAGTCAAGCGCATTGGAAGTCGCTCGCGCCTTGCGCTCACTCCTGTTCCGCTCGGCGGCAGAGAATTCAGCGAAGCCTAGTGCTCGCAGTCACTGACAAAAGAAAAAAGCCGCAGCGACATTCGCTGCGGCGGAGTGGGCGGTACAAGACTCGAACTTGTGACCTCCACGATGTCAACGTGGCGCTCTAACCAACTGAGCTAACCGCCCTCGCTGGACACTCGTCCGTGCATCACTCGACAACAACCACCGCGAGAGCGGGAAACGGGACTCGAACCCGCGACCCCAACCTTGGCAAGGTTGTGCTCTACCAACTGAGCTATTCCCGCAGACGACGCAACCGTTCAGAACAGCTACTGCGTTCGCACCGGTCTGAACCCAGCGAGTCCATGCTGCAACCGCGGTGCTGGAAGGAAATCCGCGGCAATGGAGGCGAGGGGAATCGAACCCCTGACCTCTTGAATGCCATTCAAGCGCTCTCCCAACTGAGCTACGCCCCCGGAGACGGTCGCATGCGGTGCGAACAGGGCTTCCGTCCGGAACCGCCAAGTATAGCCGCGTGTATATCGCGTGTCAACGAATTGGGTCTAGCGAAAACGTCTGCGGCCAGTATTTTGCAGCGCCTTTGGGGTCGTCGCCGACCTCGAACGGCACCGCAGATCCGTCGCGATCGCGGTTGCTAACCGTAGAGATGCGACGCCATGCAACATCACCGTCGCCGCTCATAGATGCCTACCTCGACTGCGCCGAAAGCGCGAGGCCAAGCACCAATGACCGAACTAAAGCGTCGTCGCCGCCGTGCGGCTCCCGCGGGAATCGCTCCCAGTGAACCGGAGCGCGATATCCTCGATCAGTACCTCTATGAAGTCAGCACGTATCCGCTGCTCAAGGGGACCGAGGAGATCGATCTTGCGCGGAAGATTCGTGCTGGCGACCAGGACGCTCTCCAAGAGCTGGTGAAGCGCAACCTTCGCTTCGTCATCTCCGTCGCAAAGAAATACCAGAATCGCGGACTTCCCCTCATCGATCTCATCGGCGAGGGAAACGTCGGCCTGCTCACTGCTGCTCGGAAGTTCGATCCCGATCAGGGCGTCAAGTTCATCTCGTACGCCGTGTGGTGGATTCGTCAGGCTATTCTCTCGGCGCTCGCGCGTCAGGGTCGCACGGTTCGCGTTCCATTGAATCGCACCGCCGATCTCTCGCGCATCATCAAAGCCTCGGAGATCCTGCGTCAAAAATTGAATCGCGAGCCGAGTCC
>JAJKIR010000169.1 GCA_021154325.1 Gemmatimonas sp.
GCCGTCACGTCCAGAGTCTCCGTAAGAGCGGCGCGACGAGGTACGCGGCGCCGAAGGCACCGGCGATGAAGAGCCAGCTCCCCACGCTCAGCAGCGCGCCGCCGGTCAGCGCCTGGCCGCTCGTACATCCGCGCGCGAGCACGGCGCCGAGGCCCATCACCGCGCCACCACCGAAGGCCGCGGTCAGGCGGGCACCCGATGTCAGTCGCGGCCCGCGCTCGATTTTGATACACAGGCGGTGTGCAGCGAGCGCGGACAGGAACCCGCCGATGCCGACCCCGACAATCTCGATCACGAGCCACTCGAGCCACGGCCCGTCGCCGCCCAGATAGCGCGCGAAGTAGGGATTGGCGCGAGCCGACGCAGGCGCGGCGGCGGAGACGACGCCGGCGGCACTGCTCGCGAACGCGCCCGAAGCACCAAGCCCACGTCCCATGACGACGAACGCGGCGAGGAGGACGAGCCCGAGCGCAACCCCCGCGACGTACGGATTGGCGTACGGTCGCGGGCTCGCGCACAGCGCTCGTGAGCTCACTGTTGGCCCTTCTTTGCCGACGTCTCGACGGGATACGACTCGGCCGGCGTCAAACGGGACCAATCCTGGAAGGAGCCGTCGTACAGCAGCACCGGATGGCCAAGCGATCGCGCGGCGAAGAGCATTGCCGTAGCCTGCTGGCCGACGTGGCAGTAGCCGATGATGGTGTCTCCCGGCTGCACCCCGGCTTTCGCGAAGAGCGCCGCCAGCTCGTTAGGCGACTTCACGAGGAGGTTGTCGTACGCGATCTCCGTGAAAGGAACGCTCTTCGCGCCCGCGATGTGGCCGGCTCGCTGCGCGGCGCCATGGGTGTTGCCCTGCTGGACGCCATCGTAGAAGGACGCGTCGCGGCCATCGACGACGGAGACGCCGGGCTTTCCGATGTGCTCCTTCACGTAGGCGGCGTCGACGACGATCGGCTTGATGTGGAGTGGCGCGAGCGTGCCGACGCGCAGGGGCGCAGCCTTGTCCGTCACCTTATTGCCGTCCCGGATCCATGCCGGCATGCCGCCGTCGAGGAGCGCGGTCTGGGTGCCGAGGCCGGCGTAATCGAGGGTGAAGACGACGCGCGTGGCTGGCGACACCCAGTCGGTGCCATAGTAGACAACGATGCGCGAGTCGTTCGAGATCCCGAGCTTCTGCAGCCGCTCACGAAGTGATTCGGCGGTCGGCATCTCGAGCATCAGCCCCTGCTGGGTGTGCTCGGAGACGGAAATGTCGTCGAGGCCGACGAAACGCGCGCCGGGAATGTGCATGGCGCCGTACTCGCCGTTCGTTCCGACGTGCAGCAACACGAGGTTGGGATCCTTGAGATGTTTCGCGAGCCAGGCGGTATTGACCAAGATCTGGTCGCGCTGCGCGGCGGCGGGGCGACCAATGCCTAACGAGGCGACGATGACGGCGGCGAGGACGAGGGAGGAACGGCGCACGTGAGGCTCCGGGTGGAAGGGCGGATCCATGCTACGTGCCAGGAGGCGGGGAGTGGTCGGTGAAAGGTTCCTGAGTTGTGTTAGTTCTGTGAAGGACACACTGGAAGGACACACTGGAAGGGCGCGCCGTATCTCGCGCGCCGTTTCTCGCGCGCCCTTTCTCGCGCGTCTTTTCTAGCGCGTCTTTTCTAGCGCGTCTTTTCTCGCGCGTTCTTTCCAGCTTTTCCCCAGCTCCAGTCAGCGCTCGAATCGGTAGCCAACCTTCCAGACCGTCTTCACGAACCTCGGATTGGCCGGATCGTGCTCGACCTTTCGCCGCAGCTCGGCGACATGGGAGTCGACGGTTCGGGTCGTGACGAACGCGCTGTAGCCCCAGACCTCTTTCAGCAGCTCGTTCCGCGTGGCGACGGCGCCGTTGCGGCGGACGAGGGCGAGGAGGAGCTCGTAGGCCTTTGGCGTCAGCGGGCAGGGAGTGCCGTTCCGCGTGACCGCGCGCGAGCTCGTATCGACGATAACGTCACCGAAACGCAGGAGGGGGTGTGCGCCCGCGGTGCTGTCGCGCGCGCTGCGGCGAATGAGCGCGCGAACGCGCTCGAGCAGCTCGAGCACGCCGAAGGGCTTCGTGACGTACTGATCGGCGTCGAGGCGAAAGCCGCGCACCTTGTCCGCTTCCTCGCCGCGCGCCGTGAGTATCACCACCGGTGTTTTCACGCCGCGGCTCCGCAACGTCTGGAGCACCTGGTAGCCGTCGAGCTCCGGGAGCATCAGGTCGAGCAGGATGACGTCCGGCGTCCACTGCTCGGCCACCATGAGCGCACGACGTCCGTCTTCGGCGATACAGGTCTCGTAGCCTTCGAGGCTGAGGTTGTACTCGATTCCCGCCGCGAGATCGGCGTTGTCCTCGACGATCAGGACCTTTGCCATGTCGGCTCAGTGCGCACGGCCTCGCCATTCGAAGCGGGGACGGGCTGCAGGGGCAGCGTGACGAGGAAGCGCGCGCCGCCGTCGGATGACGCCGGCTCCACCCAGCAGCGGCCGCCGTGTTGCTCAACGACTTCGCGGACGATCGTCAGGCCGATGCCGCTGCCTCCCTTCGCCCGCGCCGCCGCGCCGCGCAGAAAGGGCGCCCAGATCTGCTCGCGCTCGCGCACCGGCACGCCGGGCCCCTCGTCGGCGACGCTAAGTATGACCTCGCCATCGCGCACGTCGAGCGCGACGCGCACGGTCTGCTCGTTAGGCCCGTACTTCACTGCGTTGTCGAGCAGATTGAGCAGCACGTGGCGGAGCGCCTCCGGCCGCATCGCCAACGTCGGCCGGGCGGCGATCGTCGCGACGAGTCGCGCGCGCCGCGACGCCGCCAACGGCCGGAACTCGTCCACGACGCGCTCCACCTCGTCGGCGAGATTTGCGGGCGTGGCGATGGTGGTGTCGCCGCGCCCGAAGCGGGAGAAGCGCAGCACGTTCTCCACGAGGTGGTGCAGTCGCGTCGTCTCCCGATCGATGTGGCCGAGGGACCACGCCCGCTCCGCGTCGGTCCTCGCGCGGCCGAGCCGGAGTGTCTCGAGATAGAGCTTGATCTGCGCGAGCGGCGTGCGCAGCTCGTGCGACACGCTCGAGACGAAATCAGCCTGCAGGCGCGCCAGCTCCCCCTCGCGCCGAAGCTGCGCGACGGCGACCACGGCCAGGGCCGCGGCGAGGCCGAGCAGTCCGAGGAGGAAGGGGAGGTGCGACGGTGGCGCGCCGCCGATGATGAGCGTTCCGGCAACTTCCGGTCGTATGATCGCGTCGATGCCCAACGCGCCGGCTCGGCCCGGGAGGTCGATATGAGCTTCGAGAGGCGACGTGAGTCCGGGCGCGGAGTCGAAGAGACTGTGCCCGGAGCGGTCGCGCACGCGCACCGCGAGGACGTCACGATTGCGGCGGCCCTTCGTGAATGTCGCGGGAAGGAGCCCGCCACCGTCGAGCACACCGGAGAGTAGCTGCGTCACCGCCTGCGTCGAGTAGCGCGCGCCGTACACCATCGTGTCACCCCACGACGTCGGCATCAGCGTGTACGCCGCGAGCAGTGGCCCCTCGCTCGTCTCCCCCACGATCAGCGTGTAGCCGTGATCGACCTGCCCTGCTCGGCGGATGCGACGCGTGAGCGTGTCCACGAGCCACCGCTTCTCGTTAGGCGAGTAGTCGCCGGCGAAACCCATCGCGAGCGGCTGGGGCATCGGTCGATCGACCTCCCAGCCGTCCATCGGATCATTGTGGGTGTTGAGTCCGACGTCGAGCCGGTCGGAGCCAATCTTGAGACCGAAGAAGGTCGAGGGGTTGGGGCCGTTCCGGGCGCGGTGACACATGCACTGCACGTCCCACGGGAGGTAGTGCGCGAGCTCGCGTGCTTCGGGGATCCGCCGCGAGGTGTGCATGTTGTCGCCGTGGTTCACGGCGCCGAGGGACTCGCGGAGCAGCGACGTCAGGAGCTCGTTCAGGTGCTGGGCGTAGCTCCAGGCGGCGAAGGTCGCGTACTCGCGGAGCGCGCGCTGGGTCACGGCCTGCTGCGACCGTACGGCGCGCTGCGCATCGACGACCGCGAGCGCGGTGAGTCCGATGCTCGCGAGTAGAACGATCAGCGGGACGCGAAAGCGAAAGGACGATGGCAGCGTGAGCCGCCGGAGGAAGGGGGGAAGCACGCCGCAATCATGGACTCCGTGAAGGGCGACGACAACGGGGGGACTGTGTAAGAATTGTGAAAGTACGAGCAACGAGGAAGAGCGCGCCGTGAAGAGCGCGTCGGAAAAAGGCAAGCGGGCGCGCAGTGCGCGCCCGCTTCGATGATGCTTCCTTCGATCGTCCTTCCCCGATCCCGTGAAGTTGCTCCGCTTTAGCGAACTCTCATCGGAGCGCGTGGCTCACGGATTGATCGGAAACGGGGCCTTGCGGATCAGTTCACCCATGGTCTTGTAACCGCCGGGAGGCGGAGGGGAGATCGCGCCGGCTGCCGAGGGCCGCGGAGTCGCTGGTGCGATCGCGACGACGCTGTCATTTGACTGCGGTGCCGCCACCGCTGGGATCGCCGGGCTCTCGCGCTGGGCTACCTTCGGTTCGCTCTGAGTCGGAGTCGCACGCCGCGGCGTGGCCGCCTTCGAGGCTGTCTGCACTGTCGACTTCGTGCGATTGCCGGACGGGACCAGCTCGTCTGCCGACAACGTCGAGCGAGCGTCGCCCTGCGGCGCCAGCTCGAGTCCCTGGCCTTTCGCCAGATCCAGGTCGCGCTGAAGAGCGGCGTCGCTCGCAGGCGCGGTCCGGCCGCACGCGGCGAGCGCGGCAAGACTAACGGCGGCGACAATGAATCGTGCGTGTCCGGGCATAGCGTCCTCGAGAGTGGTATTCGCGCGAGCTCCGCGCCTGTGGATGTACCCCTCGAGACACGCGAAGAGCCAATTCGCCCATCGGAGCGCAGGGTCTCCCAAACACTGCCCCGCGGCCGCCTAACGAGAACGCCCGCCGCGCGGTTCCGTCGCGAATCGCGACGGCCGGCGCTCGAGTCGGGCGAGACGACTGATTGGCGCGCTGACCTGAGCTCGCTACCGGTCGTCTGGTAGGCGTGACCGCGACACCGGGCTTGGTCCAGAGGGATCTCGCCACTCGGTGTCGCACGCAGAATCCGACGATCCAGGAAATGCCGCCTCGCTTGACGTTGCTCTCCATGCTCACCCGTCGGGTTCGACGTGGGACGTCCTCCGTCGCCACCGCGGCCGGGCTCCTCCTTGGCAACGCGCGGGGTGCGGGCACTCAGGGCGTCATCCCGCAGGGTGCGCCGCGCGACATGTCCCGGGTCGCGCTCCGCGACAGCACGGTGTTCCCGCCGATAATCACGCGGGAGTTCCGGGGCGCCTGGTTGAGCCCCGCGGCCGATGGTGACTGGCCGTCGCGCGCCGGACTGTCGGCGGAGCAGCAGCAGCGCGAGCTGATCACGCTCCTCGATCGGGCGCGGGCGATCGGGCTCAACGCAATCATCTTTCACGTGAGGCTGAGCGGCGACGCGCTGTATGCAACGCCGCTCGCGCCCTGGTCGGCGAAGCTGACGGGCCATCAGGGCCTGAATCCAGGCTACGATCCGCTCACCGTAGTCGTGCGCGAAGCACACGCGCGTGGCATCCAGGTGCATGCCTGGTTCAACCCGTTCCGTGCGTCGCTCGACGGGGGCATTCGCGCCGCTCGCAACCATGTCACGCGCGAACATCCCGACTGGGTGCGCCGCTATGGCCGGCAGCAGTGGATCGATCCCGGCATTCCCAAAGCCCGCGAGGCAATACTGGCGACGGTCATCGACGTCGTGCAGCGGTACGACATCGATGGCGTGCATCTCGATGACTTCTTCTATCCCTATCGCGAAACGCGAACGCGCTACCGCCGGGTGGGACGGGGCCGCCACCGCCACACGATCAAGATCGTCCGCGAACTCGACTTCCCGGACCATGCGTCGTGGATCAAGTACGGACGCAAGGAGCACTGGACCAACCGCGACGACTGGCGCCGACACAACATCGACTACTTCGTGGCCGAGCTCTACAAGCGGGTGCACGTCGCCAAGCCGTGGGTCGCGGTCGGCATCAGCCCCTTCGGCATCTGGCGTCCTGGCTATCCGCAGGGAATCGACGGCCTCGATTCCTTCCGTGAGACCTACGCCGATTCTCGGAAATGGCTGCGTGAGGGGTGGCTCGACTATATGGCTCCCCAGCTCTACTGGCAGGTGGACGCGGCGGAGAATCGCTTCCGCGCGCTGGATGCGTGGTGGCGCACGCAGAATCCAATGGGGCGGCATCTCTGGCCGGGCCTCTACACGGCTGGTGCGGTGGGACGTCCCGCCTGGCCGTTCGAGGAGATTCCGCGGCAAATCTCGATGCTGCGCGACTCGCGCGAGGGAAGCGTCGAGTCCAACGGCCACATCCATTTCCGCCTCGGCTCGCTCGTGGCGAATGCGGGGCCGCTCTCCGGATCGTTAGGCGACCGGCTGCAGGCAGACAGCTATCGCGAGCCGGCGCTGACGCCGGAGATGGCTTGGCTCGAGGGCAAGCCACCGGCGCCGCCAGTAGCCGAAGTGAACACGACGGACGGCGAACGTCTCACCCTCAAGATCGCGGCGGGCGATAGCGCGCAGGTCGCGCTCTGGGTCGTGCAGACACGTGATGCCGACGAGCGCTGGAAGACGACGATCCTTCCCGCTGGAACGCGCGAGCTCACACTCCCCGACAGCAGCGGCGGAACGGACATCGTCGCGGTGAGCGCCGTGGACCGAGTAGGCCAGGCCAGCACCCGGACTGTGTTGCGACTGAAGCGGTAGAGAGTGGAGAGTAGAGAGTGAACGGTGTGCAGTTCACTCTCTACTCTCCACTCTCTACTCTTTGCTCCTAGCGCGCTGCCACCTTCGGCGACTCCTCGGCGGGCGCCTCGGCCAGCTTCACCTGGACCGTGCGCTCCGTCCCCTGCCTGATAAGGGTCAGCGAGACGACGTCCCCGGGACGCTGTGAGCGGATTACACGCTGCAGCGTCGCGACGTGGTCGATGTCGTGGCCATTGGCGTTGACGATGATGTCGCCCTTCGTGATCCCGGCAGCCTTCGCCGGGCTCGAGACATCCTTCGGGAACTCGGCCACGAGCGCACCGCGAATCTGCGGTACGCCGCCTTGCGCCAGCTTGTCGCTCAGCGCGTCCTTCTGCGTGACCTCGGCCAGCTGCAGGCCGAGAACGCCGCGGCGGACGTGGCCGTACTTCACGATCTGATTCATCACGTCCTGAACGAGCGTCACCGGGATCGCGAAGCCGTAGCCCGCGTAGGTGCCGGTTGGGCTCGCGATGGCGGCGTTCATGCCGACCACCTCGCCACGCACGTTGACGAGCGGACCACCCGAATTGCCGGGGTTGATCGGGGCATCCGTCTGAATGAAGTCGACAACTGCATACGGGCTATCATAGAGGCCCGCGAGGCCGCCGCGTCCCTTCGCGCTGACGATGCCCTGCGTGACAGTGAAGTCGAGGCCCAGGGGGTTGCCGATGGCGAGCACCCAATCGCCGACACGTGCCGTCTCGTCATTGCCGAGCGGAACGGTGGGGAGGTCTTCGCCGTCGATCTTGATCACGGCGACGTCGGTGGTGGGATCACGCCCCACGACTTTGGCGTCGAACTCACGCCGGTCAGAGAGGATGACTGTCACCTTGTTCGCGTCGGCGACGACGTGGTTGTTGGTGAGGATCAGTCCGTCCTTCGAGACGATGAATCCGGAGCCCGAGGCGTGGACGACCTGATCGGCCGGCTTTCCACCACGCTGGCCGCCGAAGGGAATTCCCATGTCGGGGAAGCCGAACTGCCGCAAGTCGGGCATGTCGGGCATTTGCATCCGCTGAGAAGCGGGCCGCGTGCCCTCGATGTGGATGGACACGACCGCGGGCGTTACCTGCGAGGCCACCGCCGCGAAGGCGTTCTGCGTCTCGATCAGGGGCGCGATGGAGGCGGTGTTCATCGTCGCCGGATGACTGCTGGCCGGCGAGTGATGGAGTGATTGGGCATGCAGCGCCGTGAGAATACCCGAAGCGAGCACGGTGGCGCTGCCGACAGCGATGGCGAGCGCGCGCGGGCGCCCGCCCGAGGAGAAGACAGACATATCGACTCACCTTCAGCGTGTTAGAGAATTCAAAACAATGACTGAGCGGCGTCGCGCGCTCCCGCGGCCGGACCAGGCGGAAATGCGCAAGGCGGCGCCGATGTCCCGGCACCGCCTTATGAGAGAACTGGAACACCGACTTGCCTACCTACACGTCGGCGAGACGGTGGTTCCAGGCATCTGACCGGCCGCCGGTCGGAACCCCACGGAGCCGAGGACGGACCGCCGGTTGCCCAGGCTGGCAAGGGTCCTGCCGGAGGATGCGGGCAGAGCGCCAGCCCAGGCCGCACATCAGTTTCGATCTGGCACCGGCGGCACGGCGTCGCTACGCTGTATCAATCGAGATTTTCCTCCTCTAGCCCCTCTTCCTCGTGTACAAGCTCACCGAGACGAACTGGATCTGGCGTGACGGCGAATTCATTCGCTGGGCGGACGCGCAGATACACGTGCTCTCCCATTCCGTGCAGTTCGGTTCCTCGGTCTTCGAGGGCGTTCGCTGCTACAGCACGTCGCGTGGTCCGGCGATCTTCCGGCTGCAGGACCATCTCCAGCGCATGCTCGATTCGGCGAAGATCTACCGGATGGACCTCGCCTATTCGATCGACGATCTCGTGGCGGCGTGCTGCGAGCTGGTGGAGCGCAACGAGCTCGACTCCTGCTATCTGCGGCCGATGATCGTCCGCGGCTACGGCGCGGCGGGCATGGTGCCGTTCGCGAGCCCGGTCAACGTCTATCTCCCGTGCTGGCCGTGGGGTGCCTACCTCGGCGAGGGCGCGCTCGAGAACGGCGTCGACGCGTGTGTGGCGAGCTGGAATCGCGTCGCCCCGAACACGATTCCCGCCATGGCCAAGATCGCCGGCAACTATCTCGGCGGCCAGCTGATCAAGATGGAGGCGCTGGCGAAGGGATTCACGGAGGCCATCGCGTTAGGCACGGACGGCATGCTGAGCGAAGGCTCGGGACAGAATCTCTTCCTCGTCCGGAAGGGCACCGTCTACACGCCGCCGATCGACGGCACCCTTCTCCCAGGCATCACCCGCGAGACGGTGCTCTCGCTCGCCGCCGACGCCGGGATCTCGATTCGCGAGGAGCCGCTACCGCGCGAGATGCTGTACGTCGCGGATGAAGTCTTCCTTTCGGGGACTGCATCCGAGATCACGCCGATCCGGAGCGTCGACAAGATCACGGTCGGGCAGGGGAAGCCTGGCCCGGTGACGAAGGAGCTTCAGCGGCTCTTCCTCTCGACGGTTCGGGGTGAGCGGGAGGACCCGCATGGCTGGTTGACCCACGTCCGCGCGGAGCGGGCATCGACGCGCTCGTTAGGCAGGGCGTCCGCGGGACAGACGGGCGATTGACAGCACGATAGCGCTCGAGAGACTGTGTGACTGGTGGCCGGAGGATGCTCTCTCCGGCCATTGGCGTTTAGCGACCTTTGAAGGCGTTACCGGGAACTGACAACCGGTCGATTCCCGCGCACGGAAACATCTGGTGCGCCAGTTTTTGCGCCATCGGGCGGCGAAGCCAGACCTGAGGCGCCCCGATGTCGCGTATAGTGCTCGCTCTAGTCGCTCTTGCCAGCCTGGCCGCCTGTACCGACAGGCCTACCGAGCCGAAGCTGCGGCCGTCTCGGCCATCCTTCGCTACAGACCCCGGCGAGAGCGGTCCGCCATCACCGCGAAATTTCGGTCCCGACAGTTATCGCCTCGGCGTCTTCACCGGGGCCGGCATGACGGCCCCAGGGCTCGACTGTTCAAAGGCCGGCGACAAGTCGCGCGTCTGCAGCGGCTTTCTCCCGAGCGCCGTGGACGGAACGCTGCTCGATGTCACCGTTCAGGTCCCCGCGGGCGGCGGTCCGTTTCCGCTCGTGGTCCTGATGCATGGCTGGGCTGGCAGCAAGACTGGCTCGGGGGATGTGGCGGACGCGTTGGTCAACGACGGACTCGCGGTGCTCCGTTACTCCGCGCGCGGATTCGGCGAGTCGTGGGGGCAGGCGAATCTCGCCGATATCCACGCGGAGATTGCCGACCTGCGCAGCCTCGTCGGGCAGATCGTGGACATGGGACCGCTCCATCTCAACGCCGACGCGGTCGCGGTGACAGGGTCCTCTTACGGCGGCGGCCATTCCTGGCTGACAACTCTCCAACCGACGTGGAGCAGCCCGATGGGCAAGGCCGTCCGCGTCCGGACCGTCGTGCCGATCGTGCCGTGGACGGATCTACTCTACTCCCTCTTGCCTAACGGGCGACCCCGCAACTCGATCGACGGCCTCGGAAGCGCGAAGCTGAGCTACATCAATGGATTGTACGCATCGGGCCTTCGCCAGTCGCCCGATCGGCCATACCCGAACTATCCGGATTATCTCATCGCCTGGCAGAGCTGGATCAATGCCATGGAGCCTAACGGGAGCGATCCAGCATACGCTCAAATCGTCCACGGGTTGGCGGGCGCCCGCTCGATCTGGTGGCAGCAATCATTCTGGAGTGGTGTCGCCGCGAACCGCATTCCGGTGTTCGAGGTTCAGGGATTTACGGATGATCTCTTTCCGTTGCCGGAGGCCGCGCGCATGGTGAACGCGCTGCGCGCTGTGGATCCGGCGTACCCAATTGCTCTCTACCTCGGTGACATCGGGCATCCGCGGGCAGCCAACAAGGTCGACGAGGTGAACTACGTCGAGAGTCTCATTCGACAATGGTTCGCTTTTTACCTGAAGGGTCAGGGACTCGAGCCCGCGCATGTCGTTTATGCGGCAATCACCCGTCCGAGCGGGGAGTCGTTCGACCCGTCGAACGTGATCACCGCTCCGACGATCGATGCGCTGGCAACAGCGCGTGTCGCCCATCCCTTCGGCGGAACCGCGGTGCTGGTGAACCCCGCAAGCGATCCGCTCGCCGGCTTCTTCTGGGATCCCTTCGTGATGACTGGCGCTGAGGAGCTGAAGCCGTACACCGGGACTCCGCCGGAGCCCCCTGTGGTGCAGAACTCGATGGCGGTGTACACGCTGCCCGCGGTGGAGCTCAATGGTGGCGCCGACCTGCTCGTGGCGGGCTGCCCACTCGTGAGACTGCACGCGTCATCATTGGCGCCCCGCGTTCAACTCGATATCCGGATGTACGACGTCGCTCCGGACGGCACGCGTCAGCTGATCACGCGTGGCACGTACACCGCCGACAACGGCGCGTCACCGATCGGCGAGCAGGACCTCACGATCCCAACTTACGGGAATCTCTGGCGTGTTCCGGGCGATCACGCGATCCGGATCGAACTGACGAATCTCGATTCGCCGTACATCGCGCCAAGTCGGGTCCCGTCGGTGACGACGGTCTCGAATGTGAGCGTCGAGATTCCGATTCGCTGAACGACGACGGAGCTACCTCATAGGCTCGTCGCTGTTGGAAATATCGCGGAGGAGTTTGTAGCTGCCATCCGCCTGCTTCTTCCAGACCGCGACGTACTTCTCGACATCTTGACTGGGCTTGGCGCCCTGGCGCGCCGGGTGGGTCGTAATCTCCAACGAACCGGTCTCGATGGCGTAGTCACCAGAAACGATGACGTCCTGGGTTTGCAGCTTGAATGACGAAGGGTGCATCGAGGCGATCAACCCGCTTAACGCTTTGGCGATCGCGTCATGACCGCGCGCGGCCTTCATATTGGCGGGCATCAGTATCGCATCGTCGGCGTAGAAGCTAACGAGCGTCGCAGAATCCCCTTTGAGCACGGCGGCGCTGAAGCGCGTACCAGCGGCCTCGATCGCCTGCCTAACGGCTGCAACATCGGGTGCCGGGCTGCCGGCGAGGGTCGCCGTTGCGGGAGCGGTGCTGTCCGGGCGCCTGGCTTCCTTCGTGGTGCAGGCGGCCAGCGCCAGGAGTGCGACGATGGAATAGCGGGGAGAGCGCATGAGAGCACCTCCAGAGGGTGGTGCGACGGAAAGTCGGGGCTGGATATCATGCCCCGTCGTCACCCGCCCGGCAAGTCAGCGCGATCCGTCGCCGCCTCGCGACGCCGTTGGCCGCGACTGCGGGCAGGAGCGCGAGCAGTCGTACTTGATCGAGCCTCCAAGGATGGTGAGATCGACATGTGAAGTCGGGATCTCATCCTCCGGTATCGTCATGATGTTCTTCGAGAGCACGACGATGTCCGCGTACTTGCCCGGCGTGAGCGATCCGAGCTCCTTCTCCTCGAACGACGAGTAGGCGTTGTTCAGCGTATAAGCGCGCAGTGCTTCCTCGCGCGTCACGCGCTGCTCGGGCACGAACACCGTGCCCTCCCGCGTCTTCCGCGACACGCTGCCGTAGAAGCTCATGATCGGATCGACATCCTCCACCGGCGTGTCGGTGCCATTGGTGACGACGACGCCCGCGTCCATCAACGAGCGCCAGAGATATGACGTGCGGCGCGCGCGCTCCTCGCCGAGTCGCTTCGCGACCCACGGCCCATCGGAGATCGTGTGGACGCCCTGCATCGACGCGATCACGCCGAGCTGCTTGAACCGCGGGATGTCCGTGGGGTCGATGTGCTGCGCATGCTCGATGCGCCAGCGCAGATCGTGCTTGTCCGGATTGTCGCGGAAGATGCGCTCATACACGTCGAGCACCTCGCGATTCGCGCGATCGCCGATGGCGTGGATGTTCACTTGAAAGTCGTGCTTGAGCGCGATGCGTGCCGTCTTCTCGATCTCTGGTACGGGCTTCAGCGTGAGGCCGCTGCTGGTCGGCAGGTCCGTGTACGGCTCGAGAAGCCATGCGCCGTGGGAGCCGAGCGCACCGTCGATCTGCTGCTTGATCGAGCGAACGGTGAGCATCCCATTGGCGAAACCGAGCATGCGGTAGCTGTCCAGCTTCGCGTCGAGGACGGAATCAGGCTCGAAGCGCACCATGACGTACAATCGAACCGGCAGCTTGGCCTCGCGAGCCAGCTGCTTGAATCCATCGATCGTCGCGAAGTTGGCGCCGGCGTCGTGAAAGCTCGTCACGCCCTTCGACAGCGCATCGGCACCGGCGAGTCGCACGATCTCGCGAAAGCGCGCCTCCTCCTCGGCTCTCGTCAGACGCGGGAGCTTCGCACGCGCACGGCCCATCAGCCCCTGCGCCGATTCCTTGAGAAGTCCAGTTGGCTCTCCGGTGGAGTCCTTCACAATCTCGCCGCCAGCGGGGTTGGGCGTGTCGCGCGTAATGCCGGCGAGTCGAAGCGCGGCTCCGTTCACGAACGACGCGTGACCGCTCGCATGCTCGAGTACCACCGGATTGCGCGGACTCACGGCGTCGAGAGACGCGTGGAGCGGCACACCCTCTACGTTGGGTTGGGGCGCACGGTCCCACTTTTCCTGGTGCCATCCGCGACCTTCGATCAGGGTGCCTGGTTTGGAGCCCTTCGCCTTGTCGCGCACCTGAGCGACGATGTCGTCCCAGCTCTTCGCCTTGGTGAGGTCGAGCACGAGCTTGGACTCGCCGAGGCCGGTGTAATGGCCGTGGCCATCGATGAAGCCGGGCATGGCGAGGCGACCCTCGAGATCGACGACGCGCGTCTTCGGGCCGACCCACGGTTGAATTTCGGCGTCGCTCCCGACGGCCGCGATCCGATTTCCGCGCACGGCAATCGCCTGGGCGCGAGGATGCTGCGAGTCGACGGTGAAGATGTCGCCGTGAAGGAGAACGAGATCGGCGCGATTCTGCTGCGCATTTGCGGCAGTGGCGGCGAGCATCGCGGCGAGCGCGAGCCCGACTGATCGAACGTTGAGCACGAAAGCTCCAATGGAGGCGGGTGACGGACGAATGATGCCGGGCGGTTCGGCGGGTCGCCAGTCGTCGCCCGCTAGATTGTCGGCATGCGCTCACGCTCTCGACTTCGCGCGGCGGCGATCGTGCTCGCCGCCCTCGGCTGTGCCTCTGCCGCGAAGCATCTCTTCACGGCGCCGACAGTGGTCTTTCGTGGCGTCGCGCTCGAGAGCATCAGCCCATTCGGAGGGCGCGTTCGGGTGAACCTCCTGGTGCACAATCCCAATCCGTACAGCCTGTCTACTTCCGCAATGACGTACGAGCTGTTCGTGCGCGACACGATCGCGGTGGCGCGCGGTACGGATACCCTGCATCGAACGGTCGGCGGACACGACTCGCTCATGGTCGCGCTGCCGCTCGATGTCAGCCTCCGCGGGATCGCGATGGCGGCGAGCTCCGTCGTCGGCTACGGCATGGTTCCGTATCGGCTGGTTGGCGACATCACCGCCAATACACCGATCGGCTCGCGTCGCATTCCCTTCGACCAGAAGGGCGAGTTCGCACCCGTGAAGATCCGCTGACGCCCGGACCTCACGACCTTCGCTGCGCTACGTCACCGGGATTGTGGCGAGCAGCGGCCCCGCGCTCGGCGGCATCCTGACGCTGTCGCGCGACCTCCAGCGCGGTGACACAGGCGGTGAGCCACACCGCGCCCGCAGCGAGCCCACCTACGACGTCGCTGAAGAAGTGCAGGCCGAGGTACAGGCGGCTGAAGCCGACGGCGACGACCAGCGCCCCCGCGGCGACGGCGGCCGTCGCGCGCCAGATCGGCGACCTCGTTAGGCAGACGACGAAATAGACCACCATGCCGTAGCCGACGAGCGCGCCGAGGACGTGGCTGCTCGGAAAGCTGTAGGTTGCCTCCCGGCCGTACGCGACCTCGAAGATGGGCCGCTCCCTATGAATGGCGTGCTTGAGCGCCCACGCCAGCAGCTCGTTGCCCGCGAGCGCGGCGAACCAGCCGGCGAGGGGAAGCCAGCCACGCCTCGAGGTGTAGGCAGCGGCGAAGCCGGCGCCAGCGACCGCGACGGCGGGGAACGTCCCGAACCGCGTTACGAGATACCAGAACGCGATTCCCTGGGGCGTCGCGCCGGCGTGCAGCGTTTCCGCGAGGTCCAGATCGAAGCGGACGATGGCCGAGTGCGACAGCACGCTTTGAGCAATTGCCGCGAAGATGAGGAGGAGAACGAAGCTCACACCCAGTCCGAGCGTGAGATTCAGCCCGAGATAGTCAGCCGGAGAGAAGCGTCGAAAGAGTACTGACTGCGCGGCGGGAGAGCGCTGCGCGAGCCACCGCACGGGCGCGGACATGAGGACGCGATGCCAGATCGTTCCTTCGGCGCGCCAGGCCGCGTCTGCGTCCTCGATGAGCCATCCGCCCGCGACGGCGAGCGTGACGAGCGCCGCCAGGCCGAAGCCGACGACGAGCGCCGCGCGCACCAGCTGGTGGTAGAAGGCTGACGCGTGATGCCCGAAGAAGTAGCCGATGGCGCAGAACGCGGCGGCCCAGATCGCGGCGCCGGCGAGGTTGTACACGGCGAAGCGCCGCGCGTCCATCGACGACACGCCGGCGACGAACGAGATGAGCATTCTCACAACAGGCACGAAGCGGCCGAAGAGGACAGCGCTCGCGCCGTGGCGCTCGAAGAAGCGATGGGCGCGGTGCAGCGCGCCGGCTCCGCCGTGGGCGCGCCGCGCGAGAAAGCCCGAGCCGCTGCGGCCGAGGTAGAAGGCGGCCATCGTGCCGCCTGTGGTCGAGAGCGTCGCGATGATGAAGACGAGCACGAGTGACAGGTGACCACGCGCCGCGAGCGCCGACGCGGTGACGAGGGTGGTGTCCGTGGGAAAGGGAATCGCCAACCCCTCCCCGAAGAGGAAGAGCGCGATCAACGCGTAGCCATATCTGGCGACGAGGCCGACGAGGTGCGCAGCCACCGACGATCCGGCGTTCCGCCTAACGGTTAGCGCGACAGCAGAGGAACGCCGTACTCGCCGAGAATGCGCTCGATCTCCGGCCGCCGGCGTGTCAGCTCCGCATCGAGGGCCGCGGCGCGCGCGCTGTCACCCCGACGCACGCCCATGGCGATGTCGAACACGTACGACAGCGGTCCGTCGCGTGAGGGCGAAACGGGCGCGATATCCAATGGCACCGACGAGCGCTTGGCGAAGTAGCCCGCGAGGGGTCCCCACGCGACCGCGATATCGACTTCCTTGTTCGCGACCGCCTCGATGAGACGCGCTGGCGGATTCGGCTTGGAGTAGTCGCCGTATAGCGTATAGCCTCTGATATTCGTGACCAGGCCGCGCTTGGCGAGTGAGTGTGCCGCGGGCGAGTTGGCGTAGTCGTCGCCGATGAGATGCACGCCGACGCGCAGCGTTCGCAGAGCGGGATCGTCGAGGGAGGTGATGTGAAGACGGCGGTCCCGGCGCGTGACGAAGACGTACGTCGAGCGATAGTACGGCCGCGTCGTTCGTACCATCTCATAATGCGCGGGCACGCCGAGGATGACGTCGCAGCTCCGGGCATTGAGGGTATTGCGAACGAAGCCACGGCGCTGCGCCCACCAGGTGTACTCCACCCGCTCGCCCAGGTCACCCGCGAGAAGGGACGCGATGCGATTCTCGAATCCTTCGCCCCGCTCGTTGGAGAAGGGCAGATTGTTCGGGTCAGCGCAGACGCGGAGCGTCGCGCCCCCGACGTAGCTTCTCGCCGGCCATGCGGCGCCCGCGATGACGCCCGCCCCGGCGATGGCCAGCACCGCAGCCCTTTTCATCGACCACCCTTGCGCTCTCGACCGCGATCTCGCCATGCATGGCGCGAGCCAGATAGCGCTGTGTGGCGAAGCCGGATGCGGTAACTGGGCGAAGGGACAACGACCCTACATGCTGAATACCAGCGCGGTGGTCTGAATGTCGCCGAGCTCGATGCCGAGCGTCATCGTTCCGCCGGTGACCGTGCCGGTGAAGGAGAGGGCGTTCTCTCCGTCCGTGAGGTTCACGGAGCTGCCATTCAGCGAGTACGTACCATGGATCGGTATAGGTCCATGAAAGATGCTGGCGCCGCTGGGAACTGCGGTGGCGTCCACGGACAGGGTACCAGTCCAGCTATGATCCGCCGCGAGCGTAATCGTCCCGCCGAAGAACTGGTCCTTCTCAGTGTTGTCCTGGAAATAGGTCGCCGGTAGTGCGGCGCCGTTGACGGTGCGCAGCGTGTAGCTGCCCGCTACTGACTTCGGTCCTGTTACGCTGTCTCCACCGCACGCGACCAGC